>JACRIL010000152.1 GCA_016235825.1 Planctomycetota bacterium
TCACCGAGACGCAGAACCGCAATCGGCGCGCACGGCAGTCCCACGTGAAAGCCAAACTCAGGCGGTTACGCAGACTTGGCGTCAAGTTGTATAAGCTGCGATGCTGCATCATGCCAGAGGAAGTTTCGTTGTAGTGTTAGTACTTCGATCGATATTGCATGCTGGAAAGGATGCCTACTTTTGTATATATATTCAACAAATAGTAATACTACAAATGATTTGCCAACTCTTGCTATAAATAGTTTATTATTTCCTCCGATTATTACTGATTATGAACTTTTTAAAATGGGATATTTTAGTGTAGTCTCGAACGAGCCACTTGATTCTCGCAACACGCTAAAAATACATTATTTCCGTGACGAAATATCATTAGTTGAAAAATATCGTAATGAAAAAGAAAGGGTAGTTGGTAAAGCCGATGTTGTTAAGCAGGGGAATATTTATGGCAAATGGGCATTGGTAACATATATCGGACTTGACGATATAATTGAAAAATATCTCACAATTAAAAACTATCCTATTAATACCGCCCAGTGGTCTTTAGGAAAGTATTCTTCGGCTGCGCTGGTCTAGTGTGCTGGTCCAGCGTTCTTTGTTGAGTAATTGTTCGGGTATTATTCGCAGCCGTTTAGGGCTGTGATGAAGCTTTTTGACAAACAAATATAGAAGGCGCATCGATCAGATCGAGTTGTTGAGGACTAATGCGATTGACAATCAACCTCGGCGCAGACCGGATGTGCAGATCGATTTGCAATCCACGCGGCAAAACTTTGCCTACGCGACGCGATTGAGCGAGACGACGGGCAGGTTACGGCAGCCGTGATGCCATGCGACAGAAAGGCCAAGTACGACACCGGGCTGCCCGCGAATTTTCGCCTGTGGAGAAGCACAGGCGGAGTCGACCGGCCAGCAAGGTCGAGGCTCAAATCGTGGCCTTCGACACGCGGCCGGTATGCGAAGGTAACGTTCCTGCGGCGTGCGGCCGTGAAGAGTAGTATGCGGGCGGAAGCGGTTGTGCCAGTCAATATAGTTTTCGGCCTGCCTGATAAACTCCTTACGCCACAGCGGCACGATGGACCGCCTGAAGCATTCATTTTTCATGGTCAGGATAAACCGTTCGATGACGGCGATGCTGCCGTGCTTGTGGACCGCGCCGAATCGCGGCCTGATCTTGCGACGCCTGCACCAGCGTTTGAAGGGCATGCACCAGAACTGGCCGCCCTTGTCGCAGATGATATATCTTGGCAAGGCTTTGGCCTTGCGAATAGCTTTGGCCAGAAAATCCCTGATCTGCCGGCAGTTTGGCTGCTTGCGGAAGACGGCTATGCCCATAACCTTCCGGGAAAAATGATCGATGATCGCGGCGACCCACCAGCAGAACGGAAAGCATTGCGGCAGGGCGAACGGCAGCCAGGGTGTCCAGAAGCCGCCGATGGGCACGGTAGTCAGATCGACGTGCCAGACGTGGTTGGGATAGTCGGCTCGAACGACGCGGTCTGATTTGCATGGCGTGGCGGAGGCGGCATTGGTATCGCCTGGTTTATTTGAATCGGGCTTTTCTTTGAGCAACCGTCCAACCGTGGACGCAGCCAAGTGCAGGCCGGCCCGAGCGAGAGTTTGGGCTAACTTGACCTTGCCCAAGGCCGGGCAGACGGCTCTAAGCCGCTGGACGACGTGCCGGACGAAATTCGGGAAGCGATTGACCGGGACGGGCATTTTGACGAGCGCGTCCGGGCCGGATTCACCCAGCCGCTTGAACCAGGTTGCCAGAGTATTGGCATCCACGAGAAAAATTTTAGCCGCCTGTGCGAGCGACCAGCCGCGAGCGGCCTTGAGCGCGAGGATGTCCAATCGCTGATCGGGCGCGTAGTGCGGCCTGTAGAACTGTATATTTTCTCGTCGTGGGGCGGGCGAGTTTTTTACATCCAGGCTTTTTGGGGTCGGCGGAGGCAAAGGCGAGGCGGAAAATTTTACAACTATTTTAATATCAGGCTGTTATGCGCAGTTTTTTTGCCGTGGCGGGTGAAGTTCCACAATAAGGCTGTGTTTGGAATCCAGGCATAACGGTCTGCCGCGGCGGCGGTTATATCGGATGCGGAAATTTTTGCGGGCGGTGCGGAAGGAAGTTCCTGTCGCCGGAATAACTTAAGGTTTGTTGGCATGATATGTGCATATTTGGGGGTATGCTGAAATATTGGACTGCGCACATTCTGGCTGGACGGCTCGGCTCACTGGCGATTTGCCTGGGCTGCGTCCTGTTGATATCGGTGCAAGGGAGCTGCCAGCAGGGCCTGAACGTGCAGTCGCCGGGGGCCGGCGAGACGAAGACGTCCACCGCGGCCGGTCAGCCGGCGACGGCTCCGGTTTCCATGCAGCCGGCGTCGGCGCCTGTAACAGGCGCGGCCCAGCAGGGCGGGCTGAAAAATCTCACGGGCCGGCTCGACGCGCCCAGGGATTCCAGGCAGACAAAGCAGGGCGACGTGGGGGACCTGGCATGGCAGACCATCGGATATACCATCCTGATATTGCTGCTGGGCGGGGCTGTGATAATCCTGGCCAGACGGCTGCTGCCAAAGTTGGGGCTTGCCCCGGCCGGCGGCAGAAACGTAAAGCTGCTGGAGACGGTCAGCCTGAATCCCCGCCAGCGGGTGCATCTGCTGAAGGTGGGCGGCAGGCGGATACTGGTGGGAAGCTGCCGCGATTCGCTTTCGATGCTGGCCGACGTAACCGAACAGACTGAGCCGTCGCAGCAGGATCAGTCGGCCGGGCAGCCGGTTGCGGCGGTCCAATCGGCCGGGAAAGGCGAGGAATGAAGATCGGGGCCATTATCATTTCGACGGGCGTGCTGATGGCCCTTGCGGCCCCGCGGGAGGCCTTTGCCCAGCAGCCGGCCACCGCGCCGGCGGCTTCGCCCGCCCAAGCCATGCCCTCGGTAACCGAGATGGTCCAAGCGCTCGACAAGGCGTCCAGCAAGGAGGCCTCCGGCAAGGACTGGTCCTCGCCGGTGCGTCTTGCGGTCATTTTCGGCATCCTGGCGATCCTGCCGAGCCTGCTGGTCATGATAACGTCGTTCACGCGGATCGTGATCGTGCTGTCGTTCGTGCGGCGGGCGCTCTCGACGCAGACCATCCCGCCGACGATCGCGATCATAGGCCTGGCGCTGTTCCTGACTCTGTTCACGATGGCCCCGACCTTCGAGCGGATAAACCAGGCGGCGATACAGCCGTATCTTACCGACAAGATATCGTTCCAGGACGCGATGGAGAAGGGCAAGGACCCGCTCAAGGAGTTCATGCTCCGCCAGACCAAGGAGAGCGACCTTGGGATGTTCGTGGACATGGCTGGCATTGCCCCGCCGAACGCGCCGGCAGATCTGCCGATGCACGTGGTTATACCGGCCTTCGCGATAAGCGAGTTCCGCACAGCCTTCGAGATGGGCTGCCTGCTTTTCATCCCGTTCCTGGTGATCGACCTGGTTATTTCGGGCATTCTGCTCAGCACGGGCATGATGATGCTGCCGCCGGTGATGATCTCGCTGCCTCTGAAGATCATCCTGTTCGTCCTGGTGGACGGCTGGCGGCTGCTGGTGGAGACCCTTGTCAGCAGCTTCAGATAGCTGAGGTTAAACGCAATGACAGACGACCTGATATTGAGCGTGAGCAGACGGGCGCTGGAAGTAACGCTGATCGCGTCGCTGCCTATCCTGATAGTGGCGACGGTCGTGGGCGTCATAACGGCGATGCTCCAGGCGGTTACGTCGATACGCGACATGACGGCCGGCATGGTGATAAAGATGGCGGCGGTGGGCATATCGGCCCTGATTTTCGGCGGCTGGATGCTCCAGCAGATCGTCGCGTTCACGGTGGAGATTTTCAACCAGATGCATTCGGTGGTGCCCTGAAAATGGATAGCTGGTTCCCGATAATCCTGCCGTTTGTGCTGCTGCTGGCGCGGATAACGGCGTTCTTCGCGGTTTTGCCTGTCTTCGGCTGGACGCCGCTGCCCGTCTTCGTCCGGGCCGGAATAGCCGTGTTGATAGCGGTCTTTTTCTACCTGAACATTCCGGCGGCCGGGCCGGAGGTTTATGGGCTTTCGTGGCTTGGCGGGATAATCGCGGTAATCCAGGAGATAATTATCGGGATCGGGCTGGGCCTGACGGCGAACTTCCTTTATATGGCGGTGCAGATGTGCGGGCACGTGGCGGCCCAACAGATGGGAATGGCCGACGCGGGGGTCATAAACCCGGCCACAGGCGAGGAAGGCGAGACAATGGCCCTGTTCATGGAGATGAGCTTCCTGGTCTGTTTCCTGGTTGCGGGGGGCCACCAGCTTCTGATCTGGCTGCTGGCCAGCAGCTACAAGGCCTTTCCATTGGCAAGTCCGCCCGACGTCGGGGCTTTGGCGCAAGTTCTGCTGGCGGCGGGTTCTGCGATGTTCATCTTCGCCATCAAGCTGTCGGCCCCGGTTCTGGCGGCTTTTGTGGTGATTATCGTGGCGATGGCGATTCTGGCACGGATTTTGCCTGAAATGAACATATTGTTCGAGAGTTTCCCGATCCGGGTCGGGATCGGCTTTTTAATGGCGGCGGCTATGCTGCCGCTTTTGCAGACATATACAGGCGAGATGAGCCTTTGGCTGCAGGGAATTATCGCGTCCTGACCTGAGGAAGCAACCTTAAAATGGCTGAACAATCGACAGGCGAACGCACAGAAAAACCGACCGCCAAACGGTTGGGCGACGCTCGGGCTGAGGGCAGGATTCCTGACAGCCAGGAACTGCCCCATGCCTTCATGGTCGGCACGATCCTGCTGGTTCTTTCGCTGGCCGGAGCGGGCCTGTTCGGGTGGTTCAAGGGCATTCTGGAGAGGGGCCTTCGCGCCCAGGCCACGTCGGTCAATGGCACAAACGCCATTGAATCGCTGCTGTACTGGCAGAGCGTCGAGGTGCTGATAAAGCTCATCCCGTTCATGATAGGGGCGTTGGCGGCGTCGGTGGCCGGCAGCCTGCTGGTCAGCGGCTGGGGCTTTTCGACCAAGGCGCTTCGCTGGGATCTGTCCAGGCTGAATCCGATCACGGGCTTCAAGAACCTTTTCTCCATGAAAATGGTGGTGAACGTGTTGATCTCGATGGCCAAGTTGACGGTTATCGCGATAGTGATATGGGTTTACCTGAGGGACCGGATGCAGGAAATGATGGACCTGCGATGGGCTACCCCGCTGGCTTCGGCGATGGTGATGGCCGAACTGGTCTTCGGGCTGCTGCTGCGGTTCGCAATCTGCCTGTTGGTCATAGCCGGCATAGACGTGGCCTACCAGAAATGGAACTACATGCGGGAACTGCGGATGACCAAGCAGGAGGTCAAGGACGAGATGAAGAACCAGGAGATGCCCGCCGAGGCCCGCGCCAAGATTCGCACCAAGCAGATGGCCATGAGCCGCCAGCGGATGATGAAGAAGGTCCCCAAGGCCGACGTGGTCATAACCAACCCGACCCACTACGCCGTGGCGCTGCAATACGACAGCGACACCATGATGGCTCCCAAAGTGGTGGCCAAGGGCGCCGACCTGCTGTGCGAGCGGATCAAGCAGATAGCGGCGGAACACAATATTCCGATCGTCCGGCGGCCCGAACTGGCCCGGGCGATCTACAGCACCGTCGAGTTGGACGAGTACATACCCGAGGCCCTCTACGTGGCCGTGGCGGAAGTCCTGGCGATGATCTTCCGCCTGCGGTCCCGCCGGCAGCGGGCTGAAGCGACGATAAACGTGGCCAAATGAACGGAAAAGGCAAGACAACAATGGCGCAGTTGCCATCGCCGGCCATGCCGGGCGGAGTGCTTGGCAGGCTGATCGCCAGCAACGACATCGTCTTCGCGATGGGCGTGGCGATGGTCCTGGCCACCCTGCTGGTGCCTCTGCCGACGTTCATGATGGACGTCCTGCTGGCGTGCAGCCTTGCGGTCTCGATCGCCACGCTCATCATCGTCCTGTCGCAGCGCGAGGCGATCGACTTTTCCACGTTCCCGTCGCTGCTGCTGTTTCTGACGCTGTTCCGCGTCGCGCTGAACGTGGCCTCGACCAGGCTGATCCTCATGCAGGGCGACGCCGGGCACATCATCCTGACGTTCGGCAACTTCGTGGCGGGCGGCAGCCTTGTGATAGGGCTGGTCATCTTCCTGATCATCGTGGTGATCCAGTTCATCGTTATCACGAAAGGCGCCGAGCGCATCAGCGAGGTGGCGGCCAGGTTCAACCTGGACGCGATGCCCGGCAAGCAGATGGCCATCGACGCCGACCTTAACGCCGGGCTGATCGGCGAGGACGAGGCCAAGGCCCGCCGGGCCAAGATCGTCAAGGAGAGCGAGTTCTACGGGGCGATGGACGGCGCCAGCAAGTTCATCCGCGGCGACGCCGTCGCGGGGCTGGTCATTGTGCTGGTCAACATCTGCGGCGGCTTTCTGATGGGCTTAAGCAAGGACATGTCCCCGGCCGAATCCATCCGGCGGTACGTCATCCTGGCCATCGGCGACGGCCTGGTCAGCCAGATTCCGGCCGTCATCGTCGCCACCGCGTCGGGCTTCCTTATCACCAAGACGGCCACGCAGACGTCGCTGAGCACAGACCTGGTCCGCCAGATGCTGTTCCGAAGCCGGCCTATCGGCATCGCGGCGTTCCTGATGGGCGCCATGATCTTCGTGCCTGGTTTCCCGAAGATACCGTTTGCGCTTCTGGCCATCGGCGCCGGACTGCTTTCGCGGGCCATCGCCTCGCACGAGAAGTCCCAAGGCGCCGAGAAGGAAAAGGCCAAGCCCAAGGAAGCCGCCGGCGCCAAGCCCGACGAAATTCCGATCGAGGAGCTTCTGGACGTGGACCGCATCTGCATCCAGGTCGGCTCGAAGCTGATCCGGCTGATCGACCCGCGGCGCGAGGGCAGCCTGGCGCACCGGATAACGCCGCTGCGCCGCATGTTCGCGCAGCAGTTCGGCATCGTGCTTCCGCTGGTCCGCCTGCGCGACAACGTGAACATGGACCCCAACACCTACGAGATACGGATCAATAACCACGTGGTCGCCGGCGGGCGTCTGGAGCCCGAGAAGCTGCTGGCGATGGACCTGGGCGCGGTGAGCAAGCCTGTGCCCGGCACGGCGGCCCAGGAGCCGGTGTTCAACCTGCCGGCGCTGTGGATCACCCCGGACCTGAAGGAACAGGCCGAGATCAACGGCTATACCGTGGTCGATCCGGAGACGATCCCCGTAACGCACCTGTCGGAGACGCTGAGGCGGCACGCGTGCGAATTGCTGTCCCGCGACGACGTGCAGAAGCTGGTGGACCGCCTGAAGGAAAAGCAGCCGGCGGTTGTAACCGGCATCGTCGGGGAGATCGTCCCGATGAGCCTGCTGCACCGCGTGCTCCAGAACCTCCTGCGGGACGGCATACCCATCCGCGATCTGCCGCAGATACTGGAGACTTTGGGCGACAACGCCCCGCGGACCAAGGACGCCGCGGTGCTGACCGAGCTTGTCCGCAAGAGGCTGGCGCGGACCATAACCGAGCAGTTCAGCGTCGCCGGCAAGCTCACGGCGATCGTGCTGGAACCCAACCTTGAATACGAGCTTCGCAGCAGCCTGGCCAAGGCCGGCGAAGGCGAAACGCTCGCGATGGCGCCCGACCGCACGATGGAACTGGGCAAGAAGATATCCGAGGCCTGGACCAAGGCCATGGAAATGGGCTTCGACAAGGCCGTTATGCTTTGCGACTACCGCGTCAGGCCGCACCTTGCGAGCCTGGCGGCCAGGCATGTGCCGCAACTGCCCGTGCTGGCCTACGACGAAGTGGTGGTCGGCACGCGGATCGACTCGATAAACACGGTCGCGCTTCAACTGAGGCTCCAGACAGAAACATCGCCGCAGACGGCGCCGTCGGCGTAAAATACGAATATGGAAGGTCGAACCTGTAAATGACGGGAAACGGACAGATAGCCGGAGCGGCGGCTTGCGGCGTATTTCTCCTGCTGGCGCTGGTCGGCTGGATAAGCGGGCAGTCGGCGTGGGTCTGCGCGTGGCGGGCCCTGGCCGGAGCGGCCGGCCTGTATGTCCTTATCCGGGTCGTTTCCTGGATTGTCTGGAAGATAGTTGTGGATGTGGTGGCCAGGAATCAGGCCGCACAATCCAAACTGAGGAACGGCGGCAATGACAACAGAAGCTGAAAAAAAGAGCTCAGGCGCCGCCGACGCCCTGAAGGCGCGGGCCAGCCAGGCCTACAGCAGGCAGACGCGCGAGATGCAGGAGGAAAAGTGGATCATCGACCACCTGCCCCTGGTCCGGCACATCGTCAACAAGCTGACCTCGCAACTGATGTGCAAGGTGGAGCTTGACGACCTGATCTCCGCCGGCACGCTTGGGCTGGTCAAGGCCGCCAGGGCCTACGACCAGTCGATGGAAGCCGAGTTCAAGACCTACGCCTACATACGGGTCAGCGGCGCGGTGATAGACGAGATACGCAGGCGGTCGTTCGTGCCGTCGGCGGTGCACAACCAGATTCAGAACATCCAGTGGGTTTATCGCAAGTTTGCCGCCGAGAACGGCAGGCCTCCGGGCGACGAGGAACTGGCCGAGGCGGTCGGCGTGCCGCTGGACCAGCTTTACAAGACGTTTGAGGCGGCCAGGAGGCAGCATTTCCTGTCGATTCACGGCATGAGCGACGAGCAGGCCGTGCTGGGGCCTCTGGCCCCGCTGGACGAGGGCGTCAACCCGGCCGACCAGGTCGAGCAGTCCGAAATGCTCGAACGGCTCACCAGCGCCATCCAGGAATTGCCCGAGCGCGACCGCGTCATCCTGCTGCTGTATTACGAGCGGGACCTGACCATGAAAGAGACGGCCAAGGTCCTGGGAGTTACCGAGTCGCGAGTCAGCCAGCTTCACGCGGCGGCAATATTCAAGCTGTCAATGAAACTGAAAGGGACCGAATGAACAGCGACAGCGGATACAACCTGAACAGGCCCAGCCTGCACGGGGATGTGCCCGGGCTGGGCAGGATACTGCCCCATATGGACCGGCCCAAGAAGAAAGAACAGCAGGGCCAGCAGAAGAAGCGGAAATCCGCAAAGTCTTCCCAGGGCCAGCAGCAGGACGAACAGGAGCAGCTCCTTGAAGGGCAGGACCAGGCGAATGCGGCCGGCCAGACTGAGATTCAGGATGAAGGCGGCGCCGGCCCGGCCGGCGGGCTGGATGACGACGGCGACAAACACTCGATTGATTACAAGGTTTAACGGGAACGGCCATGCCGGTCAGAGAAAAAACAATCAGGGTAATAAAGAAGAATCGGGTTGCGGCCGGCCCGTCTCTGCGGATCGGCCTGGGTTCGATGCCCCAGACGCCCGAGGCCGGGCATCCGCGGGCAAGGGTGATTCGCGATGCCCAGGGCAGGACCGTAATAGAGGTGGTTTGCGCGTGCGGAAGGGCTTTCAACCTGGAATGTGCGATCGAACCGGCGGAAGGTTCGCGGAAATAAAAGAATGTTTTCAAGACCCCAAAGCATGACAGGAGCAGGGCAATGAACAGAAAGATAAAGATGGTTTTTGCGGCCGCGGCGATGATCGCCCTGGCCGGCTGCGACGAAGACAGGTTTAACACGGGCAACTCGCCGTTTTTCTCGCCGCATCAGCAGTACGGCGGGGCGCAGAATCATCCCGGCCAGGCCGGCGGCGCCGGAGGCCCGCAGGGGACGACGAACGGCCAGCAGGGCGGCTCTTCGGGCATGACCGGCTCGGCCGGATCCGGCAGCATGTACACGCCCCCGCCTCTGTACGGCCAGGCGCAGCCGGGCCAGCAGCAGACGCCGATGACGCCCGACGCACCCAGGCCTCTGGCCGAGTCGGGCTTTCGCGGCGATTCTGACGGCGGAGGCGCCAGCGCGGTGGCATATGCCGGCAGGCTCAAGGACAAGTGCATCGAACTGCAGAACGATCTGATAAAGGCGCAGAAGGAAAAGCAGGACATGGACGAGAAGATTCGCGCCCTTCAGCTTGAGAACGTGGCCCTGCAAAACAGGGCGGTCCAGGCGGAGAAGGAACTCAAGGAAGCCAACGACGCGGCCATGGGCGTAAAGAAAGACCTGGACGCCTGGAAGCGGGACGTGCTGGACTACCGCGATGAACTGCGGAAAGGTCTCCAGGCCAATGTGGACGCCTATCACTATATCATAAAGCTTTTGGGCGGCGACGAAACCCGCATGCAGGCCAAGCCCGCCCAGCAGACGGGTCCGGCGGCAGCGGCCCAGCCGGCGGCGGATGCTTCCGCGGCCAGGTCTGCCGGAGGGGATCACAAGTGATGACAAGACTGTTCAGATCGGCGGCAATTTTCGCCCTGGCGGGTTTCATGCTCGCCGGCTGCTCCACGCCTCAACCGGGGCCGAACTATTACATAAACTCTCCGGACACCCTGGCGGGCATCAAGCGGGTCGTCCTGATCGAGCTGGCCCAGAATCCGTTCGATCCGCCGGTCGCCAGGCAGATGACCGATTCGCTTTTTCAGTCGATTCAGGCCCGGCGACTGTTCCACATCAACCTGCTGCCGTCGAACGAACCTGTCTATGAGCAGCTTCCGGTTTACAAGACCGAACCTTTTACGCTGGAAGAGCTCAATATGTTCGCCCAATACCTGGATTGCGACGCGATACTGATCGGCAGGATTACCCGGTATCAGACCTACCCCAAGATGCTGGTGGGTCTGTATCTGCGCATGATCGACGTTCGCCAGGGCCGGCTGGTCTGGGCCATAGAGGACGTGTGGGACACCCGCGACAAGGCGATGGAAGAGCGGATCAAGGTGGCGTTCGACAGCAACATCCGCACCGGATACGAACCCCTGCAATGGCTGCTGGTAATGCGAAGCCCGATGGCGTTTCAGAAATTCGTCGCCGACGACGTCGCCAGCACCGTTCCGCTGCCGGGCGGGCAGCAGCAGCCGACTTTTGCGGATATCCTTGCAAAAAAAATGAAACTTTTTTACATTAACAACCTAAAGTAATGAAGACTTCCGACGATAATAGACTTGCGGACAGGAGTGCAAACATGACTATCCGGATAGACAAATCCAACATAGCCGACCCCAACGGCGTCAATCAGGGGAATGTGGGCAGGAATAAGGTGCCGACCGTCAACGAGGCGCCGACTCCGATGGCACAGGCTTCATCCGCCCAGGTAGTCGTATCCTACGGCAAATACGTGGATATGGCCAAGCGATTGGGCGATTCGGACGAAAGAAAGATATCAGAAGCGAAAAAGGACAAAGACCAGGGTGATCTGGATACCCCCGAAGCGGCAAAAAGAGCGGCCCAAGCCATCCTAAGTCGAGGAATTTAAAATAGATAAGCGTGTGTTATTGGTTTCCAGTAAAATAAGTGTAAGTTTTATGAGAATAGCCGACAACTGTCCCGAATACCATGTGTCCATAGGTCTCCTGAAATATTTTCCCCAAAAAAAGTCCTTTTCCCTTCTTGCTCTAACTTATTGTAATATAATAAACTTAGACCCCAATGTGGCGGTCCGGGAAACACGGGCAAGTTTTTCCATTAGTTATTTCCGATCAGAATTCCGCCCCTTTAAGATTGAAGAAGAGAGAAGGAACGGAATTGCGGTAGATCGGCAGAAGGGATTAACAATGTTAATCAAGCGGAAGACAGGCGAAGGCGCGTTTACGATGGTCGAATTGCTGACGGTTGTTTCGATCATTTCCATACTGGTAACTCTCCTCATGCCGAGCCTCAACAGGGCGATTCTGCTGGGCCGACGGGCCAAAAGCGCCGCGTTTGTCCAGGAACTGACCGGCGCCGCCCAGAGCTATCAGAAGGATACATCCTATTATCCGGGCATACGCTATCCTGGCGTGCTGCTGGGCAATCGGACTGCGCCGCCGGGCAGTGCCCAGACAGGCTGTCTGACGGGCAGCCAGGTCCTGGCCGCTTCGGTCTTCGGGTTGTACTACACGAATGTAACCGACGCCACCGTCACCAACGATGGCGTCACCAAGACCAAGCCCGGGACATATGTCGCCAACGTCTATGTCTCCTACACCAAGGCCAAGGTCATCGACGAGACTGATTACGACCTTAACGACCAGTTCCCCGGCGCCCTGCCGATACTTTACTGGCCGGCCGTGCCGGGCAACCTGAACGACACCACTTCCGCCTTCCGTTTCTCCGACAACTTCGACGTCCCCACCAGCAAGCCGGACAGATACACCCAATTCGGAATAGGTTCGCGCCAGGCCAATTGGACGACATCCATAACCAACACGAACATGGGCAACACCAGCCAGGGGCTTCCCGTCGCGTGGAATTACGACTCGTTCCTGATCGTCGGGCCCAGCATGGACAGGGTTTACTTCAACACGGACGATGTCGCGAATTATGGACGATAAACGATGGCAAGGATAAAAAGAAATCCCGGGCGCGGCCGCGGGTTCACGCTGATAGAGCTGCTGACGGTGGCGGCCGTGATTGGCGTTCTGGTCATGATGACCGTGCCTTCGCTGGCGCGGGCGAAAGTGGTCGCAAAATGGCGGCTGTCGTATTCCAGGGTAATGCAGATCGACGGCGGCTGCGAGATGTACAAGAGCGATTTCGGTTCTTGGCCCATGAGTTCCCGCGACCAGACCAAGCAGGACCTGATCGACAAGGGGATCACCGCGGCCAACGCCGAGACGATCCTGACATACATTCCGACCGGGCTGACGGGCAAGGAGCTTGCCTCGCTGTTCCTGACGGGCTACGCCCCGGCCGGGCTCACCGGCGCGATGACCAATATCCTGACCGCCGACGGGCAGGAGGGGTTCGGCTACAGGGTGATCCAGCGGGGCCAGCAGTGGGGGCCTTACGGCGGGACCGACAACATCGAGACCAAACTCACCGGCGGCACGACCAGGCGGTATTTTGTCGACGCCTTCGGCAGCCCGATACTGTATTACCTCTTTGTGCCCAGCACCTCGACGAGTGCGCTCAATAACGCGTACAACGCGGCCGACAACCCGGCCGACGGCCCCACGCAGGCGTTCCTGGATTTCTGCCGCAACTACCGCACCAGCTTCGCCGTCATGTCGAAGGGGCCGCACAGCCAGTGGCCGACACTGCCCGTCGGCAACGACGTGGTAACCGATTTGGGGATAGAAAAATGAGCATGACAGAAAAAAATCGCGTCTCCGTCCGGACCGGCGGCTTCACGCTGGTGGAACTGATGATCGTCGTAACCATCATATCAATCCTGGTGGGGCTGGTCATCAGCTTCGGCTCGCGGTTCCAGCAGATGGCCCGGGCGGACAGGACCAGGATGGCCATGAAGATCGCCATGAGCGCCGCCGATTATTACTACGAGGTAACGAATATTTGGCCGGCATCGGGCGGCAGCAACTTTGCTCAAATGCAGACTATCATTGATCCGGCCACCGGCGTCGCACCTGCGCCTGTAACACCGACCAATTTCATATACTCCGATCGCCTTGTTCGGGACATGGGGAACATCAAAGGCTCCAGGGAAAGGCTCAAGAACATGCCTGCCGGCACGCTCAAGCAGGCCAACGTGCCCCGGGATCTTTACGACGATTCCACCGACGCCTGGTATACTTTGGCCACTCCGTCCGGCCATTGGGGCAACGCCACCAAGCAAAGATCGCTTATGGCGCCCACGATTCTGGACGGCTGGGACCGCCCGATGCTCTACCAGAGTAATCAGTCCCAACAGGGCAAGCCCATCCTGATTTCGGCCGGGCCGGACGGCAGGTTCGCCCCGACATACTATTACTATAAACAGTGGGGCGGAGCGATAAGTTGGAATACAAGCCGGGAAACCGACTCCACGTTCGGACTCGACGACATCACCTCGGACCAGGGAATGTAAGGCAGGAGAACGGGCATGATCATACGAAACGGCAAAAGACGGAATGGCGGCTTCACGCTGCTGGAACTCATCGTGGTTATATTCCTTATAATCCTGATGGCCAGCATCGTCCTGCCCTCGCTGGGCAGGCTGATAGAGTTCAACCAGGAGGCCCAGGCATACAACCTGGTTGCCTGCATGATAACCCTCGCCCGCAACGAGGCGATGCGGACCAGCCAATATATGAACCTTCACGCCCAGCCGTGCAACGGTTTTGCGGAAAAGCCCAAACTGGCGACCATAGCGTCCACGTCGACAAGTTATGTCGCGCCTTTTTACATGAACAATTACATTCACGACTCAGACGAGAGCTTCTCCTTTCCGAATCTGCTGGACAGGCAGGGGCTGTGCATAGGCAAGATAGACACGCCGATGAATTGGTCCGCGCCGCAAAACTCGGCATTCACATGGGCGCAGGACCAGTTTAATGCCCATTATAATTACTATGGCCTCGCATATGTATTCGCCCATAAAGCCGACGGCAGTTCCGACGTGGCGACAGAGGTGGATTGGAACGGCAATCCGAGGGCGCCCGGTGCATGGACCGCCGATTACTGGGCCGGCGGCGAAAGGCAGTGTGCGGTTCGAGGGGGAGGTATTTTCTTTATAGGGATCCCCAGCGGCAACCATTTCCTGTCGTCGACGAGTTATTATCCCTATATCATGCCCGGCACGTACGCAGTCGGCGAGATAAGCGACACGTTCGTGGATGCCTCGGGCAATTACATCGCCAGCAGGTTCGACCTGGGCGACCACGACACCGATGACTTGAGCGGCAACGCGGGTTACTCCAGGCCCAAACCGGACAGTTACCTCGGGCCGCCCAACGACGGCATGGACGACGGAATCGGAGACTTTATGACGGTCAACATCCTGTTTACCCCCCAGGGCCAGTTGATAAGCCGCTTGCCCGCGGTGAAGGATTATCGGCCATATACAACGACCGATAATGTCTGGCAGGCCATCAGGTGTCCTTACGGCAACAGTGCAACTATGTCGACCTACTACGGCAATTTGAGGTACGTGGGCTCCATCCAAACGGGGAATCCGAACCCTTATACCAGATCCGGCGACGACACGTTGTTTTACGGCGCCGCGCCGATGTTTGACCCGCACAAGTGGGCGCACAACTGGAATACCTATCCGATCGACACGCCGCGCTATCCGGCGCCGGCGTGGGACCAGTCCCGTGGCAAATACGGGGCCTGGGGTTTGACGCTGTTCGACAGCAGCAAGCTCCGCGCGATCCAGGCCGGCAACGGCCAGACCGCCGCCCAAAACCGGGCCGATTATCTCAATAAAAACGGCCAGATCATACCCGTCAACAGGTATAACGGCCTGCTGTTCCCGAGGAAATAGACATGAAAAACCGCCGAAACGGCCGCAAAAAAGGGTTTACGCTGGTGGAACTCCTGATAGCCCTGGGGATCATGGCGTCGTGCCTGTCGATCTCGCTGGGTCTGTTCGCAGCGGCGATCTACGAGAACAACAACTCGTTCAAGCTGGTGCTGGGCAGGATAATCACGCAGACGGGCCTGGCGATCTCCGAGCAGACCTTCAAGGCCTCCAACTTCCAGACCCAGGACGCCGGCAACTACGCCCTGGCCACGGCCAGCCCCAGCCAGCTCGTCGAGGTGCCCAATACGGTCGTCTCGGCCAACAGCAAGGTCTACGGCGCCGCCGGCAGCGGGGACGGGTTCAAGCTCCTGGCCCGCCGGGTGGCCGGCGACGCATGGCTGCTCGTCGTTACCGCATATCGCCAGCTCGACCCCAGCCAGACCGTTACGCTCCAGGAGGTCCAGAACCTCAGCGTCGGGTGGAACCCCGACTCGAACGCCTACGATCCAACGTGGATATATCTGCCGTCCGGCGACACGGGCCATCTGCGATACGGTTCGCCCGTCCTGGTCAAGCGCCTGGTGTCCATAGATCAGGCGGGTGCAAGCGTGCTGAAGTACAGGCCTTACACCGGCGCCCCAGCCCTTACGGACTTTGCCAATATTCAGGCCGGCCTGGCCGAGGCCCTGCCCGGCGCATGGGCGAACATCATAGAAACTTCATCCGACGGCAAGAAGGGCAGGCTGGATACCGCCCTGGCGCCGTGGTATTACGGCAGGGTGGTTGTGGACGCCTACATACTCCAGGAAGGCTCGCAGTTGAGGCTCAGCCCCGCCGTAGGCACGGCGTCGATGAGAACGTATCCGCGCAAATAGGAGTCTATTCAAATAGTGCTATAACATTACGAAGCGAAAAGGCGCGTATTTTCCGGCTTTTGGCGGCCGGGTCTGTCGGATTTAAATAGTGATTTTTTATTTCGCCCCTACAGGGCTTGAATGTCGGATTGGCCGTGTCCCAGGGCGTTGCCCTGGGCTGTAATATTTCGCCCCTTTGGGGCCGCGCGATTTCGTCAACATTGGATAATCGGCGATTCAAAGCAAATGGAACAGGCCGATGGTTTTAAAGCCCTGAAAGGGCAAAATAGGATAGCCCAGGGCAACGCCCTGGGAATTGGCGATAGATAAAATTAGAGCCTTGTAGGGGCGAAATAAGGCGGTTGAATTCACTGATATGTCCAAAATGGCCTTCATGGTATTGTAGTAATAAACTGCTGAGAGCCGAAAGGATCCGGAAATGACGACAGGAACCTCTGAAAAAAGCGGCATGAGCATCTTGCATATGAGTATCGCGGCCGTTTCGCCCGCGGGAAGTTTCCGGAGGCATGGGCGAGACGCCCATGCAACACGCGGGCAGGACTTGTCCGGCGTAGCCTCGGCGAAGTCGGATGCCCGTGCCACGAGAAAAGGACGGGGCTTCACGCTGATCGAGATGCTGGTGGCCGTGGCGCTGTTTTCCATGCTGATCGTGATCTTCGGCTGGGTGCTGGTCCAGGCCCAGAGGCTCGTCAAGAGGACCACCGCGATCATGCGGGCAAACACCGCCATCAACGCCATCGAGCGGGTCATCAGGAAAGATGTCGAAACGCACTGCCAGCAGGGCTTTCTCTACGCCGGCTACAGGAACGTCGGCGGCGTCAACTACAGCGTCCTGATGTTGACAAGGACAGGCTCGCTGGCGACGTCCAGCACGCTGTCGGGATACAGCGACGAAGGATCGGGCAATAACTTTGTGGACTGTACCCAGAGCTTTTCAGCGATCTGCGCGTACGCCCTGGTGCCGGTTACCGGCTCGCTCAGCGGCGAGAAGATACTGCTCCGGGCAAGCTGGCTTTTGAGCCGCGCCCCGGCCGCCCAGCGGGGGACGACTTACGACGGTTGCCCGTGGTATCTGGGGGACGTGATGACCCAATCCAATCTGCTGGCCAGCGGAGGGGCCGTTTACGAACTGCTCAACTCCAGCGGCTACGTGCCCGACAGCCTCCCGCTGCCGGTGCAGACCACCAACGACATGCTGCAGGTATGGAAGTACCTGGCCACCGGCGCCGCGCAGTTCACCGTCGAATGGACCGACGGCACGCTGGGCGGCGGCAACGAACTGGCCTGGAGCACGGTCCCCGCCGGCGGCATCCTGTGGCGCAGGGGCGAGAATAGGGACACCACCGGCACATATGCGTTTCCGGCGGCCCTGCGGCTTACCTTCTCGCTCACCGGCGACGAGGTCGCAGCGCTGGGGGCCAACGGCATTTCATTCTCGGTAGTGGTTTCGCTGCCAAAGAAAGGAACATGACGCCATGAAAACGGCAATCAGGCAATCCAGGAATTCCGGCACGGCCCTGATACTCATCGTCGGGCTGCTGACGATACTGGCCATCCTGGGCACGACCATGCTCACGATGGCCCGCATCGACCGCAAGGCAAACATGTCGTCCGACACCTCCGCCGGCGCCCAGATCGTCGCAAGGGGCATACTCCGCCAGGCGATCCAGCACATAGCGGACGACGCGCACATAGCCGCGATAACGAGCGCCAGCGCGACGTACGCCCCTTACGGCGACCTGTGGAACCAGTCGACCAGCGTCGACAAGTGGAAGAAGTTCATCGATTACTCCTCGGAAGACGTGGACAAATGGCTGGGCGATCATCCCACAATGATCACCAATCTTTACCCCCTTAGCGGCGAAAAGATGTACCCCCTGGACGGCCTGAGTTGGTCTCCGTCAACTCGAGGCGCGCCGCCCATACATCCGACGAATCTGATCGACAAGACGCTTACCGCCGCCCAGGCCGCGTATCTTACCACCAAGAGTTTTCAACTGACCGACGTGGACGGATATGGCGAGACGGACAGCAGCTCCAACCCCAGGGAGGGGAAGGCATTTCTTTTCGACACCAACGTCCTTAACGACCAGGGGGACAGGTATTTCGCCGCCGCCATGGTCTACGACCTGTCCGCCGTGTGTAACATAAACGTGGGTTTCCAGGGCATAGGCTACCATTCTTTCGACAACTCAGCCACTTATACTTCCAGCGTCTCGACCGTTCCGCCAATCAGCCCGCAGTTCGTCCAGCCGTTCATCAGTTACACGCCGAACGCCTATTACCGGGCCCTGAAGAACACTGGCGCCGCCATCAGCGGCACCGATTACAGGGACCTGTACTATAACGTCTCGCTGAGATATTTCACGCCCAAGTCCGCGACGCCGACGTACAGCCCCATAGCCTGCGACGACAACCTGAAGATGAATTACAGCACTGGTTTCAATTTTATGGGGAGATTCTACGGTTACGGAACGAACGTTACCAACACGAGCTACCTGGGAACCGCTCAATACAAGATGTGCACGGCCCACAATTGCACGCGGTCGCTTATGAGATATCCGGCCGTGATCAACGGTTACAGGACGCTGCCGGGCGTCGCCGCCGCGCCTACCTGGTCGAGCGCCAGCGCCAACACCATGCTTTACAGGATGCCTCTTGACGGCCTGAGCGCCTCAGGATCAGACGTAACATCCGTGTTTGTGCCCGATCCGACGAACATGGGCAGCGAGGTCCAGTACGGCTCGTGGGACGCCTTCCTCAATCAACTGTATTATCAGATGAAGTATTTCTTCAACGAGCTTGGCATCCAGGACGCCCAGAAGCGGGCGGCATACTTCTGCGCCAATTACAGGCTCTACCGCCACAGGACCCAGACGTCGGGCACATCCACCGTCAACGCGACGTGGTACGAGAATCCTTACATCGCCGCCGGCGGCTGGAACACGTGGACCTCGCCCGACGGCGACGCGGTCTATGTCGTCTGGGAACAGCCTTACATCAGCCAGGCCTACGCCGGCTCGCTGCCCCAGTGGCCTTCCGCCAGGGCCGGGGCGTGGTGCTACGCGATAGAGGTTTACAACCCGTATTACAAGGTGTCCGCCACCGACAACAGGTTTACCTTCGATATATTCAAGGGCGCGGCGAATCTCGGCACATTCACGATCGGCGCCACCCCGCTTGCCGCCGCCAGCGATCGCAAGGTTTATTACGACTTGGGCGGCTACATCGACGACATCGGGGCCGGCACGCTCGCTGGCACCGCGGACTTCAATCTGCCGGCAGGGGCGGTACAGGTGCCGGGCCTGGCCTTCGACTCCAACACGCTCATCCGGCTCGTCCGAAACGGCGGCGCCGCGGTTCAACTCGACTCGGTCAAGATCAGCGAGTTCGCCGCCGCGCCCAACAACGCCGGCCTGGCCCCGGGCACCGGCGGCACGGGGTACGCGCTGGAGGGGCTGCGGGACGACACCAGCGGAGTCAGCGCGGCTGACAGGCGAAGAGTCTGCCTGCCCGTCTACGCCTGGCGGACCGCCACCGATGGCGTTATCGGACAAATGAAAAACCTGCTCAAGGTGCATAATCTCGGATATCAGAGCGTCGTGTCGCCGGCGGCCAATAACAGCCTGACGGCCGACGAACTCAAGCAGATTACTGTCGGAGACTCTTCAAAGGCCATCCACAATTTCCAGACCAACACCGCCTCGACAGCCGGCGACAGGCAGGAAAATCATTCGGCCGCGTGGGGCATGCCCGTCATCATGGGCACGCAGCCGTGGGCGTTCACCACGAGCCAAAACTCGGGGCTTCTGAAAAGCAGGATGCCTTACGGGTCAATAGGCGAGTTGAACCATATCCGGGTTCTTGGCCCGACGACCGACCAGGACGTCCCGCACCGCGTCCGCGACGAGTTCCCGGACATACCCGGAAGAGGCATGCTCGACCCGGCGCCCCCAAAACGGATGAACATAAATTACGACACGGGCGCATTGAATGGTTCGGGCGATCGCGTCTATGCCGCCCAGACCGGCCAGAACGGCTGGACCAGCTCGCTGGACGCCACGCACGTCTATCCCGACGTGCCGGCGGGGGCGCTGCTGGCGGAGTTCTTCGAGTACGTCCCCACGGACAAGTGGCGGGGCGACGGCGAGAATTTCCGCAATTACGGCAAGGTGAACGTCAACACCATGGGGTATGACATGTTGAGGTCCTTGCCCTGGGAGATTACCTGCAACGTGAAGTTTGATCCCTGGGTTTGCGCCCCCTTTTACGACAGGGGTCCCGCCACTGGTTTTAATTATAACAGATTTTACATGCAGGTCGGGGCCACGCAGCAGTTTGTCTATCAGAAGGGGTATCTGCCGTTTGTCATAGCCTACAGGGAAAAGCGGGCGCCCAAAGACTATATGAAGCGCTGGCAGTTGAGGCCGGAAAGCCCCGGGTTGGATACGTTTTATCAACCCGACATAAACTCTCACTATAATTGGTGGTTTTTTAACATGACCCAATGGTCAGGCTGGCATTTGCCGGAGGTCTATCCCAGGAATTATGCCGCCAGCCGTTCCAGCCTGGCGTCGGGCGGCTCGGACATCCAATATCTGCGGGATGCCTCCAATTTCCAGGGATTCGTAACGCCCGGCGAGATAGCCGTTCCTCTGGCCGACTACGTCATGAGCCTTTTCACCGCCAGCTATACCTCCCCCGGCCCAGGCGTCTCATACAACGCCGCGTGCACCAGGCATTGTGAGCCTTATAATTATAACGATAACGGCTGGCGAAATTATGTGGCTCCAGTCGCGGCGCCTCCTTTGATGGATGCAAGCACGGACGTCGTCCCGGATGTCGCCAACATCGCCGCGGGCAACGTCATGGGCAACGGCAACGACCCGAAGGTTGGCGGGCCGCATCCACGAGCCAAGCTGACGCCTTATTACGCCACCTTCGCCTACGCCGAGACCGACCTGGCGGATGCGATCAAAGACGGCATCGGCTACAGGACCGACGACTCCAATTACCAGGACTTCTACACGGCCCGCAACATTTTTTATAACGCCGTGATTAATCTGCTCACGGTCAACTCCGACACTTACGGCATAACCGTTGGCGTCTATCGCGGGCCTAACATGTACGCCACGGCCGCGAACAAGGACGCAACCCAGGATTTTTCGACCATAACTTTCACCAACCTCCCCGGCCCCGCGGCCCAGCCTAACGGATATCAAACGACGTTTGCGCATGCCGCCATTACCGCCCCCACGCCGACCAACAATGAGCATGCGTCGGTTGTGATGTCCGGCCCCAACGCCGGTTTCACCGTCAAAGGCGCCATGTATAATGGGGGAGTATTGATGAGCACCCGGAATGCCTGGGGCAGCGGTTCCGCCAGCAACTATCCGAGTTGTACACAAAGGGATTATTATTATTATTTCTCCAGCTCGAACGACAGTCAGCGAGCCGGGATTAATGGTTCTATGAATCTGACCAAGGACAGCGTCAACGGCACTCAGGTCTCGCTGGGCCTGACGGACTATACCCAATGGGACGTTAGGGTTAAATTTCCCGGTTACAACACCGGCATAAAGGAGCAGATGACGCAACTGACCACGGACTCGTGGGTATACGTGGGCGTCATCGACCGCAGCAACTGCAAGGTCCCTGGCGACATGCCGGCGGTATTGTCCTTCGGGCAGGTCAAATGACGGAAAGGCGAAAATGAAGAGATTCGGTTTAACGGCGGCCCTGATCTTCCTGGCCGGGACCGCCGTCTCGTGTTCCGACACCAGCATCAAGGACAAATACAGGCTGCTCAAGACCGGCATGAACCGCGACAAGGTCGTCTCCATCATGGGCAACCCCGCCGAAGAGAGGATTATCCAGCAGCGCAAAGTTCCCCCGCTCCGGGCCGGCGAGGATCTCCTGCGGCATCCTTACGACTCCGAGTATCTCCCGGAAATTCTCCAGATGGTCTGGATCGATGGCGACAAGAAGGCCACCGTGGAATTAACGGATGACAAGTTGACGAACAGACAGGCAAATTTCGCCCCCAAGTATATCGAGATCAAGTAGGTTTCCCCAAAAACACTCTTGAGAACCGGCGCGGGCCTTCCGGCCGGCGCCGGTTTTTCTCATTCCCTCCTTATGGTGCTGGCGCCGGCGCCACAAAATTCGACGCACCCTTTGCCGGCCGCGGGTATACCAAATAATATTGCCCGGCGGACGCCGTCCGGCTATAATCAGGTTTTGAGTGATGAATAATTGAACGGGCCATGCCGGCCGCGTTTGCTGCAAGGGGAAGTTTTCGGCCCCGGCAAGGAGATGATATGAGACGACAGATACTAACCGCCGCGGCGATGGCCTTTGCCGCCATGATCATATTGTTTCAATCGGCATCCGTCGCCTCGGGACAGTTTTCCGCCTCCGCGCCGGCCGGCGGCGCCAAGGGGGCCGCAAGGCATCCCCGCCTGTTCTTTACCGCCGAGGAACTGCCCGCCCTGCGCCAGAAGGCCAGGGCGTACCCAAGCTTCGCCCAGTTGACGAGTTTCGTGGACTCGCAGAGATTTTTTGAAAGACCCACGCCGGATTCGCGAGGCTGGGAGAGCAACGCGATCATGCTCGCCGAGGCTTTTGTCGCCCTCATAACCCAGGATCCCAAATACATCGAGAAGGCAAAAAAACAGTTATTTCAGATCGCCGGCATGGACATGACCGTCTGGCGCGGCACGATCTCGCCGCCCTGCAGAGTGGCCGGCCTGGGCCTGGGGCATTTCTCGCAGGCGGTCGGCATCGGCTATGACTGGCTCTACCCGTTCATGACGGAGGATGAACGCAAGACCATCCGGGACGCCCTGGTCAAAAAGGCCTTCGCCATCTACAAGGAGGGCGTGGACCTCAACACCCGTTCGGAATACTGGCTCCACATCACCAACAACTGGTGCCCGGTCATACACGGGGGCGAGGGAATCGCCGCCCTGGCGGTCAGGGGAGAGATTCCGGAGGCCGACTGGGTCCTCGAACAGACCCGCAAGCGGATCCGCAACTTTCTCGATCCGCTGCCCAAAGACGGCGGGTGCGTGGAAGGCACGATGTACGGCATCTATGGCGCGGTCAACGCGGCCCTTTTTGCCGAGGCGCTCAAACATGTCGTCGGCACAGATGACGGCATCATGGACCACCCGGGGATGAAAAAATTCTCGTCCTTTATGATCTGCTTTACCGGGGCGGACGGCGGAAGGATCAACTTTTCGGACTGCAATGTTCTCAATGACATATCGGGGGAACTCTACTCGCTGGTGGGACGTTATAATGACAAGGCCCTGGACTCGTATCTCCAGCAGTATATTCCAAGTTTCAGGAAGGGAACCTCGGCGGCGTGGGAGATCATCTTCCGGCCTCCCGCCATAGCCGCCGGCGCCGCTCCGCCCCTGGACGACTTTGTGGTTTTTCCGGATACCCATTGGGCGGCGATGCGGTCGGACAAGATGCAGTTGTTCTTCAAGAGCGGCAACATCGGCAACGGGCATAAGCACGCGGACCTCAACACATTCGTCATGTTGCTCAACGGCGAACGATTGGTTCCCACCGCGCCCTACGAGGACAAAGATACAAACTATCATTCCACGATCCTGGTCAACGGCAAGGGCCAGCCGCTGAGCGCCACCGGCGCGATCATTCAGAGCGGCAAGGCAAAGGGCGTCATGTTCGCCACTGCCGACGCGAGCAAGGCTTACGGCGGGGAACTGACGTGCTTCCTGCGGACGGCGTTTTTTGCGCCCGACCGGTTCGTCGCCATCGGCGACGTGCTTGCGGGACAGGCGGGAAACAAATATGAGTGGAAGCTTCAGACCTCGGAGACCCCGGTAATATCGTCGGACAAGAAGTCCGCCCGCATCAACGGCAAGAAGGCGTCGCTGCAGGTCCAGGTCGTTCTTCCGGACAACGCGACCCTGTCTGCCGGCAGGAGCTTCGGCCCGTGTCTGTCGGCAGATGTTACGGCGGCCGGGCCTTCCGCGTCGTATTTTGTAATCCTGGCGCCGGCGGACCTGGCGGTTTCGGCAAAGGCGACGGGCAACAGCGTCCAGGTTACGGCGGGGGGCGCCTCTTACACATTCAGTCTGACCGGCAGAGGATGGGTTGCGGCCGGCAGCGACGTGAAAGAAACTACCGTGGTTTCCACCCCCGCCACGAATCCGAGCGGCACGAGCGCTGTCGTAGTCACGGAAGAAAAACCAAAGATTCAGGAAAAGCCCAAGCCCGTGGCAACATCCGAAAAACTTGCCACGATGGACGATTGGGTCGCCAAGCTGAAATACCGCCTTGGACTGTACCTCAAGAGCGGCCAGATGCCCAAGTTCCAATGCCAGGCCCTCGACGCGAGGGTTAATGTCGAGGCGATGGATGGCAGCGGCCAGCTTACACTGGTCGATCGCGGCGGGAAGAAGACGGTCGTTCAGTGGGAAAAACTGACTATCGACGATTATGTAGGCCTGGCCCAGGACATGGCCGGCATGGCGGACACGGCACTCGATCACGCCCTGCTGGCTTACTTCTGCCACGCGGCGAAAAAAACCGACAAGGCCCAGGAGCATCTCAAAAAGGCCGGCTCATATGAAAAGGCCGTCAGAGACGCAACCGGGATGTAAGCCCGGCTGTGCGGGGCTGTCCGCATCAAATCGCAAACGATTCTGAATCGTAATCTTTTTTCCGGAGAGTGCTGCGGCAGTCGAATCCTGTTTATAAGATACGTTTATAATAACGATAAATGAAATAATTTTGGAAATCTGAAAAATTTCGGGATTTCTGTATCTTTCCCCGGTGTTCAAACAATATTACTATAAAGGTATGGCTTTCCGCCATTATAGCGGGATAGAGGTTTCGGTTGTTAAGGAGCAGCCTGTGAAGACAATCAGGTTCGCCGCGATAGGCTTGGTTCTGATAGTTGCCGATATCTCCTTGGCGCAAACCGCAGCCCCTCCGTCCGCCGCTGCCAAACCCGCAGCCGGAGACCCCCAGGCCATCCCCGTCTGGCAGAGCGGGTTCGAGGACCCGTCGCTCGGCGATTGGACCTGGCTGAGTCCATCTTTCTCCCGCGACGGCAAAATTGTCTCCGGTCGCATGGAATCCTACATGATTACGACGGAAAACGCGTTCTCCGGCCGTTACGCGTACAAAGGATGGATAGTCGGCGCCCAGACCGAAAATCATCGGGCCTACCCCTGCCATAGTTTTAAGGTGGAGTCGCCGATAGTGAACTCCTGGTATGTGTGGCTGGACTGCAACCCGGCGAAGTTCAACGACGCAGACTGGATTCACTTCGCCACGTGGTGCAACTCAAATTGGGGGCCGGGACTGCACACCATGGCGGTGCGAACCAAGGCGCTGGAGCTGGAGATGGCACACTGCGAATGGAAATGGGTCGGGCCGCCCGAAATGCGCAAGTTCCCCCTGAAAAAGTGGGTGCGATTCACGTACTATGCCCATTACCGCCCCGCCGGCGACGGCAAGATATGGGTGTGGATGGACGGCAAGCTCATCTTCGAGGCTCAGAAAAACCACAACAACCAGTTCTTTGAGCAGGTGCACTGGGGCATGTACGCCCACCCCCATGTGGATAACGGCGTGCAGTACAATGACGACATCCAGTTATGGCGGCTCTCCGCGCCCTGGACGGACAAGAACCGCGAGCCGCCCTCGCCCTACAAGAGCGATCCGAAGGCCGCCCCGCCGGCCAAAACCGTGATCGATCTTAAAGTGAAAGAAACCACCGCGGTTTCCAATCCTCCCGCGGAGAATCCGGGTGGAACCGGCCCCGCCGCAAACCCCGTGGGAAAGCCGAAACTTCCGGAAAAACCCAAGGTCGAGGAAAAACCCAGGCCCGTGGTAACATCCGAAAAGCTCGTTACGATGGAGGATTGGGTTGCCAAGCTCAAGTTCCGCCTCGCCCTGTATCTCAAGAGCGGACAGACGCCCAAGTTCCAGTGCCGGACCCTCGATGCCAGGGTAACCGTCGAGTCGATGGACGGCGGCGGCCAGCTTACTCTGGTCGATCGTGTCGGGAAAAAAACGGCACTCGAGTGGGAAAAACTGACTCTCGACGATTATATAGGTCTGACCATGGACATGGCCGGCATGACGGACACCGCCCTCGATCACGCCCTGCTGGCGTATTTCTACCACGCCACCGAACAAGCCGAGAAGGCCCAGGAACACCTCAAGAAGGCCGGCTCATATGAAAAGGCCGTCAAAGAAGCAACGGGTATGTAGCCGAAACCGGGCGGGATGTTTTTTGCCCATGAGGCCGATATCACACAGAAAAACTGGAGACACGGGGGATCGAACCCCGAACCTCTAGCTTGCAAAGCTGACCAAGATATTTTTCTAAGTGTAAGGAACGCACTGGATTTAAGTCGTAAACCCCAATATTTATTAAGGTTAGCTTCTCCGCCATAACATGCCATGAACAAGCCATTAATTGCCGCTAAAAACCGCTTTATCATAAATTTTATTGTAATTTTCTCCGAACACCAAAACCACTATGTCGGCATATTTTTTCCGGACATTTTCAAGGCCCGCCTGCCGGCGCCATCTGGCCGCGGCCGTGTGGAACATCTCCGTCGTCGCCGAGATGCTCAGGCCTTTTCTGCGGGCTATCGCCCTGTGGGCGCCGGTGAAGGTTCCGCAGCGGCGGACGTGCCAGGCGTACATCTTCAGCAGGTTGCACAGCCGCAGTTCGGCCAGGGCGTCGATGAACTCCGAGGCCGACATTGACGCCCCGCTGTCCGCGATTGTTTCCATATAGTCCTGCTCCGTCGCCTGGACCCGCTCTCGCCTGAGTTGCCGGCGAACTTCGTCCCGCATCGCGTTTATCGCCGTTGTAACGAGCATCTGGCGTATGGCCGCATCCGGCCTGTCCGTCTGGACCCAAGGCAGGCACTTCCAGACCGAGACTCTGGCCGCCTGGATCGCGTCGTCCATGCACCATGGCGCCAGCCGTTTGGCCATCCCATTTATGACGGGGGCAAGGGCCGACAGGAGCGAATCAATATCCCGCGGTCCGCACCGCGCCTTGATGACCAGTTCCCGCCAGGAGACTCCATTCTCCCGAACCATCCGTGGCTACCTCTTTCTGGCCGCCTGGGCCGCTGAAATCATTATACCTTTTTTCCGGGCGGCGGCAATGCGATGTGCGACTCCGCGCATGCGGTTCCCTATCACCATGCGGAACTGCCCGAAGGACGAGGCCCGGCGGGCCTTGGTTAAGATTTCTTTTTTCGACACGCCAAAGGTGCAGGCGACAGCCGCGATCTGCGAGGCGTCCCGGCAAAGCGCCAGAAGGTCGCTGATGGCGTCGGAACGGGCCGCGTGGATGCGCCGGACTTTCCCGGCCTGCAATCGGGGCTTTGAGTTCAAGAGGCTGAATCTCTCCGCGTGATACCTGATCGGGTCAAGGATGCGGCTGAGGGGATCAGGCATTTTTCTTCGCCCCCTGGATCGCCTTGACAAGCAACCGGCGAATTTCATTCGGATCGCCGCCGACCTCAAAGAGCGAGTGGGCCTTTTCGTACTCGTCCCGCCGGCTGACGGCCCCAAAATCCTTATCAGGATCGCCGCGGAGCTTGGCGATCATCCGGTGGACCGCGCCATGCCATTCGGAATCGGGGCTCATTTGGGCGGGGGCGGGGTTTCCAGGAGCTTTCTGTTTTTCCACGTTGACCAGAGCATCGCGGCCCCGGCCAGCACGCCGGCCGCCGCGAACTCGGCGACAGCCTGGACGGCGCTGGCGGGCATGGCCTCGACGCCCAGCCACGCGGCGAGGGCCGCGACAACCCAGATCAGGCCGCGGGCGATGGTCCCGGCCAGCATTTTGACGATGGAGTCATTCATTTTCGGGGCGTCCTTTCATATAAATTTCCCGGCGATCCCGATGACCAACTGCGCCAGATTCAAAAGCTGAACCCGGATATCGGCCTCGGTGTATCCCTGCCTGCGGGCCTGCTCAACCTGCGCGGCCAGTTCGGAGAATCGGACCTGCGTAAGGTCGATGGGCGGCAGGGTCGGTTTGCTGTTGACGTTCTCGAATTCGCTCATTTGGGCCTCTCCCCGGCCGGCTTCGCGCGAGCTTGGGCCTGAATGTAGGACTTCCATTGCGCGTTGACGTTGGATGAATAGATGATGAGGTTTTTCTGCTCGGCCATCGTCTCATCGATGAATCGCAGATTGTCGATGGTGATGCGGTACAACTGGCCGCGCCGCTCCTGCTCCAGCATGATGTCGTCAACCACCCTCATCATGGCGGCGGCCCGCTGCTCCGGAGTCTCGCCGGCCGGCCTGGTTGCGGCCCCGCCGAACTCCCTGACGGCCGCGGCATAGAGCTGCGCTTTGACCTTGTCCAGGCTGGCGGCGACGGAGGCGTCGTAGAGATTCACGGCCTTGCGGACCTCGGCTGTCGAGGCTTGGACGGCGTCGGCCGACAGCAGCAGGGCCGACTCCCCGGCCTGGCAGCCGGCGACAGCCAGGATTACAGTCATCAGCGTTAATCTGAGCATAGCAGCTCCTTTCTATAGGTAATACGAAATGAGGGCCTAAAACCCCTTGCCGGTGTCCGGGCAGATGGCCAAAGGCTGGTTCATGTAGGCGTTAAACTGGCAGCCCGAGCAATGGCCGCCGAGGTAGAGGATGCAGCGGCGGTTCTGATAGTTCTCGCACTTGCGGCAGTTGACAGCGATCCGCTGGTCGGCGAGGGACAGAGTTGGCAACGGGCGCGGTTGCGATGGTGCGCCCCACGGCAGGCCCAAACCCGCCGGCGGCGGCGGGCATTCAAAATCCACTTCGTATCTGGCGGTCGGGTCGCCGAAACTGCCCCACATCATCTTGCGCCATTCCCGGCCCCGCTCCCGGTCCCGGCAGGTCTTGCAGTGCGCCCTGCTGCGGCAGTGGAATGACGCGAAAAACCCCGATTGTCCGTCCCCGAAACTCATGCCTGGCTCACCGTTATCGTCAGGGTGTAGCCGCCGGTGGTGCATTCGTCCGGGCAATAAAAATCGCCCGTGCCCGGCAGCGTGAACACGCCTGACAGCTTGCCGCCGGAAACCGACATGCCGGTTATCGGCCACGCGCCCTCGTGGACCGCGATCGGGTCGGGAAACGGCGTTGTCGGCGGCGGAGCGGCCCCCCAGCCGCACAATGTGTTGGCCTCCGGCGTCCCCTCGGAACAGTTGCCCCACGGCCATGTATAGTGCGGATTGCCCTTGAAGGCCGTCCAGCCGCCGCCTGATGAGCACCATAAATACAAATCGCCGGCCAGCCACAAACAGGAATCATTATTGGGCGAAGGCGGGGCGCCGGGGTCGCCCTCCTGGTAGAAATTCGTAAAGGTGCCGCTGTAGCTGAAGCCGACGGGGTCGGACGTGGCGACGAACGTGGGCCAATTGCCGGGCGGATTCGTCCAGTCGATGCAGGGATGCGGGACGCAGATCGCCGGCTTGCCTGTCGGCCCGCGAATTAGTTTACCATTACGCCGCCGCGGTATTATCGACATAAGATTCAACCTCGTAGAGGATGTCCTGGGCCTGGGCCAATTGGCGCATTTGTTCCAGCAGTCTGTCAGTCTTGCCAATGCCCGACTCGGCCGTCTGCAACAGGCTCGCGCCGTCCATCGCGGCCCGCCTGCCCTGGCCAAGGGCGGCGACGGCCGCCCGCCATGCCCGATCCGCGCCGGAAAGTTTGATCGATGCCTGACCGCTCAAGCTTGGCGACGTTTTTTTATCGTTTTCCGGTAAAGCGATATTTTTTAATTCCGGGACTTCGATTCTTCGCCCGTCGCTGAAAATCAGGAACAAAGCGGCGGCTGGTTTTGCGGCGGACGCCTTACGTTTTCTTTTCGCCTTTGAACTCATATCTTCGCCGCCTTTTCCAGAGTAGTTATTTTCGCGGCCTGTTCGTCAATCGCCGCCGCCTGGGCCGTCTGCCTGCCGATTATTTCCTCGAAAACGGTCCGCGAGACGCGCTCATCGACGTAGACCTCCCAGGCAATCGCCGCCGTGCCGCTGCCGCCGGACAGCACGGGCGACACGTCGGACCACCGGTCGAATTTAGTGCCGGGTGTTTTCCCGGAAAATTCCTCGCGGCATTTAAGCTCAAAAATCTCCGCCGCCGACTTGTCCGAAAATGTCAGTTTCATTGCCTAAATTCCCAAAGACCCGTTCCAGTATCGCCCGTCGAAATATCTTCGCTGCGTCAGGCCTCCGCCGCTGGCCGGGTCGAGCGCCTCCTGATAGAGCCAGCCGTCCACAAAATCCCTGTTGGCCGTCCACGTTCCGTCGTATCCGAGCTGGATGTAGCCGAGCGATTCGCCGCTGCCCATCGTGCCGGTAACATTGGAATTGTCGTCGATCTTGAGGATCGAGCTTGCCCCGTTGTAGCATAGAAAGACCAGGTGGTACGAGCCGAGCGTCATGCTGTCGGAGTAGAAACCCGAATAGCTGGAATGTCGCAACTGCACGCGGGGCGACGTGCCGGTGCACTCGAACATGTAGTTGTTGGCGTTGGTGGCCGTCAGCGAGAACAGGACGAGGCTCCCCGAGTGCGCGACCAGTTTCATCACGCCGATGAACGTAAATGGGAAGTTTGAGTTTAGCCCCGTCTTGTTCATGAATTTTTGCGTCGCCCCGGCCACGCCCGCCGGGTGGCCGTTGAGCTGGCTGGCCGTCCACGTCAGGCGGCTGCCCGCCGTCGCCTGATTCAGATGCCGGCCGTTGAGCGACAAATCCTTGTATGAATAAATCGTCGCCGAAGATGCGATCAGATTCCCGCCCCCGTCGGCGGCGTCGTAGGCCTCATCTCCCCGCCAGCGGGCGTAAAGGTTGGTGTAGTATGCCTGCAGATCGAACGGCTCGGCGATGGCCGCCCCGTCCGCCCCGTCGGTGAATTTCGGAATGTCGGCCTGACTGTAGATTTTAACGCTCATGTTCTTCGTTTCCCCCAGGCCATCACATTGACGATGTTTGCGATGTCGGCCAGGGCCATGAAGGTCTGGCTGCTGCCGAGGATCGTCGGCACGTCCTCGCCGTATCGGGCGTTGCGATTCGCGGCGATGGCCGGGTGATGGAAGACGCCCGCCGTGGCGGTGGTGCTGTGATACGCCGTTACGACAGCCTGGCTGGTCGCGTTGGTGTTGATGTAGTCTATCGAGTGCATCTCGGCCGTCTGGCTGCCGGCCGAGACGACGTTCGCCGCCGCCGTGCCGAGCTGCTGGCCCTCGCTGGACAGCAATGAATAACTGCTGGATGTGCCGACTATCCCGTGCATCTGGATGTTGACGACTCCGGACGTGGCCGCGTAGCCGTAGATGGCGTCTGAATTGCCGAGCACTCGGGGCGGCTTGTAATATAATTCTCTCCGCTCGCCCGAGCTGATGGAATAGGACGGGAAAAACAGATTTGCGTCGTTTGTGCCGAAGATCGACAGCTTGACCGCCACGGCCGTATTGTGCGTGTTGACCAAGCTGATCGACCAGACCTCGACGACCGCTGACGAGCCGGCGGCGTAGACCGACGCCGGCGACGTCCCGAGCTGCGCCCCCGCCGTGGCCGTCAGCAGCGTCAGATTCGCCCACGGGTCGGCCGCCGTCGCGCCGATCTCAGTCTTCAGATCGGCGAAACTGATATTTTTGTTCGCCGTGCCGCTGGCGTCGAAGACCAGAAAGTTGTCGTCGTCCGCGAGCGTGGAGATCGAGGCCAGCGAGTTTATATCGAGCGAATAGACGCCCGCGTTGACGCTGACGCCCGTGTCGTTTTCGGCGTAGCCCAAGCCGGCGGTGGAGGATGTCGCCGGGTTAGTGCCGGCATACTGGCCTGTGTGATTGTGATCGCCCTCCGCCGCCTGGTTGGCATTTGTTCCGAACGTCTGGCCGACAGTGCCGTCCGTGCCGACATTGATTCCATTTGCTCCCGTCGGGACGACGGCATTTGGAAGCTCTCCGTTTGTGCCGTTGAGCCAGTAGCCCGCCGTCGTCGGCGCGCCGCCGCCCGTGCCCATCGCGTCGATCGCCGTGCGCACAGCCGCCTCGGTCGGCAGGTTAGAATCGCTGCCGGGGTCGCCGACGGATAGGGTGATGCCCATCGTCCCTGCCCCGCCCAGGTCGTTTCGCGTGGCCTCCCTGTTGACCGCGGCGTCTGCCCCGGCAAAATCAAAGGCCGACCGGCCTGTCCCGTCGCCTGTCCCGGAGAAACTATACTGCCCCAGGCCGTTTATGTTCGCCACATTGTTGGTGCCGGTGTAATAGCCGGCGTGCGCCTGGCCTGTGCCGGCCACATTGGACTGGTCCGAGGCGGTCGTGCCGCCCTTGACGTTCGTGGAATTCGTGCCGTTCTGGAAGGTCTGCGGCTGCGTGAATGTGTTGGTGCCGTTCGTTACCGCATATGAATTTGTCCCGTCGCATTCCTCAGAGGGCGTGATCTCGTACTGGGTTTCAGCCGTTACAGATCCGAGCTTGCCGGCCGAATCGAATGTGAACGTCCGCTCAAAGCCCACCAGGGCGCCGGCCGTCGAATTCCACACCACGCGGCTCAGCGTGATAGAGACGCCCTCGCATCCGGCCGTCTGGGACTCGATGAACCAGTTGTCCGCCTGGGTGGCGAACAGGGTCATGTTGTTCGAGGCCGGAAGGATCAGGGCGGGATTGTCAATAAAACCTTCCGGATGCTCTGCCTGGCCGGCGACAAAACCGCCCGAGTAGCGGATGCCATTGACCGCGCCGTCGCGCGTGCGCGCGGACACAGCCTCAACAATCGCGTTGAAATCGGCGGCGGAAAGCATGCTTCCGGCCCGTTTGGGCGTAATCTGATCGACTGTACGCTCGCCGGGCATGGGTCAGGCGCCCCGGAGAGCATTTATGATCGGGCCGTAGGCGGCTGATGTGTATGGCTCGTAAAGAGCGCCGCCGGGATTTTTACGGAGCGGCCCGGGGCCGGAGGAAGGCATGGAATTTTTATCCAGATAATAAAACGAGTTCCATCCCTGCGGCTTGTAGATCATTTTCAGGCCGATGGTCCAGAGACCTTGACCTGATCTGAGGACTTCGCGGGAAACTTCAAACGGCATCCAGAGCAGCGTGCCTACGGCAAAGGTCGTGGCGTACCAGTTTGAAACGACCGCATCGGAATTAATCTTGCCCAACATGCCCCAGAGGTCTGCCGAACTGAATGAAAGTGAGTTGCGTTTTTTCTTCGTTATCTGCCACTCCGCGCCCGGCAAGATTATCGGGATGACCGGGTTCTGCTTGATAATGTCCGCGCTGCTTCCGTCGGCGGGATACAGTTCTGTGGATTTCCTGTTCGGAAATGTGAGGTACTCGGCGCTAGGCCGAAGATTCTCCGAATATATTTCAGGGTCCTCGCCGGCTGAACCTTCGTTGCTGTCATTGGCGTTTTTCGACTGGACGTATTTGACGGAGAGGCGGGCCTTCTCGTAGGAGGCCACGGTCAGGTCGCCGGCGGCGTCCATCACGCGCCCGACGCCCTGGATGCCGGAAATGCCTTTGGCGACGGCCAGCGAGTTGCCGGGATATTTGTGTGCGCGGGTTACCAGGACATCGGAATCGGTGGCTATGGTGTCGCCGAGCAATTGGCGGACCAACGTTTCGCGGTTCGCCCAATCGCATTGGAGCGTGCGGGAGGCCTCAAAGGTCCCGTCGTCTGAATAGCCCTCCTGCGGGCTACCGTCGAGCTCCTCGTAATCCACGGTGATGTTCGTGTCTATGATTGTCGTGGCCATGCCGGTTATACGTTTTGGGCCGGGGAAACATTCGGCTTGACATGGCGATTGGCGGGTGGTAAAGATAAACTGCCGCAAAAGGAGAAAATCATGATTGTTTACAAATGCAAAGGTTGCAAAAACAAACTTGAAACTGGGGATAACCTGTCCGGCACAACCGAAACTTGCCCGTCATGCGGCGTCAAAAATATTGTGCCCTTGTCCAAGGAACAGTTGAAACGGCAGGAGGAATTCCGCAGGAAAAAGGAAGATATGGAGTCGCGCCGTCTTCAGGAAGAAAACGCTCAATTGGAAAAAGCCCGCGCTGAAAAGGAAAATCAGGCGGCAGTAAAATCACGCTTTGAAGCAAAAAAAGCTTTGATGCTCGAACAGGAAACGCCGCCTAATTATACTGGCCTGTCTATTGTTGGCATCGGTCTTATTGTGGTGGGCATTTTGTTATGTGTATTTTCGCCGTTTATGCTGATCGAGCCGAAGACTACTTGGGCCATATTTGGATGTCTTCTTGCCGGCGGGATTTCCAGCATTGCCGCGGGCGTCTTCCTGAACGCCTTTCGCGATCTGGTCAGGAATTCTTTTTATCTGCGATTCCTTTGCAAAAAATAATAGCTAAGCCGGTTAATCCGTCATCACGGCGACGGCGGATGAATCTTTTGTCGCATCCACCAGTTCCGTCAGTTTCGCCAGTTGCTGCTGCTGGATGTCGTTGCCTTTTTCGACCGCCTGCGTCGTCTGGTCGCCTTCGGGCGACATTGCGCCCGCCGCGGCGGGCGGCATCTTGCTGTTGAATCCGCCCATGACCGACTCGGCATTGATAAGCCCTTCCTGCGTCTTCCTCCATAATTCCGCCAGACCGGAAAATTCCCCGCGGGCCTGTTTCTGCGCCTCGCCCAGTTTTTTCAGTTTATTCTGTTCATCAACTATGGTTTCGGCGTGCTCGCGGGTGAACTTGTTGACGTTCATCAGGTGCTCGATCTGGGCTTCCCTGATCGCCGCCTCGTCGCCGGAATTCTCGGCGATCTTCGCCGCTATCCGGTCTTGCAGGCCGGCCATCTGGTCGGCGAAGGATTTCTCCTCGTCCTGCGCCTGTTTTTGCGCGTCGATGGATTTCTGAACTTCAAGGGCATATGCCTTCTGGCCTTCATTGGCGTCCCACAGGCCGAGCCGATGAATCGCCAGGGCGTCGCCCGTCAGTTTTAATGCGGCGTCTTCCTCGCGGAGTTTGTCGATTATTTCGCTGATCGACTCCAGCCTTTTCCGCTCCGGTTCCCCGGCCTCCATCGCCATATCTATCCTTTTTTGCAGCTCAGCTTCTTCTTTTTCGGCGGCCTCCCGGCGGATTTTTTCCTTGTCCCTCTCGAAATTCCCCAGGTTTGCGATTGTCAGCCGGTCGAACTGCTCACGGGTGATTTTCTCCTCCGCCAGCCGGGTTTCAAGCTCCATATGTTCGCTGTCGAATTTGGCCCTTCGCTCGGCGATCTCTTTATCGACTCCCTGCGCGGACGCGGCGCGGATTTCATTTTCGACTTTTGCATTTTCCTTATACTTTTCCCAGGCGGCGGAGGCCTCCTCGCGGTCATATTTTTCATTTATATTCCGCTCGGAAAGCCTGCCGTTCTCAAGGATGCCTGCGCGGTCCTTTAAAAACCCTTCAGCCGCCCGCTGGAGGCCGATGCGTTTGCGGTTCTCGGCCTCGACGCTTTTGTCGTCGCCCTCCGAGGCGTTGATTATCTCGCGCTGTTTTCGGTAGGAGGCCTCCAGTTCCTCCAGTTTTTTCTTTTCGTCCGTTTTGAGTTCCGCAAGCTCCGCGCCCTTTTTATCCCCCGTCAACTCCAGATTTTTTGTTTTAATTGCGTTTGTTATTTCCGCCGCTTCTTTGGCCGACTTGGCGTACTCGTCATTCGCCTTCGCCAGGTCCTCCATTTTTTTCTGCGCCGATTCCGCGATATGCTGAAACAACATAAACGCCGCAACCACGGCCATAATCGTCCAGCCGACGGGCCCCAGGCCCACGATCAGGCTCTTGACGCCGAGCGCCATCGATTTTAGGCTCGCGGTAAAGCCCCCGCTGGTCTGCTCCGCCAGATTGAAGGCTGTTCCTAATATTCTCGCATTCGCGCCGGCCATTCCGAACGCGCCGGCGAGTATATCCGTCCCGCGTTTAACCCGCAAAACCCCGCCCTCTGCCTCCGCGAGCGGAGCGGCGGGAATCATGTTGGCGGCGGAGGAGGCCGTTTGACTGGCGGCCGCCTGAATTCCAATCATACCGCTGCGGGCGGCGGCAAGGGCCTGCTGAAGGCCTGCGTCGTTTGCGGTGATATTGATCGTCGCGCCGGCTATAGCTGACATTGCCTGATTTCCTGAATTTTCTGCCGGGCCTCGGCGAAACTCCGGACCGGGATGCTCTTTGGCATCCGCGCCCGCAAATAAACCATCTGCTGATACGGAGTCAATTCGCCGATTTCTTTCGGCGTCCAGCCATACCGCTCGCTAAGCGCGACAAAAATCTCCTCAGGCCCGACGGCATTTTTTTTTTATCGCCGTCAGGCCGCGGAGTTTCCCGGCCGGCGGGGAGCTTCTGGTTCAGGCGATTCAATTCCTCGACCCTGTCCATGCACTGCCTGACGACGGCCGGATCGGTGCACAATTTCGTCGCCTCTTCCTGCGTGATGGCCGGATGCTCGCGCCGCAGTGAAAGATACATCAGTTTCGCCGCCCCATCGACCGTAACCATCAGGTTCAGCGCTTCAGGGGAATTAATTGTCAGGCCGGCCGCCCGTTCATATGCATGTCTCAGGAGGCTGTCTTTTTGGGCGTCGGGCAGATCGGCGAGGTTCCGCTTGGCCACATCGAAATAGCGGTCCTGAACCCACCGCTCAAACTCGCCGTAATCGCAGTCGCGCAGCGGCGAGAGGCGATATTCGACGCCGTTTAGCGCGAGCACCGAGGGCGCGGCTGTTATCTGGGACACGCTCATCTTTTTCGCCTTTCCGTCAGAAGGATCAGCCCGTGATCGTGTACGCCCCGTCGCCTGTGGCCTCGATGTCAAGGCCGATGGCGTCGGCCGAGCCAATATTAACATCGACGCCGATGTTGGCTATGCGGACGTAGCCGGTGATGGTCTTGCCGGTGTCCATGGTGCCGGTGAATGTAACCAGGTCGCCGATCTCGACGCCCGGATCGGCCGAGCCGTCGGGGGCAAGGACCTTGGCCGACAGAGTCCACTTGTGGTTGCCGTCGAGGGTCTTTTCCCAGCCCGCCGTCGAGCTGCTGGCGTAGGCCTTGACGTCCGTCTGGCGCTTTACCGTCCATTGCTGGACGTCGGCCAGCGTCGCGCCGTTGAGGGCCAGAGTGCCGCTTTTGCCTGTGATTGGTGCCGACATTTTTATCTCCTATATCGGAAATTTTTCCGTTGGTTTCCGCTTTTTTACGCCGACGCCCCGAGGATGACGACCTGCGGGCTGACGTTGCCGCCCGAGGCCTCGAACTGGAGGTTGCAGCTGGCGGTGCTGACGGCCATGGCCGTCGCATCGGGCGCGTGGAAACTGATCTGGCCGCCCGGCCGGACGGTAACCTTGTCGGTCCCGTCCTTCAGGAAGCCCAGCCACGGATTCGTGGCGCCGCTGCCGACTTCCAGCGTCCCGGTGTTTGAGCCGTAAGTGGCGGTCGGATTTGTGATGGTGATTTCCTTGACGCGGGCCATCACGGCGGAGCTGTTGAAGTTGTCCGTGAATACGCTCGTGCTGGTCAGGTCCAGGACCGTGGTTGAGCCGCTGGCCAGCGTGAACTCGTTGGTGTAGGCGCGGTCGGCCTGGTTGGCGCCCGTGCCGCTGGTGAACGACAGGCTGGTCGATTGCCGGATGGAATCGCTGGCCGACTGGAGGTTGGCGTCGCTCACGTTGGTCTGCGTGATGACCAGTTCGTGCTTGTAGGTGGCGCTGATTGACTGCGTCATTTTTGAGTCTCCTTAATCTGGCGCGACCATGAGGTCGCGGCTGAAGTTGAGCGTCGCCTGGATCGTGATCCGCCCGGACCAGCCTGTCTCGGTCCTGCCGGAGTCCTGGTTGTCGAGCACTTCGGATTCATCGACGATGCCGATGTCGTGGACGAATTTGAGGCCGAAGGGGTTGGTCTGCTTGTTGGCCTGGGCCAGGGCGCAGATGACGGCCCACTTGACGGCCAGAAATTTCCGGGGCGAGAGTTTGCCGGTGGCGATCTGAAGGGCGTAGTTCTGGACCGTCTGGAAATTGCTGCTGGAAAACGACAGCCTCGTCGAGCCGCCCGCCGGCTCTATGACCATCTCCGGCAGGTCGGAATTGCCGACCGTAGGCTTGTAGGGGTCCTCGGCGTTTTCCGGGAGCTTGAGCCTGTTGGCCAGCCGGACTTGCGAGGTAAACGCCGGCCAGGCCTCAAGGGCGTCCCAAATCCCGTCAAGCACCTGCGTAAATGGATCGTCTGTGCCGCTCATGGAGGTTATACGCCCGGCGTCGTCGTCGTATTCGGCGTGGCAGGTTCGGCCGGCACAGCGGGAGTATCTTCGGGCACGGTCGGCGTATCGGGCTGGATGAGTTTCAGGGTCGGCGGGCGAGGCCGGCATCGCTGCAAATCGGCCAGGATGAGCTTCAGGCGGTCATTGTCCGCCGCCAGGTCCCAAAGGTGCCGCTGGAGACGCGGCAGGACGCCCTGGCAGGCCTCCAGCGCGGCCTGGGCGAAGACTTCCGATGGGAATTCGACGTGGACGCCGCCGGGATGGGCGATTATCAGTCGGGGGCCGTTGGTCTTCCATGCCATCACTGCGGTATAGATCAGTTCCAGCGGGTTGATAGGCTGGGCCAGGTTGGCTGCGGGCGGCTCGGGCGAGGCGGCCGGCTGTGAGGCGTCAAGGTTTTCTATCGCCGGCCGCTGGACAGCTTGGGGCGCGGGGGCGGGCATGGACGGCGGCGGGGTGTAGCCGGGAGTTTCTTCCACCATGTTTTTATCCTCTTTCATCCCTTTATCTTGTTGGCCGCCAGCAGGCGTTTCATGCAGACGCTTAGGTCCGTGCGCATGCCGTCCTGGGTCTGCTGGTCGGGCTGGGCGATGATCTGACGGCGGAGCAGACGCCCGCCGCCGAAGTTGTGGAACGCGGCTATGTCGGCGATGCTCGCCTTGCCGCCCGGGTGAGCGTCGGGCCCGGCGATGCCGACGCGCACGCCGTTCTTTATCCGCTGGACCAGGTTGCCGGGCATGCCGCTCGTCAGGGCGTTGAACAGCGTGCCGGTGTCGCGCAGGACGCCTTTTCCCCCGCCGACGGAGGCCTGCACCCTGTGGACCAGCCTGGCCCTTTTGGACCGACCGCGGGCCGCCTTGAGTTTCGTGGCGTACTGGGCCGCGGAGATCTCGCCGTGCTTGTAGGCCTGATTGACCCTTGTAACGGTCCTGCCGGCCCGCTTGTCGCGCGTGGAGGCCTTCAGCTGCGGCCACTGCCCCTGATCGCCGGGGGCCGCCGGCACGTTCCCGCCGGCCGAAAGCGTCGCAAAACGCCTGCGGGCGAAGGCCAGATAGCGGGCGGACCATTTCGTGAACATGGCCCCGATCTCGCCGCCCCCGCCGCCGGCAAGCCCCTGCTGGAGCTGTTTGCGGAAATTGTCAAAACCGCTGAGATTCAGTTTGACCGTCGAGCGGATCATTTTTTCCCTTTTTTCCCTTTTTCCCCAAAAGGTTATTCCACGACGACGGGCGAGTTGGGCATGGACGCCGCCCGGGCGGCGGAAAATTTCCGCGCCCCGCCGGCGTATTCGGCCATCTGGTTTTCTATCTCGCCCTTCATGGCGGCGTATTTGTCGATCGCGTCTTCCTCGGTTTTTCCCCTGTGGCCGCGGGCGTCATAGAGCCATAGCCCGGCCAGCTTGGCCGCCCAGTCCTTTACGACGGCCGGAACGGGGCTAAAGGGCAGGGCGTAGGGGCCGCCGCGAAACTTGTCGTCGATCAGGCCCTCGGCATATGTTATTGCCTCGGCGATCCGGGTCGTGTTGGCGGTCGTGGTGTCATTGTCCAGGTTCGACCAGGAAATGACGTTGTTGGACCCGAAGACGTTTTCGATGTCGGTTTGCGTTATATAGCTCATGCCGGTTATACGAAATTGGCCCGGCAAAACTGGTGGATTTGACGCGGGGGCCTGGGGTAGAATCCGGCGATGGCGAAAAACAAACCCTCAAAACTGCTGGATACCCGCGTGGTCTACTGCGGCGACTGCCTGGAACAGCTCAAAAACCTGCCCGACGCCTGCATCGATCTCATCTACATCGACCCGCCATTCAATTCCAACCGCAACTATGAAGTATTCTGGGGCGAGACCAAAGAAAAACGGGCATTCGATGACCGCCACGCCGGCACGCAAGCCTATATCGAATTCATGCGCCCCCGCTGCGTGGAGCTGGCCCGCGTCCTCAAAAAGACCGGCAGTTTCTACTACCACTGCGATTGGCACGCCTCGCACTACGTCAAGATAATGTTGGATCAGATTTTCGGTGAGAATTTTTTTCTAAACGAGATTGTATGGAAACGGAGCGATGCGAAAGGCGACGTGACACAAGGGGCAAAACATCTTGGCCGTTGCCATGATTCCATCTTCATCTATACGGGCGGTTCTGATGACTACACGTGGAATCAAATATTCACCCCGCTCGATCAGGAATACATCGAAAACTTCTATCGCTATCAGGACCCCGATGGGCGACGGTGGAAGATGGACAATTTGCTCGGGCCCGGAGGCGCGGCAAAAGGTAACGCTCACTATGAATTTCTTGGCGTGACGCGATACTGGCGTTACACAAAAGAAAATATGCAGAAGCTTTACGAGGAAGGCCGCGTAATACAAACAAAGCCTGGCAATGTTCCGATGTACAAACGCTATCTTGACGAGAGCAAAGGCGTGCCACTCTCAACATGGTGGGATGACATCAGCTTGATTAGAGGCTGGTCAAAAGAGAAGCTTGGCTATCCGACGCAAAAGCCGCTCAAGCTTCTGGAGCGCATACTTGAACTCAGCAGCAACGAAAACGACATCGTTCTGGACGCCTTTTGCGGTTGCGGCACGGCGCTGGTGGCGGCGGAAAACCTTAGAAGACAGTGGATCGGCATCGACATATCTCCGACCGCATGCCGTGTGATGGCCAAGCGGCTCAGGGATGTTTCGCATATCCAGGAGGATGAAAAGTTATGGGCCGTCGGCCGGGGCTTCGTCGTCCGCGGCCTGCCCTGGACGATTGAAAAACTGCGGGCGCTTCCGCCGTTTGAATTTGAGAACTGGGCCGTCATCGCGCTGGGCGGAATCCCCAACAAGGCGCAGGTGGGCGACCACGGCATTGACGGCCGCATCTACCCCGCCAGCGCGGCGCCGGAGCGGCGGGGCAAGGCCAAAGGCGAGCTGGAGTTCACCGACGCGTGGTATCCGGTCCAGGTCAAGCAGAAGGACAAGGCGGGCCGGCCCGACATCCAGCAATTCGCCGGCGTGATGGCGACCCACGGGCGGACGAAGGGCTTCTTCATCTCGTTCGACTTCACCGACGAGGCCATCGCCGAGATCGGCCAGTTTTTCAGGAAGACCGGCGACATAATCGTCCCGCTGACCGTGCGGGAGATACTGGACGAGCAGATCGCGCATAAACTGGCGTGAGCGGGGCTTTCCGGCGTCAGCGGGGGCGGAGGAAAAATAGGGTGAAATTCATGGTTTAGCCGATACTTGCGATATATAATAAATGTGGAGAAGGCGAGATTTTTGCCCTTGACATTGGCCACTTTTTTAGGAGTTATAAAATGCTATTTACAATAAAGTTACGTGCTGAAAGCTTCAGAGTTTTATTACTTTTATCAGAACGGAAGGCACTCCTCCGCACCTGTAAAAACTTCCTCCGAAACACTGCCGATATAAACGACCATAATTTTCTCTCTGGCGCTATCCGAGAATTAGAAGAGGCGATCAGAACATAAGAAGAAAAGGCCGGAGCATTAGATTGCCCCGGCCTGTTTTAATCTCCAATCCGATCTGTGGTTTACGGCACCACGTCGGCGATGAACATTGCGCTGGGGACCTTCAGGCATGGCAGGAAGGTATCGCCCGCCACCTGCTTGATCGTTACGGGGTCGTTTATCAGATAGGCGTAGCTGAACATGCCGGTCGTCAGCCTGACGTTGGCCGCGGCCTCGGATGCGTCGGCGGAGACGTTGATGTTGGTCGGGATGGGGTAGCTGCCCTCGATGACCTCGTACCAGTCGCCGGACGGTTCGGGCGTTAAGACGACCTGATCGGCAGGCCAGAAGTCCTGGAAGGCGTCATTGCCGTCCACGAAAAACGCCTCGTCGGCCGGATGCCAATTGAGGCCCATGAAACCGTTGGGGATCTCACCCATGTTGAACGCCTGGGCGAAGTCGGCCCGGGACGACACCAATGCGGTGACAAAACTGTTCGCCAGCAGGTGGCCAAGGATGTCCGAGCCGTAGAAGGCGTGCCGCAGGGTGTAGCCGGTGAGTTTCTTGCCGGCGGCCTTGATCCGCTTGATCTGGGCCGGGATGTTCGTGGTGGAGCTGCCCCACGACGCGCTGACGATGCCGGTGCCGGTGGCGAACACGTCGAGCTGGTCGCGGTTGCCGGCGGGGACGCCGAAGTCGATGGAAACCACCGCCCCGGTGCTGCTGGGCAGCATCTCGCCGTTGCCGTCGAACCAGATGGCGCCCTTGCTGAGGACGGACAGGACCGACGCGACCCGCAGGTTCGTGAAGAGCTGCTTGAACTCGGCGGTCTGGCGGGCGATCTCGGCCGTGCCGAGCTGCTGCCGCTGCTCATCGGCCATGTTGGTCAAATTCGTCAGCACCGCCGGATTGAAGGTCTGGCTCTCGACCGTGTGCATCAGTTTGACCGGGATCTCGCTGATGCCCTGCTGGTCGCGCATGCGGCTGGGCGAGCCGTAGGCGGCCTGGCGGGCGAGCCTGCGCGTGCCGGCGATCCGGAGGAACGTGCAGTTGTCGCCCTCCACCCTGCGGGTCGGCGCGCTGAACCCCGGGGGCAGGAAGTCGGCCGAGAGGCCTGGCACGACCGACTGAATCACGCCGGTCAGGTTTTTGGCACCGAGAATCTGTTGTAGGGTCGGCATTGTTTTTTCTCCTGCTGCGGGCTTTTTTCAGAAAGGCCCTTTATTTATTGCCCTTATCTGTCGGTTCAGAAATCGTCGCTGAACGCCAGCAAGGCGCTCGCTTTGAGTTGAAGTTTCAGCCACGTCTGGACTCCCGCGGCCATAGACGAGTAGTTGACGACTTTGGACGCATCCAGGATCGCGTCCATCAGCACGTCGGGGTACTGAATGTCGATGTCCGCGCCATCGTCGTCGGTTACTTTCTTGCCGTATCTGTCTGACAGGACGGTCAGCGGCGCTTCGGCCCCGTCGGTCGGCTGAACTAGGCTGCCCGAGACGAACCGGCCGTCCACGCCCGTCTGCGTGCGGGCCGCGATGACCGGCACCGCGCCGTTGGTCCCGTTGTTCAGCGTGTTGTTCTGGACCTCGATGAGGTCCTGCGGGCCCGACAGCGTGCCGCCGAAGGTCAGGGTTAGGACGCTTGTGCCGTTCCAGCTCGCCGTGCAGTTGCTCGTGCCGACGTTGCCCAGAGACGTGAATGCGGCGGCCGTGTTTGTGCCTTCGGCCGCGGTGGCGGCGTCTTGCGTGCCGGTGATCTGGGCGGCCTCCGCGCCGGCGGCCCTGAAAGAAAGCTGGAAACTGCCCGCGCCGCCGGTCCCGAAAGTTATGGTCTGGATTTCGGCCTGGCCAAGCGCGGTGATCGTCGCCAGCGTGCCGGCCAAACCGGAGTAGGTGGCCGTCATCGTGCGGACGGTTCCGCCGGTTACGGGCGGGCCGGTGAACTTGAATGTGCCGCTGACAGCCGAGCCGACGTCCCGGGCGACTTCCGTCCACGTCGCGGCGACGGACGAGCAGGCCGTGCCGGCGTCGGCGAGGGCGGCGTCGGTTATGCCGTAGATGCTCGGCCGGTATGCCCCGGTCGCGGTGATCTTGCCCATGACCAGACCGGCCCGGAGTATGTCGAGGTAGCCGGTGTTGCCCGGATCGCGGGCGGCCGCGCCGTGGATGATTTTGCCCTGCGGCAGATAGCGGGCCTGGCTGCCCAGAAGAACGTCTCTGACGGTTGCGGTTTTAGCTGTTCCCATGCCTGGTAGTGCTGACATTTTGTGTCTCCTGCTTTCCGGTTTTAATTCTCTTGCCGCCGGTCATACGCCGGCGCTTCGGCGTCTATTCGGCGGTGGTTATCCGGCGTCTACTTTTTCGCCGCCCCGCCGGCCATTTCGACCATGTTGCTGGTGACTTTCGGATCGTGGTCCGGCTCTTCCCCGCCCGGTGAGTTGCGGCTCATTTCGATCCGCTGGCCCTTGGTCTGTTCGCCGAGCTTGACCACGTCGTTGGCCTCCAGCGCCTTGACGATGCCGCGGATCAGGCTTTCGTCGGTCCCGCTGACGTTGCGGCTCAGGGCCCAGGCGTTGCGTCCGCCGGCCTTGCCGACCAACAGGTCTTTGAGGCTGGCGGCGACGGCGGGCGTGATCCTGCTCTTGGAGACCAGGCCGTCGATCCGGTCTTCCGCGCCCTCGGCCAACTGGTCGAGCACGTCGGGGTCGGGCTGCCTGTCGGTTTCGGTCTTCAGGCTGGCGGCCTTTTTCGACAGGCTTTCGACCTGCGTCTTGAGGTCGAGGATTTGCTTGTCGGTCGCTGCCCTGGCGTCGGCGTTTTTCTTGAGATGCTCGGCCAGGCGGGCGGCGGCGTTCTCGGCCGTGAGGTCGTCGCCGGCCCCCAGCAGCGTCCTGACATCCGCGAGTTTCAGCGTGATTTCTTCAGCGCTCATGTTGTTCTCCTGAGTTTTTTTATGGTCCGGGTCATTGCCTTCGACAGACAATACGAACGGTTCAATGCCGCTATTCGGCAGACCCGCCAGCGAGGCGGCTATCGGCATGAACGGAAGCTGTCCCGGCATAACCGGCTGCTGCACCAAACTGCTGTGGGTTATAGCCTCGCCGTAACTATTGCCCTGGCCGTCCCGAAAGTCCTTTTCGATCAGGACCGAGACGTTTTTGCACTTCTTGGCAAGGTTAATGGCGTCCTGGCCGACGAACTCATGGACGGCGTAGAGGGTGTCGCCGTCTCTGGCCATGTCCACCAATTCGCCCTGGACGTCCGCGGCCTTGACCGAGTGATCGACCACGATTTCGGCATCGACGCCGTTTTCCCGCATCGCGCGAAAGCTGGCGATCCAGCGGTCCATGCGTTCGGGCGTTACGTCGAGCGTCCAGCCATTCTTCGGGTGGCGATACACGCCCGTCCGCATGATGTCCTTGACGAACCGCTGGCGGGGGATTTCCCGGGATTCATCGAGTGAGCCGGCGAGTTGAAATTTTTCGCCGGAGGCGATCAGGGCCATCTTCCTGAGTTTCGGTTTGTCTGCCGTGCTCATGCCTGTGATACGCGGGCTGATTGGCGCCCATTCGCGGACGCCGGCAGGGGGATGCTACTTTGGGTGTAGCAAATGCTACTTTTCGCGTAGCATTTTCCGGATTATCTCCGGCACAATGGCCTTCTCCGCCAGCCCGTCATTGAAAACTTCGCCAGGGTTGTAGTCCCAGCCGCCGGCCGTGGCGTCGGCGATCTTTTTATCGTCAACCCCCTTCATGTCGGTTTGGGCTTCTGCGTCGCCGTGGTAAATATTCAAGGTGCTGCACCTGCAATTCCAGCCTGAGGGCGGGAAAATTTTCCCCCAGATCGCATCATCCTTCGGCGCCCGCAGGCCGTCGAGGGCCGCATGCGCGGGGCGGGTCCGCTCGTCCATGACGGCCGAGTATTCATAGCCCCAGAGTATCTCCTGGATGGCCGGGTCCTGGTTGGCGTTCCAGCGGCCGGCGCCGTAGGCGATCTGCACCTGCGTACGCGCGAGAGTTTCCAGCAGGAAGATTGCGGGCCGTGTCTGTCCCTGCACTACCACCTGGGGCAGGACGCCGGCGGATTTGAACGCCTGTCGCATCCTGGCCGTCGCCTCATTGACGTGCATCCCTTTGGCGACAATTTCCGCCGCGGCGGTTTGGCACTTCTTCTCGATGGACCGGCCGAGATTTCGCGTTACGCGCAGGGCAGTGTCGCCGTAGAGTTTTTCGATTTCTGAAAGTTGCGTGGACGTCAATTGCTGGCGGGCCTTCAGGGCCTCGACCGCCTTTTCGTAGGGCCCGAATTCGGAATAAAGAGCGATGGCCTTCCTCGCCCGTCTGGCCAATGCCGCAGATGCCGTCGTTACCGCATCAATCCGCCCCTGCAAATGGGCCGCAGTCATGGCCCCGCGAAAGATCGGTTCCATGAGCCGGGCAAATCGCTGGACGGCCGGGTAAACGCTCTGCCCGGATCGCAGGGCCTTGATGGCATCCACGACCATCCGGCGGGCCAGGACGGTCATCAGGCGAATCCCTGGGGCTTCAAGGGCCTGGCGTTGCCGCTCGTGTGCGGCGGCCATGCGTTGGGCGGCCGAAAGTGCGGGCATGGATTAAACCCTCGACGGAGATTTTTTATTCTTGCCGGGCTTGATCGCCTGCCTGTAGCTGCCCGCGATCAGGCTGGCTGCCTTCGCCACCTGCAAATCCTGCGGGGCTGCGTTGCCGACCTTGCCGATCAGGGCGGCCGGATCAACCACGGTCTTGCTCTTGGGCAGGCCCGTGGCGTCAAGCAGTGCGTCAAAGTCGATGAACGTAAGCAGCAGGTCGATGTTGCCCGGCGCCGTCAGAGCCGCCTGCATGACTGCCCGATAAAAGGCTTTCACGGCCGGGTCGAGTCCGGCCCGTTGTAGCCGGATCGTGCCGACTGCCTGCGGCCCGAAGTTTATGGCCGCCAGCTGGTCGACGAGCTGCTCATTGAAAACCCGGATGATGTCCATGAACGTCAGATCAGCCGCCAGCAGGCTGATGTCCGCGGCGGTCTGGCTGTCTGCCCTGCTGCCGGCCGTAGTCGCTTCGATAGCCGATCGCTCCGGGACGAGCCAGCCCCGCATTTTCAGGGATTCATAGTGTTTGAGCTTGTTCGTGAATTCATCGCCGTGGCTGCCCTGCGTTTCGAGGAAATCAATGTGCCAGGCCTTGAGCTTGTCCAGGTCGACGCCGCTCCGAAGAAGGTCTTGGGCAAAAGAGGCGAAGATGTTCGGCATGGCGATTCCATTGCCGGCAGACAGCGCATTCAGGACCGTCTGGGCAATGGTGGAATTCGGCTGCTCCGTGCCCCCCTTGTCCAGACTGACCCCGTCCGGGTACTCGATGATCGGCACGACGCCGGCGACCTTCGTGAAATATTTCTGCGACTTGGCTTCAACAAGCGTTGCGGGAAACCAGGCAGTCTCGCGGATATTCTCGTGTCGGCTGCGGCCGTAGAGGTTGCCGGCCTCGGCGTCGTAGGCGTACCAGAGGCACTTTTGGGGGCCGAGTTCGTCCTGGTTATTTTTCAGGCCTTCCCAGTTGCCGGTGTCCTTGTTGACCATCGCCGTCGTGATATCAGGCAGGAGCGGCTTGAGGCTCACGCCGACCTTGCCGTCGGGCCGCTGGTAGAAAACCTTCTCGAAGGTCTGGAAACCATAGTCCAGGGCCAGGATCGCGTTGGCGATAAAGCCGGGCCAGAGTTTTTCGACCTCATTCTGGAGCACGGCAACCTGCTCATCCTGGACGCCTTCGGACGCCTTGACGCTGTATTGGGCCGTCAGAATGGGGGCCGTGGCGACGGCCCGCGCGAGGGATATCGTCGGGTCCGCCCGCATCTTCCGGTAGGTCTCGTAGGTGCCCGCGGGCGGGCGCTCGCCCCACTGCGAGGCGCCGGCGAGTGCGGCGCCGGCCTTCTGGGTTTTGCTGACTGCCCCGTCCGGCGGTCTTGCCAGCGGGTCCGTGGTCGATGTCTGGCTCATGCCAGTGATACGATTTTGGGGCGACGGCGATTCAACCGGTCCCCGTGATGATCCGTCCGGCCGCCTTTTGCGGCATCGTCCTGGCGATCACCTTCCAGAGCGGGCGCTGGTAATGCACGCGATAGCCTTCGGCGGCGGCGGCGTGGCCCAGGTCGATGTTCGATTCATCCGGCATGCCGTCGGCATCCGTTTTCTGGTTCTTGAAATCGGCCAAAAGTTTTTGGCAGCGGGGATGCACAAGGAAATGCGCCTTGCCGTCCATGTCCCGTAGGGCCTCATTGAAGGCGTCGAGCCGCTGCCGGATGGGCGGATTTGCCGCCGGGACCTTCAACCGGAACCGCAAATTCGCCCTCACCAGGCGGGCGACGATCATGTCATAGCAGCTTTCAGCAGTTGCGGCTGATTGTGATTTGCCGCTGGCATCGCCGAATATCTGGATCTCCTGGACGCCCCAGCCGGCCGGAATTCCAACGCATTCTTCCATCGCCGATCGGATCGACATTCGCGGACCGTGGATCTCATGGATGCAGGTGAAGACGTCAGCCTTTGGATCGTACTGGCCGATCTCGACATGATTGCCTGGGTTGATGTTGAAATCGAAAGAGACCTGGATGGGCAGATCGGGCCTCAATTCCAGTTTCGGATCGACATTCATCGCCGACTAGTTTTCGTAGGCCAGACCGGCGCCGACCTGAATGGGCCTGCCCTGGTAGAGCGCGGACCAAGCGGCCGGGCCAATGGACAGTCTGGTTGCGGCCAGGGCTTTTTCGTCGAACCGTTGGGGGCAAAGAGCTTCGCCCGGTCGGCGGCCGAGAATATCGCCCGGCTCGGCCAGGGCCGCCAGGTTGATGATTTTCCACGGCTCGGCGTGCTGCTCGGTCAGCCAGCCCACCAGATCGTCGGCGTGCCAGCGGGTTGTGATGATGATTATCGCCGCGCCCGGCTCGGCCCGCGTGCGGAAAGTGGACGAGTACCATTCCTGCGTCCGGCTGCGAATCAGCGGCGACCATGCATCCCGCCAATCTTTGCACAAATCATCTGCCAATAGCAGATTCCCGCCACGGCCCGTAATTGGCCCGCCAACGCCGGCGCAGGCCATGCCTCCGCCCTGAACCGTATGCCATCGCTCGGCTGATGTTGAATCGGACCTGAGGCGAATTCCGATATCCGGATTCCGCTCGATTTCATTGCGGCATTTTCGTCCCCAGTCGGCAGCAAGAGTCTCGCCATAGCTGCCGAGTAAAATATATTTATCCGGATAGAGCGAAAGAAACCACAGTGGAGTCCAGAACGAGATAAATTCCGACTTTCCATGCCGAGGCGGCGCGTTGATTATCAGCCGTCCGCCGGTCTGGATGCACTCGGCGACCGCATCGCCGATGTACCGCAGATAGGGCCAGCATTTCCATCGGCCGGCCGAGGCCTTGGCCGCGAACGTGTGCGGCGTGAACCGCCAGGCGCTTTCGATCAGGCCGCTCAGATCGTGATTTTTTTTAAATTGTGCCATAAAACGCCATGAGATTGAAAACGCGATTTAAGGCCGTCAATTTCCGCCGGGTGCGGCACGGGGCGGGTCGGCGTCCCGTTCGTCGCCGGCAGACGGCAATGCGCCGGCGGGCTGGGCCTCCGCTTCGGCGAGCAGATGCAGACGGTCGGCCAGGCTTCGCATGGCTGCGGCAGCCTGCGGATCGGCCAGGATCGCGTTTATCTGGGCCTGGTTGAGCGTGGCGCCCGGCAGCGGCCCTCCGTCGTGGCCGGCCAGCCGATCGGCGACTTTGCCCTCGGTCCGATCGAGCAGTTCGCGCAGGAAGGCATGATCGCCGTTGATCGCTTCTGACAACACGCGGATGGCCACGGCTTCGCAGATTTTTCGCTTCCGATAAACCTCCGGGACATTGGTGAGTTTGAGCGTTTCAATCGGTTTGGCCAGCATTTCGCGCAGGATCGAGGTTACAGTCTTGCCTGGGCCATGCACGCCGCCCGGATTCCCGCACTGGCCGGGTTTGAATTGGTGCCCCTTGAGATTTTCAAGCTGCTTTGCGGTAGGCGGTTTTCTTCGTTTAAACCTGCGCGAGATCGCCATGCCGGGCTGGGTCTGAAGCGGCGCGTCCTGCGGCGTCTGATCTTGTTCCATCAGGGTTTCCGATCTTTTTCGATCAGCCTGTCCAGTTTCCCCTCGACTCGCTCCTGGCTGCGCTGGATCGAATCCAGCTTGACCGTTTGTCCGGCCTGAATCTGTTCGCTTTGCCGGACACGGGCAGCCAGGTCTTCAACACCGGCCGAGTAGCACTTGACCGAGATGAACGTTACGGCCGTGCAGGCGGTCAGAACAGTCGCGACGATCCAGGCGGCCAGTTTCAGGTGTTTATTGCCACAATCGGAAGTCATGGGATATTTTAACCTTTCTTATCTGCAAGTAATACGCTTGAGGGGCGACATGCTTTCGGGCGCTGGCCTGCCGCAACCGCTCAAGAAAGTCAGACCCAGTTCTCAAAGCGGGATTCGCCGGGGTAGAATCGCAGGCGGATGCCGTTGGGATCGCCGTCTTGTTTTGGCCAGCCTGTAGTTGCGCCATCGCGGTTCTTGTCGATGGCGAGCCACGTCTGAAGGTAATATTGCCCATCAGAATCCATGCCCTCGTAATTGTCATAAGGCGTTGGCCGATGGATCAACAGGACGGCGTTGCTGTCGTTTTCGATGCTGCCGGATTCTTTCAGATCATACATAGAGGGCAATTTCCCGGCCTTGCCTGACTCGCGGCTGAACTGACTGAGAACCAAAAATGGGCAATTCAATTCCATCGCCAACTGTTTCAGACCTTGCGACATCGCCGTTACTTGGTGATAGAGACTGTTTCCTAAAGGCAGGACCATAAGTTGCAAATAATCTACAACAACTAGGGCCAATGGTTTTGCATTACGCATCATAGCGTCGCGGGCGTAAGAAGCGATTCCGGCGAGATCGACAGCACGCGGAATAAATAGCAATGGTAGGGATTTAATTTGTGTTACGGCCTCGTGCACTTTTTGAAGTTCTGTAGGATTTAATTTTTCCCGAAGCCGCCATCCCTGAATTTTTGTGCACCTGCGAATCATGCGGTTTGTGAGTTCCGTAGCGGACATTTCTGCAGAAATATAGAGCACGGGGTTTCCCGCGGCGGCGATATTCTCCACGATATTTAAGGCGAGCGTCGATTTGCCCGAACTTGAGGCCCCGCCAAGCGTAACCATATGTCCGGCGGATAAGCCGTATAAAATGCGGTCGATATCCCGGAATCCCGTGAGATATATTTTACCGATTTCTTTGTTTTCTGCACGAGCATGGATAATTTCTTCGGAAGCCGTTACCGCTTGTGCCGCGGTTTGTAAAATCGCCTGCGAACCAAGTTCGGCTTGATTGAGTTCGTGAAGTTCCCGTTGAACTGATTTGAGAATATCACCGGCCGGCATTTGATTGCTGCGAAGGTCCGAGAGTAGAGCGGCGGCTTTCATCATCGCCTTACGTTTGATGGATTGATCTTTGATGATGGAAATAAAATAATCCGGATGATCCGCGTTTGGCGTCTCTATGATTTGCCAGATAAAATTATCTCCGCCTACCGCCTGGTATTTTCCGGCCTTTTGCAGTTCCACCACAAAAGCCGCTGCCTCCGCCGGAATGTTCAAAGCGGCCATCTGGTGCAAAACCTGAAAAGCTATCTGGTGGGATGGCCGGAAAAAATCATCTGCCTGAAGGGCGCCAATGGCTTTTGCCCGTCCGATGCCACTGAGCATCATCGAACCGAGGGTACAAGCCTCAGCGGTTAAGTTATTCGGCGGCGGCAGATCGTTTTGCATAGTTCTCTCTTTCTCGCCGATTCCATTTGGCTATATCCGCCGATTTGGCTAAAGCCGGGTCGTCCGCGTAGGGGTTTGCTGCTTCTTGCGGATCGGACGGCGGAGCGTCAAGCGACGCCGTTCCGTCCGCTGCTATGTACTGTGTAGAAGATGTTTCACATCTTCTCTTCTCTGGTAACGTTTGGTGCGTTACAGGAGCGTTACAAGAGCGTTTCATTTTTTTGCTACGGAATCTCTGTAACCTTTTTTGCGTAAGTGCCCGTGCTTTCGCAGTTTGGCCATTATGCTCGGCGAATCGGGGGAAGGAAAGGAGGCCTTCGCGTCCTTCCAACCAGCCGACTTTGCGGAGTGCATCGGCGAACCCTGCGCAGTCGACGATACGGTCTAGCGTCATTTCCGTAACGCTAAGAGCGTTACCGTCGAGTGAATGGGCATCAGCCCAGGACCAGAGCTTCCAGAGCATCCCTACAACGTGTAAAACCGGCTTACCCAAGGCATCAGATATCCCGATAACTTTGGGGGCAAAATCAAGTTCAACCCGCATTTTTATCCAATCACCAGCCATATTTTAGAGTCTTTCGATCAGTTGCTTTTGTGTGGAATTCTCTTCAGGGCGAGAATTACGCGGGCAAAACGCGATCAGCATTGACAGAATCGCGTTGATTTTGGCTCGGCAACATTCTATGCCTCTTCGAGCTGCCGGCCAATCTTCAGATAGATCGCGGAATCGGATACATTTTCTGATTTCCGTTTCCAGCAAATTCTGTGCTGATATTGGCTGTTTCGCGATGGAATCCCAGAATTCTATCATCATTTTACACCGCCTTTCTGTGCCTTGAATTTTTCCATTGTTTCGATCATTTCTTTATACATCTCCACGTCGAAGCCGAATTGAGCCTCCTTTTTGCACCACTCAATAGCGGTATTAAGTTTAAGGTATGCTGTTTTGCCCCCGCCAAAAAACACCACTGGTATTCCATCACATAAAATAATCAATGGATGTATTACTGCCTTGAGTTTCACAAATAATTGACCATCCCGCGAAATCGCAAAGAACGTTGGTTGATTGTTTTTTTTGCTCATCTCACACCATCCTGTAAAAAAAGACCTGGGCCGTCGAGTGGACACAAGAACACCATGAGGTGTCGAGGGGTTCAACGGCCCGGGTTATTCCATTTTTGATTCTCATAATATTCTTATGTCCGCCAGTTATACGTTTCTCGCCGGGCGCACATTTGGCAACAGCCCTTCCATGGCCTCAATCGCCAGACGGATGTCCTCGACTGACCGCGCCAGCAGGTACACCCCGCCGGCCTTCTCGATGATGTTTTGCCAATGCCTCTGTGGGAAGCTCTGACGGCCTTGGGGGGCCTTGCACTCGATGCCGACGTATCTGCCGGCCACGATGGTATGAAGGTCCGGATAGCCCGCTGGGGCGTGGTAGCCCTGCTTGCGGGGGTCGCCAGGCTCAATATGGATCGCCAGCAGGCCTCTGGCATGCAGCCAGGCCCTTATCCGCCGAAGGACGGCCTTCTCGGGCCGCAGGCGGCGTCCTCGGGGCTGCGCGGGCCGCCCGGCGCCTTGTATGACGTCGTAAAGCCGGGCGGCCGGGTTGTCTTGATTTCTTGTCATAACGCCAATCTGTCTGGAGGTAGAAAATGGCCTTCGGTACACGTTGGTATGAACACGCGGATTAGGCGGGTCCGTGTACCGAGAGGCCAATGTTTTTTTGGTTTCCGCATATTCATACCGCCAGTTATACGAAACATCTCCGGCGTCCATTCACTGTCAGGCTCAGACTCCGCCGTTTTTCCCTGCGGCGCCGGTTGTATTCCGCCCGCTGTTGGGCAGGCATGTTGGCGAAATACGCCTTGTTGCACGCCAGCTTTTTCGCCTTGCGGGCGGCGTAGTATCGTCGGGCGTATTTCCGCTTTCTTTCCTTTTCGGCCTCGATCTCTTCAGGCGTCTTTGGCAACAGGTGTTTCTTCCATCGCTTGGGGCATACCTTCACTGCGGCCTTATCCGCCCGGATGCACGCCTGCCGGGCATCCTGAATCTCCGCCCGGCGGATATGCCCGGCTATCCGCTCTTCATGTCCGGGGCAATCGTGCGAAGCCCCGGCGAGCGGCGGACCGGCCAGCAGGACAAGCCCTTTTGCGCGGATGATTTCTTTCATTGCCGGCCCTCGCTCGCCAAAGACGATCTCTCATTTATGCCCGGTCCGACAGGCGCCGTCGCCGGCAGGGGCACGGGTGCGAAATCCGTCAGCAGCATCGGCTGCGTTGACGGTTCAGTGATCGGCGTGATTTTGTACATAATGGTCGAACTGCTGCCGATGTGCAGAATTTCATAGACCTCCGCCGGCGGCTGCCAGGTGCAGGTCGATACCCGGCCGTTGTGATTCGCAACCAGGTAGCACGTGCCCTGGCTCTTCCAGAAAATCTTGCCGGTTATCATCCCGTTGCCGTCGGCGTCAACCGGCGAAGGCGGGTTGCAGCCGGATAGGAAGACTCCCAGGAACAGGAGGAGTGCTATGATCCCATAAGTGATGATGGTAATTATTTCCGCGCGCCGAAGCGTCCATGCTATTTTTTTCATTATCAGTCTCCCTATCTGATCTTCCCGAGTTGGACGATCTTCATTTGCGTTTCGAGCTTTGCCAGGCGTTGGGCGATGTCCTGGAAAATCTTCATCTTTTTCCCGCTCCATCGCCGCGTGAATCTGATAGTGAATCTGCTCGAACATCGTCGGGACGCGCGGCAGGCCTTGCAGGATGTCGTAAAGTTTGTTTTCGCTCATCGTCCGTCTTTCGATTTGGGCCTCAACAATCCCCCAAAATTCCAACGCCAGAACTTGCAGGGCCGCGTGTCCTTCGTCGTGCAGACCATTTTCAGGGCGCACTTGGGCAGGTCGGCCAGACAATCCCCGCAGCCGGATTTCTCGACCTGAAGGAAAAGGCGGCATGTCCGGCAGGTGCGGATCATGGTTCAATCTCCACGGCCACGCCGTACTTGCCCATGTAGAGTTTGGCCTTTTCCCAATTCAACGGGCGCCGCTGCTCGTATTTCCATGTCAGCCGTTTATCGCCGTCGTCAAGGCCCAGGGCGTCGGCTATGCCGTCCCTGACAGCCTTGAAAGATCGCGCAAGGTTGTCGGTATCAAGATCGTGGGGGGCGACGCGGGTTAGAATTATCGCCATTCGGTTTTTCGGGAGCTGTTTCGGCGACGCGGCCCATGCTGTCAACCGCTGTGCCTTCGCCCGCTTGGCCTTCACCGCCCAGTGCTCGCGGGCGTTGGCCTCGCTGACAGTCTTTATCGGGATGAAGAATTCAATCTTTTCGGTCATTGGCGGGGCCTCCGTGCCCTTTGTCAAATTCATGCCAGCCGATAACGCCCAGAATCGTGTCGCCTATCAGCGGATGCTCATGCGTGTCTATAAAATGTCGGCGTTCCTTGCACGCGCCTTTGGAATTCCGCCAACCGGACAGCATCAAAATCCTGTCGGCCTTTTCCACGAGCGGCAGATCGCGGGCTTCATATTGTTCGGTCGTCAAGGGCGGCTCGCCTTCGCCGTGGAAATTATCCAGTTCTACGTCCATGCGGGCCGGGTTGATTACGTCAAATCCCAGATTTTTAAGACGCTCTTCCACCTCAAAAAACGCCGGGAAGTTGAACTTTGGATAGCCGGTCATGGGGCCGGCAATATACACGATTGTTTTTTTCCCGCTCATGCCTGCACCACCTTTTCGATTGTGGTTTCGCGGTTTGCCGGGGCGGCCAGGAAAAACGTCAGCAGGCCCGATGCCCCGACCAGGGCGAAGACGATCAGAATGGAAAACGCCGCCAGCCAGTTCGCCTTTTTGCGGATTCTTACCCGTCGTGTTCTGGTCCGCCGGCGGCGATAGATTTTTGTGCTAGTCCCGGCCGTCCAGACATTTTCCGGCCGGTAAAATAATCTATGGCCGCAGGATAGGCATGTCCAAAAACCCTTGCGCCGCGGGTCGGCGTCGAAGCGTCCGCCCTCGTCCCGGCGGGCGGCGCATCGCGGGCAGCGCAGGCCCTTCTTTCGGCCCGGACGGGTTGCCGGACGATCCGGAACCAGGACGGGAAAGCCACCCTGCGGCGAAAATATTTCAATGCTGCGGAAGTTCATTTTTCGGCAACCCCGCTTCCGGCCAGCAGCGGCATTTTGGGGGATGAAAAATTTTCCGCCGTGAAACTCGGCCCGTTAATCAGCAGGACCTCGACGGCTGTTGCTTGACTCTTCCCTCGTTGGCCGCCATGCGCCATGGCCTTGCTGACCTCGATGCAGACGCGAGACCAGCGGTCCGGCGGGTAAAGTTCGGCGAGCATCGGATGGTCGTAGTAGCTCACAACCACGCGGGCATGGCGGAATCGACCAATCGCCTTTGAAAGTTTTTCGTGGTCCCCCTCGTCAAAATCATGCAGATACTTCGCCCCCTTGACCAGATACGGCGGGTCGCAGTAGATCGCGATCCCGGGCGCATCGTCAATTTTCGGCAGGATGTCAAAAACATCCCGTCGCAGGATGGTTACATTGCGAAGCCGTTTATGCCATGCGGGGATCGAAACTTTCACCGAATCCCATCGTTTGGCCGCGTGCCCGCCGTTGGCAGTGTATCGAACGCAAAAATGGCTGTTGTAACTTGCGGTCCCGGCCGCTCCGTTCCGACCAAGCCAGGCCGTCAGCAGGTAATGAAACGCCCGGTCCAGGTCGGGTGCGTCCGAATCAAACGGCCCCGATCTGATAACGGCGATGGAATCCTCAAAGCAGACATCGCTCATCAACACACGCCTCGCCCGGCGATATAGCCGGCAGGCCAGTTTCGGGACCGCAAGCACGCGGGCCAGATTGGTCAGATCGCCGTGAAGATCGACGACTGACTCCATGACGCACGGCGGTTTGAGCAGCAGTTCCGGCATCGACCCGCAGCAGAGGCCCCAGTAAATCCGATGCGGGCCCAACTCCGCGACTATCAGCGGGGCGAGGTTCCGCTTGCCGCCGAACCACGGGCAAATAGCTTTAATAGGCATGTCGTCAGATTTTGCCATCGGCATCCGTGCCTTTCTGTTTTTTATGTCCGGCCTTTTCGTCCCTCTCGATCCTGGCGGCGATTATTTCCATTGTCTTGATCTGGTTTTCCTCCGCGTCCGTCAGGCAGAGCCGGGCGTAATTCCTGCGGATGATCCGCAAGGCCGATCTCAAGGCCATCGCGAGGACCTGGATTTTCCTGTCGCCTCTCATAAGAATCCTTTCATTGCAGCGGGTGGTGCTCGAAACCACTTGCATCGCCGGCGGGCCAGGCCAAAGCCTTCCCTCGCTGCACGCATTTCAGTTTCCCGAGGCCTCAAAACGGGATGATCTTCGCCGGCCCTTCGGCCTGCACTTCCGCCCACTCGGCGGCTGTGAGCTGGCTGGTTTTTTTGCCGGGGAACATTTCAACGAGAATCCGGAACCACTCTTTTTCGATGGACTCCGGGTTCCATCTGGGCGCGGGGCAGTGTTTGCAGAATTCCGACCAGGCCGCATTTTTCGCGTCCCCCGTGTTTTCGGGCGGCGGCGGAGGCGGCGGCGCTTTTGCGGCGGGTCCGGCGGCGGGCCTGGCGGCGGCCGCGGCCTTCCACCGGCTGTTCAGTTTGCGGATAACGTCGGACGCGGCCTTGTCGGGCGCGCCGGTTCCGCCGCCGGCCAGGTCCCATTTCTCGCGGGTTTTGCCCTCATATGTGTCATGCCGGCACTCAAACAGCGCCGGTTCGCGCGTGAATTCCGGCGCGTCAAAATCGCCGTTGAACGCCAGCCGATTCAGCTTTTCCTGCGTATAGCCCCAGGCCGCGTCGGTCAGGGCGAGATATGCCGTCCGCTGTTCCGGCTGGATTTTCTCCCACTCGCCGGCGGCGTTGGCGACGTGCTCAACCTGAATATGAATCGCGATCTGCGGCGTTTTTTTGGCGGACGATTCGCAGGTCGTCGCGCCCACGACCACGCCCGAATACGTTCCTTCAAGCATCATGGTTGATTCCTTTCATAATTGTCTGCCAGACTTGCGCCGGGTCATTCGGGATGTCCAGGACTTCCGGCATCCCGAAACGGTTCTTGGCGTCGAAGGCGTCCCGCCGCTCCGTATACAACACGCGCGACGTTCCGCCGATGCCCTTTCCGCGGCGGAGTTGTTCGCTCTTGCGGGCCTCCTGCGGGCCGGTTATGACGATGGTTTCAAACGTGCCGAACAGAACCGCGTCGGCCCATTTGTGCGTGCACGCCCAGGTCTTGTGGTGCACGTCGCTGGAGAATCTGTCGTAATCCGCGCCCATCGGATTTTTGGTGGTTACGACTTTCGCGTGCGACAGCAGGACAACATGCGTTCCGTTCTGCCGGACGGCTTCCAGGCGGGCCAGCATTGCCAGCCAGTCAGTAACCGAAAGATCGTAACCCCGCATGTACGCCCCAAAGCCCCGCTCGCCCCACTCGCCGTTGAAGTCGCGGGCGCAGACCGCCTCATGGCAGAGCCGTTCCGCGCCGCTCAGGGCGTCGATGGCCAGCACGTCATAGCCGCCGCCGGCCGCGTCGGCGATCACGGCCAGCAGGTCCGGCCATGCCTTGACCTGCACGGCGTCCACCGACGGCACACGGCCGGCCGACAAAAGGGTTTCGTAGCCGGTTTCATCCCGGCATTCGACGATGGCAACCTTGCCGGCATGCGCGGCGGCGGATGTTTTTCCCCAGCCTTCCACGCCGATCAGGACGACCCGGTGCCCAACTTTGGCGGGCGTGATTCTGCTGAATCGCGGATGCGTGCCTGTCGCAACTGTCGGTTTGTTGGCCGATTGCCTTGGCGGCGGCGCTTTTCCCATAGTCGCTGGCGGCGGTGGTTTAGTCGGTGCAGTGGTCATAATAATAGCTCCTCATGTAGTTTTTCGGCGATTCGGTATCCGTCGGGAGCGCCTCCCGGTTCCGGTATCGCGCCGGTGGTGCACAGGTCGAAAAATTCGCATCGGCCGAACATGCCGACACACGATGATGTATTCTGTGGCCACTGCTTCCAGCGGGCGCAGAGGCGGTACATTTTCACCACTTGGGCAAGCTGCTCAACAAACTCATCCATGTCGCCGGCCAGACGGGTGATTTCGCGGCGGACGAAATATTTGTCCGGGTTCGCCTGCACGTCCTCGCTGAGCCGTTTGGCGTAATCGTCCGGGGTTTCAGTTTGTTTGATTCGGATCGTGGGTTTGCGGGTTACGTCGTACAGGACCGTCGCGGCATTAGTGCCGGCCCGCTGCGCGGCCAGATAGTACATGTTGATCTGGCTGTCGATCCTGAGCCGCTGCCAGTAATCAGAGTCCGAGCCAAGATCGACTCCGCATGTTTTGTGCTCCACGATGGCCTTGCGGCCGTCGGGCAGGGTGGCCGTGCCGTCGATCTTGCCGGCAAGTGTGACGCCGGCCATGCGTTTGAACAAAATCGAAAATTCATATTCGCTGGCGTCATATGCAATGGCGTCGGAGCCGTATCGCCAGGCGTACATCTGGGCCATAACGTACAGGCCGGTCCGCTGGGTCAGATTGTCCTCGACCTCGATCCGGCTTTCATCCCAGGCCGCAAGGGCGGCGTCGGCGGGGTTTGTCTCGCCGCGTTTCATGGCGTCCAACCCGGCGTGAAACGCCTTGCCCCACGCCAGCGGCATTGATTCGCGGTCGCGGCGCAGCCGGCAGCCGTATCGCAGCAGGCACTTTCGCGGGCAGGCCTGGAAGCACGCCATCATGCTGTGGGTCAGGCGCAGGATTTTTGGTTCGGCCGCGGTTATCATTTTTTCGCCGGTTTTCTTTCCTTAGCCCAAAAATGTTCCACTGCGTCCTCGATCTGCTGCCTGCCCCGCTCGCCCAGGCCCTTGATGTCCTTGGCCCAGAACTCGCCCTTTTTCTTCTGCCAGTCGGCCAGCGCGCCGAGATTCACGATTGGAGGATTGTGCTCGGCCAGGGCGGTGATGACTCTTTGCGAGATCATGGCCCGGCCGTTGGTTTTCCGCAGTTCAACCAGCGCGACTTCCCGCCAGGAATCACCTTCCGGTTTATCAGATTCATCCTCAGGCTTATCAGGTTTCGGCACAGCCGGATCGGCCTTGCCGAACAGCGGCATCTCCGCATCGCGTTCCGACATTGCGCGGGCAGCGGATTTCCAGGCCATGTCCGCGACTTCCATCCTGTCCTTCGCATCCTTTGCCTGCTCGTGGAGGGTCTCATAATTTTTCGCGGCCTCATCGTAGGCCCGCAGCGCGTCCTTCATGCGGGCCTGAAGATCGTCAGCCTCGCCAAGCTGCTTTCCGACTTCGGCCAGGGCCTTGTCTGCGGCGGGCGCCGGGGCCTCGACGGCCTCTGGCGCGTCGTCCAGCGAAGCCGGGTCCGTGTAGCCGGTGCAGTGCGGGGCGAATTTCTTGTTCCACTCGTCCCGGAAAATCCGCTCGTCCTGATCGTCCGCCGCGGCCAGAGGCCATTCCTCGCCCCCCGGCGTTACCAGAAGTATCATGTCGCCGTCGGGCCCGATGTATTTCAGCGCCGCCGGCATCGGCACGTCGTCTCCGTCGAGCATCGCGCCTTCGTCGAATTCAAACACGCGGCCGACGGGCGTTTTGTCGTCGATCAAACCATATGTCGTCTTTTTCTTTTCAGCAGTTTTCATCATTCAATCCTTTCCTTTCAATTCCGAAGTAACCAACGCCTCGACGTGCCGGGCGTAATCTGAATCTCTGTTTCCTCGCGGCCCGCCATTGTGAATTGCCGCCAACGTCCGCACATCAAAGGTTCGCAGAGCGTCGGGGGCGTAACGCCGCCAGTATCTTTCGATAACCGTCCGGCAAACAACCGGGTCATTAACGTGTTTCAGATAGGGCAATTTAACGCCCGAATCTTTCCAATATGCAGCGGATATTTGATAACAACCTCTGGACTTACCACCGTCGCCAATTGCTTCGGGGCCGGCGCCTTCGACCTGGCGGATTGCGTCAAGTATCGAGTTCAGGCAATGGTTTGAGGGGGCGCGTGAGGTCGCCCCCTCACCATTGGCAGAGCCTCTTGCAAGGAGCGAGATATTGGTAGGGCTTCCGGCAGCGGCGTCTAAAATAGTCCCGGCAGGACGGCCTGTCGCGGAGCAGGTCGTCTCTGCCGGCGGCTCGCCAGAGCCTCTGGATTCCGATATAGCGGCGTCCACCTGTAAAACCTCACCGCCCTGGCCATGTTCCAGCCATATGTCGCCGCGAATTCCAGTGCCGAGTCTCGCGTCGGGAACGGCAGCGGCCAGGTCGATTCCCTGTGAACGGTCTTGCGATATTTCAGCAGCCAAAGCCGGGTTGACATTATGGGCCTCCTTGCCCGTTGTAAGCGTCCGTGCGATTCCGATTGCGATAAACCCCGCGAAGGCCAGCACGAGCCAGCCGGTTGAAGTCAGCGGAAAATGCAGGCGGGAGCGGGTCATTTTCCGCCCTCCGCCGCCTTGACCATCAATTCCCCGGCCTCAAGGAGCAGTTCGTTATCGTCGGCCATGTCAGTCAGGACCGCAGCCAGCAGGTGATCGCCGCCGGCCAGGGGTTCGCCATCGATGTCGGAAACTACGCAATGCCCCTTGTCTGCCCGGCAGACCTCGATCTTTCTCATGCATATCTCACAGAGCTCGTCGGCGCAGTCTTCGGCGTCGTTATGGCAGCGGGGGCAGGAGACAGCCCATTCTTCCGGACTTTCCCTTGTGGCGGCGCAAGTTAACCGCCAAGACCATTCCTCGCCCCGGCCGACGAAACCGCATGGCACTGACTGGCCGCGAATCTTCCGGATCGTGTTGCAGCGGTACCATTTATCGCCGTTCATGTTTGCCTCTCCCGATTCAGTTTGACCAAGCCTTCGGCCACGGCCTCAGCCACGCCGGGACGGGAAAGCAACTCCCTCGCCCGGTCGGGGTCCGATGCCGATTTCGGCAAGCCGGGCAGGTTTTTCGGGGAAGGCTCGCAGCAGTCGTCGAGGCTGTCGTCTACCGGCCGGCCGCAGGACTTGCAGACCTTTTTGGGCGTGTTCGCCTTTTGGCGATTCATGGCACGCCGGAAGTGAAAAAGAGAGTTTTCGATCATGTCGGCTATTTCTGGCATGACAGTTCTCCCTCTTTTTTGGGGGGCGCGACGAGTATCCCCGTCTCCGACGCCCGGTTTATGAACCTGTCCAAGTCCGAGGACCGGTACAGGATTCGCCTGTCGCCGCGTATCTGCCTCAGCCCGCGTGCTATCATCCGGGGCCGATACCTCAGGAATGTCCTGTGCGAGATGCCCAGACGCAGGCAGACCTCTTTTTCTCCGATCAACTGTTCCATTATGCGATTCTCCTTTTCAGGGATTTTTCAGGGAAAGACTTGACCTTTGAGGACGCGCCGGCACCGATCCCGGAAAAGGCCGGAAGGCGTTTTGCGGCGTCCAAAAGCCGTTTTCCCGCCCAGCGGTCGTATACTTGCCGGATGAGCCTTGTAATGTGGCCGGCGACTCTGGAATCCCCGCTGGCGAAGAGCCTTGCCAGCCGCCCGGCAATCGCCTGGATGGATGCCGCCGCCTGATCTGCCCGGACGCCTCGCGCCACGAAATGCGGGGCCAGAATTTCCGAAACGAAGGCGTCGAGTTCTTCCTGCTTGCGTTTTGCACCGGCACCATTCAGTTTATGAAGGGCCGCAAGCTCGCCAGTTGACCACGGCGTCTCGCCGTATTTCGTTGACACCATCGGGATGATCTCCTGAGTTTTGCCCCCGCGACGGCTATGCAGGCAACAGATTCTTTCGTGGGGGCAACGGGTGTGAGCATCCCTGCCGTGTGGGGGCCAAAAATCCATCCTGCCCGGCAAAACTTTTGTGTTCTCACGGCCTTTTTCATCCGCGATAATTGAGTGCATGATGACCAACACAAACAACTTGACCGCCGCAGCCCGCCGATGGACAATGCCCGTCCCTGAAAGGACACGGCGAAATGAACAAAATCGAAGAAATCGAATCGCGGCAGAGGGATTTAGAGCAGAAAATGGCGGTGATTCAAGCATTACTCGGCCCAACGACGGAAAAACTGTTTGGGAAATTCGACGCGATAATTGCCTTGTTGGCGAATATTTGGGATGCCAAAAAGCCCTAACGAGGCCGTTTTCCGGGTTTCTCTTTTTCTTGCGAGACGTCGCAGGGAGAGCAGCCCAGCACAGCGCAGAGATGCACCTGGCATGCATGGATATCCCACAAGCGGGCTTCAAGCACCTTGAGCCTGTCCGCAAAATCCCGTTGTTCCTTTTTCCGTTTTGCCATCTAATATCTCCCTGTATGAATGTCCGGGCCTTGCGGCCCCTGACAAGCAGCTTGACCGGCGGCGGACCCGGCCTTCTAATGGCGGGACCTGAAAGGAACCGGCGAAATGGGCGACAAACTGAAATCGGCGACGAATTGCAAAGACAGCAAAAGAGGAGAGGCGTTCCTGAAAATACCGGAATTACAGCGGCACCAGCAGATAATCGGCCTTCTGGAAGAGATACTGAAAGTCGTGAAGGCGATACGGGACGGCCGGAAATAGGCCTAGTATCGCCTGTCGGCTGCTGTAACATTGAACGCGCAACCCTTGCATTTATAATTCCGGTTGCGCGAACCGTCCGAATTTTTACGCTTGTTGCATTTGCCTTCGAGCGCCCACATAAGCATGGCGCACCGTATCTCCTTGCTTGCAATTTTGACCGTAGCCTCGATTCTTCGCAGGCCCTCCAGCACCGCCTCGGTCTCCGGGTTGAATTTTTGCTTCCGCGCCATGTTTCTTCTCCTGTATTATGTGTTCGCCCTTCGGGCGATGTGTGTAAAAGTGAACCGGCCAGGACTGGGAGCCCTGACCGGTTCGCGACGAGCGCTGCTTCCGGCGAAGGATTTTCGCCCGTCGCAATAAGTGAACCGGCCTCAAGGGGGGCTTGAAGCCGGTTCGCAGTGGGTGTTGCCTCTGATAAAGAAACGCCCACCGCATGTTCGTTTCTCTCGTCTTTAGTGTTGAGTATCAGAGGCATGAGTTAATAATACAAAAGAATACAAAGAAAGGCAAGAAGAAAATGTTCAATCTTTGTATATTTACATAAACTTAGGTCTTTAAGCATTTTAACTATACGTATATTTTCCAAAAGGATAGAATACTGACATGGGCATAGGACTAAAAATCAGACTTATTCGTGAAACAAAAGGTTTAACGCAAATTGAATTGGCCAAACTTATTGGGGTCGATAATCAGACTATTAGTAACTGGGAAAACAATAAAAACACTCCCAGAGGCGAGATGATGGGACGACTTGCAGAAGCTTTTGGATTAACTCCTGAAGAAATTTCCAAGGATATATCACTGGAAAAGGATGTTGAGGAATACTACATATATTTAATGCAAATATGGGCTTTTCTTCCTATAGAAAAGTATGATTTAGCTTTTGCATTGATGGCAGAATTACTTACATTGCCTCAACGCAAAGTAGCCTATAACCTATTGAAAAAACTAGCCTTAATTAAAAATGAAACTTTACTACCTTTGCCAACAGACTCATTGGATGAGTCGGCTCGCAAAATTGGCAAACAATTTCCTCGAGATCCGGTAGCTTCAGATAAACCGGCCCCTGCTTCCGGCTTCGCCGAGGCTTCGCCGGACAAGTCACCGGAGACTTTGCAGGGCAAAAGCCCGGCGGGGTCGAAAACTCCGCTGGCGGACATGGCCCAGAAAGCTGTCGGGCAAGTCCGTCATCGCGAAGAATCCCGGCAAGAAGCTCAGCGGCAACAGCCCCGCCGGAAGGCAGGCGCGTGAGGACTTGACAGAGCATGGAAATCCTGGCATCCTTGCACTCGTGGACTTCCCCGGCAACCATGCCCGGGATCACACAAATGTTGGCATTCATGGCAGTCGCCCTGAAATTGTCCGGTCCGCCCGTTGCCGGCCCGGTCGAATAACCTGGCATAATCGACCGCCCGGCGGGATTGGCCGTATACTGAATGTTAGGGATGCGTTAGTATGAAGGCAAGGGAAAAATAGGACTTTTTTGATTTTACGAGGTGATTCTCATGGCCAAACTGTGGGACAATATAAAGGCGCAGATTCGCTATCTGGCCGCACTCGACCCGGTGGATGGCCAGAAGATCGAGGAGTGGGGCAAGCTCTTGGCTGGCCAGCTCTACGCTAGGCGGGATAAATTCGACCTGCGGCAGGTTCTGGCCGAGACAGGCATTCGGGAACCTTGGGAAAGGCGGGCAATCGAAGCCGCCTACGGCCTGCTGATCGAGCGGGTCTGGAAGGACCAGAAGGTTACGGCGGGCGAGCGGTCGGCCCTGGATTGGTCGGCCAGGATGCTCAATCTGAGGCCGGATGACGCAGCCAGGCTGGAACTTCAGACCGGCTTGCAGGTCTTCGGAAAATGCCTGGCCGATGCGATGGACGGCGGCGAGATTGCTCCCGAGGATAAAATCCGGTTGTCGATCATAGCCGGCGACCTGAACGCCTCTGTCCCGCTGCTTATGGGGCAATTCTTCGCCTCGCAGGGGGGGGCGTTTCTCCGCGGTATGTTCGTGAATTTCGCCGAGAATCATCAGTTTAACGATGCCGCTTTGGGCAAAGTCCTGGATGCCGTAGGATTTTTGGGGCTGGGCAAAAACGCCTTTCTGTCGGCCATCAGATTGCAGGCAATGCAGACCGCCGAGGAATATCTGGCCAGCGCCAAGGCCGACGAAAATCTCAGTCCCGAGGAGGAAAAGACGATCCTCTGGATGCTGGATAACTTCGGTTTTGATGCCGAGCACCGTAAATATTTTGAGGATGAGATCGTGGATATGAAGTCCCTGATGGCCGTCAGGGACGGTAAATTGCCGACGATCAGCGCCCGGGATGTCGAACTGGATTCAGGCGAACTTGCCCATTATCAGGGACCGGCCTCATATATCGACGCGAAGCGGAAGAAGACCGGAGAGGGAAACGCCAAACGCGGCAGGCTCACGATAACAGATTCCCGGATCATCTTCGCGTCAGTCGACGGCTCGCACCAGTTGAAACATTCCAAGGTTCTTGAAATCCAGAGCGATCACAGCAACGCCTTCAAGGTCATGGCCTCCGGCAGAGGGGGCGGCATATATGTCCTGGACAGGGTGCCTCGGATGGCTGCCGCAATTTATACCTTTGCAGTCCGGCGCGTAAAACGGACTGCCCATGAAAAATACGAAGGCCTGCCTTCACGGCATATTTCGCGCGATGTCCGCCAGCGTGTTTTTCAGAGATATGGCGGCCGCTGTGCGGAGTGCGGGGCAAGCCAGTATCTTGAACACGATCACATAATCCCTGTGGAAAAGGGCGGCAGCAACAGCGACCAGAACGTTCAGCTTCTCTGCCGCAAGTGCAACCTCAAGAAACGTAATCTTATATAGGAGATCCAAACATGAAAACGACGATCGTCGCTCTCGCGTGTCTATTTGTTGCCGCTCTGTCAGCCCTCGCCCAGACCAGCCGGCCGGCCTCGGCGCCGGCATCGCAACCAGCCTCAGGCCCGGCCGAAGATATTGCTATCCTTGTGCAGTGCGGGGAAAAGGCAAAACCCATCTTCGATAAAATAAGGGGGCATATAATTGACCATCTTAAAACGCTCAGTTCAAACCAACGTTTTTATATTATTCTCTGGGAAGGATGCAGAACTGACGATCCAAAATTTAAAGATCATTATCGAAGCCTTTTACTGGAAGGCCCCGAAAAAAACTTTGTTTCTGCCACGAAAGAGAACCTGGAGAAAACTGAAAAACTGATGGTGGCAGATTTTCTGACACGATCCGGGGGCAATCCGTATCCGGCAGTAGATCGCGCCTTGGCTTTGCTTCGCACAAGCAAGGCATCGAAGCGGATTATTTTTATGGTCCACAATCTCGGTGATTTGGAAGTGGTTGACGATAATGCCGGGACTAAAGATAGTCATATCAAAATTCTTCCTAAAATAGCGACCCAAGCCAAGGCAGCAAGGATCAAGGTTGATTCAATCAGTTTTGAAGCAGTCAAGGATACTGAAGGTATTGCAACAGGATATTTAGAAAAAAATCTCTCCACGCCTACCGGCGGTACTGTTACAAAAATCGATATATCCAGATAGGCACTCATGCCCCGCAGGCCCAGGCGACAGACAACCACGATGAATCTCATGCGTCCGCCGACGGCGACGGAGCGGTCGGCCAATCGCCGGGTCTGGAAGCGGATCGAGGAGATCGACGACGAATACGCCTTCAACCTTCAGATGGTCAAGGACAGCCAGGACATGGTCCTGAAAAAGGCCTACGCGAAAAACTGCCTGAAGTTCCGGGCCGAATATCGCCGCCTTATGGCCGACCTGCTTCTGGACATGCTTCACCGCATGGAGCAAGCGGACAAGGCCCCACAGCCCAAGCCGAAGGCCCGGCGGCACACGGCGGCGGAGATCGAATACGAGGCCTGTGAGGTCGCCAAACTGCGGAAGATTATCCCCGCGACGGAAGATCCGAAAGACCGCGAAAATTTTCAGGCCCGGATGGATTATCTGATGGGCGAATATGCTGGCGAGGAAAAGGCGAAGCTGATGGAATGGGTCAAGCGGTGGGAAGAGGGATCCAGGCCCTGATAAAAAAGCCCCGCTGCTGAGTTATCTATCGAAAAATTCTTCCTTGGGAATCTGGAATTTCCGTGAGATCATGGCCAAATGTGGAGCGCGAACCATAGCGCTGGAACTATTGCAGCATTTATGCTGAAGGCGCATGAAAAACATCCTGCCTTCAATTACTTTCTGGAGTTTTTTCTCCGCCCCCTTGCCTTGAAGAACATCAACGCCATGTTCCTTTAAAACCTCCATCACCCGATCCCATCTCTGGCATCGGCGATGACTCATGCGTTAACGCTTTCAAGTTCCTGAACGGTCTCGAAAGATGAACCCTTCGGCATTGGAGGGGGCCCCTTTTTCCTCTGAAGAAGTTTCTCGGCATCCCTGACAAACATCGGGTCTAATTTCTTGGCCCCTTCGGTTTTTTTCCAAAACTCCAGCGGGGCGAGCGAGATAACCTGTACCCGTGAATCCTTGGCCGCTTCTTCAAGCAGGCAGCGGATGGATGCCTTCAATTCAACTAAGGCCTCTACGACACAATCGCCCATGCCAATCTGATCGGTCGTAAGAGAATGTGCGACCCACGCCTTGCCGACGGAATCTTCGCTTGGATAAATCACCCATATATCGCTATGCTTTGGTTGTGTCATTCGCCGTCTCCTTCACTTTCGGCCGCAATTGTCGCCTTTTCGCAGTGCCCGTCAAGGCAAATCGCCACCGCCCTACCTGAATTATATATCGCTACTATCGGCAAAACCATGACCTCTCACCCTATTTTTTTCGCCGCCTCGATGGCCAGTGCCAGGTCAAGTTCGGCGTAGTGGTCTGCCATGCCCAGCGAGCGGTGGCCCAGGACGGCCCGGGCGACGTCCAGGCCCTTGCCCTTGAACTCCTGCCGCAGGCGTGTGGCGGCGGAATGTCGTAGCTGGTGCGGGTGCCAGTGGGGGACCTTCGCGGCCTTGCAGGCGTAGTCGACGGCCCGGCCGTAGGATTGAGGCGTGTAGGCCTCGCCGGGCCGTTTCTTGGGCGATTCCTTGACGTTCGTGCCGGGTTCATTGCCCTGGCCGGCAGGCGTCTGGCGGCCTTCGTGCAAGGCCTTGCGGCGTTGTTTGTCGGCCTGGGCCGGAGAGAAGCAGAAGACGCCGGCGGGCCGGTCGAGATATTTGCGTAAAATCTCCTGGGCCTTGGGGCCAAGCGCGATCGCACGTTTGTGGTCGTGATGCTCGGTCTTATGACTGCCGGGGCGGTATATCCAGATCGACTTTTTGCGGTCAATGTCGCCGGGCTGCAAGGTAACCAGTTCGCCGGAGCGCATACCAGTCAACTGCTGAATTCGGACCATGTCGGCGACAATAGGCGACATGTGCGGCAGGGCGGCCTTGACATCTTTTTCCGGCACGGATTCCACAGGCTCGCTCTCCTTGACGCCGGGAACACCTTTGCGAAGTCCCTCTACGGCCAGCAGGCCATGCCAGACAGTGGCAGGCACAAGCTGTTCCCCGGCCGCCCAGCGGAACATCCGCCGGATGATATTTACCCTCTGATTGATGACTTTGCGGGCGAGTTGGGCAATAATCATTTTGTGCCGGACCTCTTTGAGTTTCAGGGGGCCGAAGTCCGCGGCCTGCATTCCTGGGCAAAATTCCACAAGATGCTGAAGGGCATATCGGATATTCGCAGCTTCACCTGTGGGCCGGCCGTCCGGCTTGCGATATCGCTGATCGGCATGGGCCAGAAAATTTTTAATCAGACAGGCAAGGCTGCCATCCCACTTCCCCGGCTCAAAAATTTTCCCGCCGATCTCCGCCTTGAGCACCAGATTGCGGTACAAGTCCCTGGCGACTGCCTCGGCCACGGCCCGGTCCTTCGTGGCCCATCGCGCCCCCTCAGGCACAAGCGGTCGGGATATATATCTTTCATCCCCAGGCAGTTTTACCCGCCAGTGATAACGGCCGTGATTGAGATAAATGGATCCCGGAATTTTGTCGCTTTTTGCTGCTGGCTTGGCGGTATTTGTCATAAAACTATCGTAACATATTTACCGCCAAAGTCAAGCCCCTGATATTATTCAATATTTACAGCCTTAAACTGATTGGAGACACGGGGGATCGAACCCCGAACCTCTAGCTTGCAAAGCTAGCGCTCTCCCAATTGAGCTATGTCCCCTCTCGTGCACGCAACCTTAAAAGTTGTTCCGCCGGCAAAATGGGCCTGGACCGATTCGAACGGTCGACCTTGCCCTTATCAGGGGCACGCTCTAACCAACTGAGCTACAAGCCCGGCCTCAGGATGGCTGGCGCCACCTGTCAAAACGGATTTTACCTGGAAATTTCCCGTCCTTCAAGTATTTTGCCGGCCAATTCAACCTGCCATGCAACGGCATATCCGCCCATTCCGTCTGGTAATGGGTCAGTTACAGGGGGAGACTAACTTTCGCCATCTTGTGGTGCGGGCGTCTCGCCTGCATTTTTTATTCTTAGAGTTGCAGGCAGGATGCCTGCACCACAATCCCCCTGTAACTGACCCATTGCTGCCGTCTGTCGCCTTGAGTCTTGCTTTGCATTGAATCGCGGGTTATTTTGCGAACATGCTCAATCTTGTTCCTTGTCCGATGCAAGTACGCCAGATGCCCGGAAGTTTCCTGCTGTCGGCGAAAGCCGCCCGGCTGGGTTCGTGGCCAGCGCCCGGCATTACGGAATCGGTGCGGCACAAACTGAAGTCCCTGGGTTTTTCCATCATCCGCGACGCAAGCCTGCCGGAACTTACCGTCATTTTCGGCTCGCCGTCGCTGAAAAACCCCGATCCGCCGTCCAGGCCGGAAGGTTACGCGCTTCATTGCGACCGGAATGGCGTTGCGGTTCGAGGCCGCGACGCGGACGGGCTTTTCTGGGGCCTCGTTACGCTCGAACAGCTTCTTGACGGCGGGCGCCGCGTGCCGTGCGTCGAAATCCATGACGCCCCGGCGTATCCCTTCCGGAAGCACGTAGACGACATCTCCCGCAGGCAGATTTCCCGGCTCGATGATTTCATGGAGATCATCCGCCGGCTGTCGTACTACAAGATCCGGTACTATTGCCCGTATATGGAGGACGTTCTTTACATAAGAAGTTTTCCCGAGATCGGCCAAGGCCGCGGGCGGCTCACGCCGGCCGAATTACGAACCATGCACGCCGAGGCGCGCAGGCACAACATTACCATCCTGCCGAAATATTCGCTGCTGGGCCACCAGGAGAACCTGCTGAGCCACCGGAAGTTCCGCAAGTATGCCCGCGAGGTTTTCCAGTTTCCTTCGGCATATGACGTGCGTAAGCCCATCCTCCGCCCGTATCTCCGCAAGGTCATACGGGACGTCTGCGGGCTTTTCCCGGACTCGCCATATTTTAACGCCCAGTTTGACGAGGTGATCGGGCTTACCGAGAAGGAATTCATGGCCCACGCCCTGTGGTGCGCCAAAGAGCTTGCCCGATACGGCAAGCGGATGATGATGGCTGCGGACATGTTCAAGAACCATTACGGCCTGAAAAAGATCCGGCGCCTGACCGGCGGCATTGTTACCAATGAATGGAACTACGGCGATCCTCGCAATGTGGAAAAGGCTTATCTCAAGCTGAAGTTGGCGCCGCTCGGACAGGCCGGCTACTGCAACTGGTGCGCGTTTCTGCCTTCATTCGTCAACGCCAAGCGCAACATCGACCTGTGGACCGGCGTGATGCGCCGCTGGGGCGGGCCGGGCTTCGGCTCCTCGCAGTGGGGCGACGGCGGATACGAGAACCACCGCGACCTCTGCTGGAACCTCTTTGCCTATTATGGCGAAGCGGTCTGGACCGGCCGGGCCGTGCAAAAAGACTTCGAGAGCCGCTTCCAGGCCACGTTTTACGGCGCGCCGCTGCCGGGCCTTAAAAAGATTGTTGAAGAAATTGCGCCGGCCCGGAAAATCGCCCCTGCGCAATCGTGGAAACTTTTCCGCATGCCCTGGAACGGGCTGGTGCGGTTCGCGGCCGTGAAAAAGGACTCGCTGAAAGACGCCCGGACCGATCTGGCCGCGATCCGCAAAGGCCTGGCCCTGCTGAAAACCTGCCGGCCGAAACGAAATGCCGCGCACCTGGAGCATTTTCGAGTGGCGCTGGAGCGCGAGCGCCACGTGCGCGAGCGGCTTTTGCTGGCCGGCCGCGCCGCCGCCGGACTTGCGGGGCCGGCTCTTGCCAGGGCCGCCCGCAAAATGCTGGGCGACCTGCGGGCTGTTCGCAAAATGTACGAGCGGGACTGGCTGAGAAACAACAAACGTCCCAACATCGAGGTCTCCCTGAAAGTATTCGACGATTTCGCCGATTCGATGCGTCAGGCCATGACCTCGTGCAGCCGACAGTCCGGCAGGTATCGTTGTCTGGACCTCGGCGGATTTTACAATACATATATTCCCGACGTCGGCGGCGTGCCGATCGGACCGGGGATGGTAAACGGCGTGCCGTTCCGGTTTGCGGGCCTGCATCATTCGCACGCCGACCTGACGCACGACAAGCCGCTGTGCCTGCAATTCAAGGCCTGCAAAGTCAGCGACATACATATAATCTGCGGCGGCCAGAGAATCGCGGCCGATCTCAAAAAAATCGGACCCATGGCCGAGATTGCCCTGTACCACAAAGGCAAAATCGTGTTTTCTGAAAAGCTGCTTTCCATACGGCATATATGTGACTGGTGGGCGCCGCTGGGCGAGCATATATGGGCCGGCGGCGGATTTCTGCACGTGGACCGCAAACGCGTATCTTACGCCCTCAAGCCCGGGCAGATGCACGGGCTGACGCACCTGTCCAGATTCAAGGTCGTTGGCAGACGGGCCGACGCCCTCCGCATCCGCCTTATTGATAAAGGCCCCCAGGCTATCGGCCTGTTCGCGGCGACGATAGAAACCGTTTAAAATCTGAAGCACGTTCTTCCGGAGACAAACATGCTAAATCTTGTTCCGATGCCGACGCAAGTACGCCAGATGTCCGGCAGCTTTCTGCTGTCAGTAAAAACTGTCCGCATGGGTCGTCAGCGGCCGGTCGGCGTTACGGAACCTGTCCGGCACAAACTGAAGACCCTGGGCTTTTCCATCATCCGCGACGACAGCCTGCCGGAGCTGACAGCCGTTTTCAGCTCGCCGTCGCTGAAGAGCCTCAATCCTCCGGCCAAAGCGGAAGGTTACGCGCTTTGCTGCGACCGGAATGGCGTTGCGGTCCGAGGCCGCGACGCGGACGGGTTATTCTGGGGCCTCGTTACGCTCGAACAGCTTCTTAACGGCGGCCGCCGCGTGCCGTGCGTCGAGATTCGCGACGCCCCGGCGTATCCCTACCGGGTGCACATGGACGACATCTCCCGCAAGCAGATTTCCACGCTCGGAGATTTCAGGGAGATCGTCCGCCGGCTGTCGTATTACAAGATCCGTTATTACTGCCCGTACATCGAGGACGTTCTTTATATAAAAAGTTTTCCCGAGATCGGCGCCGGCCGCGGCCGGCTGACCCCGCCGGAAGTGCGGGCCATGCGCGCCGAGGCCAGGCGACACAATGTGATCATCCTTCCTGACTATTCCCTGTTGGGCCACCAGGAGAACCTTCTTGCCCGCCCGAAGTTCAGCAAGTACGCCCGCGAGGTTTTCCAGCTTCCTTCCGCCTACGACGTGCGCAAGCCGATCCTTCGCCCGTATCTCCGCAAGGTCATCCGCGACGTCTGCGAGCTTTTCCCGGACTCGCCCATTTTCTGCGCCGCCTTTGACGAGGTGATCGGGCTTACGGAAAAAGAATTCATGGGGCACGCCTTGTGGTGCTCCAAAGAACTCGCACGGTACGGCAAGCGGATGATGGTCTGCATGGACATGTTCAAGAACCACTACGGCCTGCATAAGATCCGCCGTCTGGGTTCCGATGTAATTCCGCTGGAATGGGGCTACGGCGACCCTCGCAAGGTGGAAAAGGCCTATCTCAAACTGAAGATGGCGCCGTTCGGCCTGTCGGGGTATAATAACTGGTGCATGTTCCTGCCGACGTTCACTGACGGCAAGCACAACATCGACCTGTGGACCGGCGTGATGCGCCGCTGGGGCGGCCCGGGTTTCGGCGCCTCGCAGTGGGGCGACAGCGGTTACGAAAACCATCGCGACCTTTGCTGGAACCTCTTTGCCTATTATGGCGAAGCGGTCTGGACCGGCCGGGCCGTCGGCAAAAATTTTGAAAGCAGATTTCAGACCACGTTCTACGGCCGGCCGCTGCCGGGTCTTAAAAAGATCGTGGAAGATATCGCTCCGGCGCGGAAAATCGCCCCGGTGCAGTCGTGGAAGCTCTTCCGGATGCCATGGAACGGGCTGGTGCGTTTGGCGGCCGTGAGAAAGAACTCGCTGAAAGACGCCCGGACCGACCTGACCGCGATCCGCAAAGGCCTGGCCCTGCTGAAAATCTGCCGGCCCAAACGAAATGCCGCGCACCTGGAGCATTTTCGAGTGGCGCTGGAGCGCGAGCGCCACGTGCGCGAGCGGCTTCTGCTGGCCGGCCGCGCCGCCGCCGGACTTGCGGGGCCGGCTCTTGCCGGGGCCTTCCGCAAAACGCTGGCCGACCTGAAGGCCGTCCGCAAAATGTACATCCGCGACTGGCTGCGAAACAACAAACGCCCCAACATTGAGTTCTCGCTGGATGTTTGCGACGAAGTCGCCGATTCCATGCGGCAGGCCGTGTCGCCCGCCAAGGCGCCGTCGGGCAAATATCTCTGCCTCGATCTGGGCAAGCGATACGACGCCTATGTTCCCGACGTCGGCGGCGTGCCGATCGGACCGGGAACAATGAACAACCTGCCGTTCCGGTTTGCGGGTCTGCACCACTCGCACGCCGATCTGACGCACGACAAGCCGGTCGATCTGCGGTTCACGCCGTGCAGAATACGCGACCTGCACATCATCTGCGGCGGGCAATACATCGTGCGGGACCTCAAGAAGATATCTCCCCTCGTCGAGGTCGTCCTCTCGCGCAAGGGCAGGATCGTGTTTTCCGAGAAACTGCTTTCTATACGGCACATCTGCGACTGGTGGGCGCCGCTGGGCGAGCATATGTGGTCCGGCGGCGGATATCGCCACGTGGACCGCAAACGCGTATCCTACGCCCTCAAGCCCGGCCACATGCACGGGCTGACGCACCTGTCCGGGTTCAACATCCGCGGCGTGGAGGCCGACGCACTTTCCCTGCGGCTGCCGGGCAATGCCAAAGAGACCGTCGGTCTGTTCGCGATCACCGCGCAGATCGTTTAGCATAGGGTTGTGTGTGCTGTTCCGCGTCAATTGCCGAACATGGTGCGGTATTTCATGAGCGCCAGGCAGATGGCCTCGATATTCTCCAGAGGCACGCCGTCGTCGACCTCGGCGGTCAGCCACAGGCCGCCCGCCGGACTGCCCATCGCTTCGACACATTCGCGAACGTGGCGATCAATCTCATCGGGCGCGGCGAACGGAAACAACTGCCTGTCCAGGTCCAGGTCGATGCACACCTTCCCCTTGCAGACTCCGACAAGGTTGTCCAGGCCGTTGGCCCGAATCTGCGGATTGACCACGTTGACCCCGCAGTCGGCCAGGTCCGGGATGATCTCGTAAATGTGGCCGTCGGTGTGCATATAGACGCATGCGCCGGCCTTGCGGCACCGGCCGTAGATCGCCGCGAAGCATGGTTTGAGGTATTTACGCCACTTGGCGGGACTGATCGGCAGACTGTTCTGAATGCCCAGATCGTCGCCGAAGTGCATCATATCGTCGCCCTTTAGCCCGGCAATCGCCAGATCGACCTGCCTGAGGTTGTACTCCAGCACCACGTCGATCAGTTTCTGAAGTTCCGGCGGCTCCTCGGCAAAATCGACCATTATTTCCTCAAAGCCCCGCAGGTCCGCCAGCCGGAGGTACATGAAACCGTGCGGCAGGCCCGCGTCTTTTGTGGGCATCCGGAGTTTCCATACATCTTGGCGATTCGGCAGCGGATGCATCTTCACGATGGCCTCGTGGCCGTGGTAGACGTTGCTCCAGACGCAGCCCCATGCGTCCGTGTGGTCGCCCGCGGCATACGTCTGGCTCCACAACTTGTCATAGTCGGTCTTGCCGGCCGGCAGCAATTCGGAATATCGTCCGGCGATCGCGCTGAGCTGGTCGCGGTACTTCATCCACGCCGCCGGCAGCACGCCCAGCCGCACAGGAATCATTTTTGGCCGGTCGAACTTCATGGCGCGAATCTGGTCATCCGACATCTTCATGATATAGGTTCCTTCATTATCCGATGTAATGATAGCATGTATGAAATCGTATTGCGATATTTCATGCGGGCCAAGATCGACGCCGCCGCAAAGATGCTCCGGGCCGGCTCGTCCGTAACCGCCGCCGCAATGAACCTGGACTTCTCCAGCAGCCGGTGCTTCGCCGCCGCCTTCAAACGCTTCACCAACCGCAGACCCGGCAGCCTGCTGAAATCGTTATAGTCAAATGAAGACCGAAGATATGCTGTTTCCAGGAGCAATTCTCGCAAGAAACGCTTGCAGAGTTTTAGACGCAAGAGATAATGGAAGAAATCTTCTGTACCACAAGACTGTTTGGATCTGTTATTGTGCGAAGAAACTTATGAAACCGGAAATACCGTGCAATCAGGAGGTTCGACAATGGACCGTTCAAACATAGAATCGCAATTGGTGGAGTATTTACGCAAAGCCGGCAGAGATTTCATTCTCCTGTCGAAACTTAAACAGTCGTTACAAAAAGCTATCAGCAACAAGGACGCAGTCGCACAGATAGAGAAGAATAATCGGCTGTCCATAATTAAAAAGGGGAAATCTACATATCTGGCTTTTCGGCAGCCTCCGGAGGTATTCGTGTTCACTGCTATACAAAAGAAACCAGGACAATCCCCCGGGCAGATCGCGAAATCGACACCTTTGAAAATCCCCGACTTCATCGGGGCGATTAATGTTCTGATCGCGCGAGGCGATGTGCGTTGTGAAATTAATTCCAAATCATCCAAATATGACATCAAACTGCATCCGAGCAAGCCCAGCGGCAGTGGCAGCGAGGCGAGAGAAGACCGCGACTTATTCGCCAAAGCGGTCCGGGAACTGGACCGGGGGCAAATCTATATCCGCATCCATGCCGTCCGTGACCGCCTCGGCTGGACGCGCGAACGATTTGACAGGATGATCGAGACGCTCCGCGACGAAGGCGTGATACAGTTGCACGCCGGCGACATTACCACGATGTCGAAGGAAGAGGTTGAAAAGAGCTTCGTCGATGAAAATAACTTCTTTTTTGCCACGCTCACGTGGAGAAAACCATGACAACGCCGCAAGAACTCCTTAAGTCGAACAATCCTTTCTATTCGAACCGCGTCGGCAATCCATGGGATGACCCCTATCCCGACGTGGAATCCATAAATCATAATGCCTTCGACGGCATTCTCCGTTTGCTCGGTTACAAGACCAAGAACCCGAAGGACGCCTGCGCGGGTCTCGTTCTTGGCGAGACCGGTACAGGAAAAACGCATCTCTTGAAGCGGATTCTTCACGCGAGCCGCCGCACGGAGACGCCAGCCGTCTTTACTTACGTCCGTCCCATCCTCGATACCACAGCACCGATGCGATACCTGCTCCGCGAGATCGTGATAAACCTTGGCAAAGAGAACGATGAAGCACAAAAACGGACTCAACTCGACCTATTCGCGGCGCGAATCCTTATCGATTTCCTCCGCAACGACCAGGACCCAAATCGAAACGCCAAACTATTAAAGAAACTGGATGAGGATCCTTTCTACATATATCAGGCCAAGATTGATCCGAAGATTATGGAGGAGGCGGAGAAGCGGGCAATTCGGTATCTCCGGCGCATCAGTCCAGACATAAGTTCTGATCTGCTGCGAGTGATTGTAAAATACCGCAAAAAGGAGATGCGCGACCTGGTGGTCTGCTGGATGCGAGGCGATGTTATCGACGGCGAGGAGGAAGCAAACCATCTCGGTACCACAACACGTGTGGACAAGGATATTGGCACTCTAGAACAAGAGGCTAAAGGTTTGATCCTGAGTCTTGGACAACTGATGGCCCGTTACGGCCGTCCGATGCTCGTCTGTTTCGATCAGCTAGACAACCTGTATGAACCGAGCGCCGTTCGCGCCCTTGAAGCCATGATTAACATTCTGGTCCGCGAGGCGCAGGCTATGCTACCTCTTGCCTTTGTCCGGGCGGATTCTTGGAATGAACGTTTTAAAAAAACGATGGATATAGCCGTAGTTGAATGTCTGGAAGCCAATCGTTTTCTCTTGGAAAGCTGCTCGATGGAGCAGGCCGAGGAACTCGTACGTCGCCGCGTCCAAGCGTTTCTTGGTTCCCAGACCGAAATGGTGTTCCCTTGGCTGTGGGGACAACTCAAAGATCAAATCAAAAATGGTTATTTCCCAGGCCAAGTGATCGTCCTCGCCAAGCGGACCATCGAATCTGAAGGAGAAGAAGGCATTCTCCGCAAATTGGAGGAAACGTACCACAATGAGTGCGAGGCGGTTCTCGCCGATCTCGCGTCCTGGTCTCCGGATGGCGACCGACTTGCTTTGGCGCTGGAGACCTACCTGCAAGCGAGTCCCGACATCAAAGGATTGCGCAAGGGCAAAGAAAAGCATGTCTCTTTTGTATTCGAGGCTCCCGGTGAAAAAGGGAAGGACATCCCGCATATCGCCATTGTCAATGTCGGAGGCGGGTATCATCGCATCGGCAACTGCCTCAAAACGGGAATCGAATTCCTTCAAAAATATCCCGAAGGGCAAGGGCGATGTTTCTACATCTCAGATGCTCGCAACTCCATCCCAATTCCTCCTCGGTGGAAAGCCACAAATGAGTTGCGCCAGACGTTCGAGACCATGGGCGGAATCATGCTTATCCTGGACAAGGATGCAGTCGCGCGATGGTACGCGATCACCTCGCTCGTTTTCAAGGTGAACGAGGGTGACATACAGGTCGAGGAAGGTTCCGGGAAACTCAGGGCGGCAACCCGCGAGGAACTGAACCAGATGTTACGGGAAGGCATTTCAAAAGGTTCGTTCCCTTCCTTGCTGACGGCGGTTAAAGGTCCGGAGACGGCCAAGCCGCAGCCGGAAACGCCGAAGCGGCAGGATGAGACGCGGATGATGGCGTCGGTCAAGAGTTGTCTCAAGGACAGCCCCATGCGGATGTTGACGATCTCCGTTCTTCTCGGCAAGCTTATACAAAACAAGGTGAAGCTGGATCATGCCGGGCTTCTCGCATTTTTGGGACAGCATAAGAATATTTTCCGTTTGTTCGAGAACAAGCAGGGCATGACGGTTATGCTCGACCAAACTTGACAGGACATGTTACCATGCTAAAGGCAACTGTATCTGATTGCCATCTCGCACAACGCTGTCCTCGCCTGCTCGCCAGGCTGAGGGGCGGAAGCGGGAATGCCTGGAAGGTGGGCCTTGACAGTTCCGGCGATATTCCGGGGCAGTTGTTTCACGATCAGTTCGCCGCTCCGTTTCATAAGGACATGGCCGCCGCATTCGGAAAGCCGGGCGACTCGTTTGCCGAGATCCTGCGCGGTCCGGCTGAATCGCTGGGAGATCGAATTTCCTTATTTCTCAGGAATCAATACTTCATCCCCTACCTGGAGAAGCACAGCGAAACGTTGACGGCTGACCAGGCCGTAGGGCTGGCGGGGTGCATGACGCGATGGAGCGCGGTCATGGCCGTATTCCTCGCCCCTCTTGTGGGTGACGAAAAAGACACCCGCGCGGTTGTCCGGCGCGTGTTTCATCCTCCCGAGCGGTTGCTGCAGGCCGAGCACCAATATGAAGACGGCGAACGGCTGACCGTTTCGGGTCGTTATGACGCCCTTCTTCTGGACAGCAGCAAGGGCGAGGCTGTTGTGCTGGATTTCAAAGGGCGGCGGCCAACGGATATCTGCGAGGATTTCACGCAGATCGTTCTGTACGCTTGGTTGATCCGCGAAAGCACCGGCGTCGTTCCCCGGGGGATGGTACTCTACCTCGATGGCGATGGCGGGACAGCCGAATTCCCTGCCGCGGAGATCGAGCGGGGCATCTGCCAACTGCCCCATCTGTTCGACGATGTGCGGCAGGTAGTAGAGAATCGCGGCCCCCTGCGTCGGGCTGCAGATGCGGCACTTTGTCGGGTGTGTCCCTTCGATAAGGCATGTACTGACGAGCCGGGCGTATCCGTTGCTGTCGGGAAGCCACTGAATCCCGTGGCAAAACAATTGGATACTAAACCCCCTCCGCTCGGGAAACCCATCGTGAATTTCCAGGATCAACAGGAGGGTAAGGTCGCTCTGGGGCGGCTCTGCGACCTGCTGGATCGGGTAGGGTTGCCTTCAAAACCATACGGGGTCATTGTCGGCCCCAGATTCCTGCGTCTACAGATCGTGCCGGAACTTGAGAAAGGCGTTACTGTTGGCAAATTGGTTAATAAGGCCGAGGATCTCCAGGTCGCACTTGCCTTAAAGGCTCCGCCGCTGATACAGGCTCAACCGGGCCATATCAGCGTCGATCTTCCTCGTAGTAACCGTGAGCCGCTGACGCTCGGCGCACTGCTGGAGACTGGCGTTGCAAACCGCCCGGCCTCGACTTGTGCGTTTCCCCTTGGGATGACAATCGAGGGGAAGGTGTTCTGGGTCGATCTGGCAGAACCCACTATGACCAGCATCCTGATCGGCGGCACTTCCGGCAGCGGCAAGAGCGTGCTCCTGCAGTCCGTCGTCGTGGGTCTTGGCCTTTGCACCCCACCGGGCGGAGTACGGTTCGTGCTAATCGATCCCAAGCGGGTGACTTTCACGCAATATGCAAAATTTTCATGCGTGGAGAATCCGTTATATCTCGATATCGAACCTGCCCTCGCTCGCCTTAAACAATTGGTCGAAGAGATGGATGATCGATACCGCCTCTTTGAGAACGAGGGCGTGTCTGATGTCCTCTCCTATGCCAGTCAGACGGAAAAAACGATCTGCCATTATGTTGTCATTATCGACGAATACGCGGATATGATTCTGGACCGTCAAATGCGCAATGCTCTGGAAATCTGCATTCAACGCATCGGTCAGAAAGGCCGAGCGGCCGGATTTCACCTGATTCTGGCCACGCAACGGCCGGACGCCAAGGTGGTGACGGGGATCATCAAGGCAAACCTTCAACTCAAGATATCCCTGAAGGTCGTGTCTGCCAATAACAGTCGAATCATCCTCGACGAGGCAGGCGCGGAATACCTGATTGGCCACGGTGATATGCTTGTCGGAGGCAGCACCGCTCTTGAGAGGCTGCAAGGTCCCCTCGTAACGAAGACCGAGCTTGATCAACTTGCTCTGCGGCAAACCCGATGATGGGTTAACTATTTCCCACGTGCAACCCTGGCACGGCAGGCGTGCCGTCGCCTGACGGCAAGTTGCACGCCCTACGATTTGAAGGAGACCTTTTCGAGTTGGAGGTTTCGCTTGTTGCTTCTGAAGGCCAGGCGGGCGTGTGCGGTCTGGACGTTGAGCACGCCGCCGGGCGCGGTTTTAACGTGTAGTTTTCCGGCCTGGGATTCCCGCGAGAAGACGCTGACGATGAAGGTTTTTTCGGCGGCCGGGACGGCCAGGCGGATGATGTTGTCGGTTTGTCCGTGCCCCAGCGGCCTGGTCTGCGCGGCGGCGGCGGCCTTCGACGTGCAGGCCAGGGCGAAGTGCATCGCCGTCAACTGGCCGGCGATCTGCCCCGACATGCCGTGGGCGTCCAGGTGCACCGGTCCGCTGACGTGCCAGAACAGGTCGGCCTGGGCCGGGCCGGAAAGATGCAGTTCATCGACAACCACCAGTCCCCTGCCGGCGTGTGCGGCCGGGTCCATCAGCAGAATCGCATGGCGGATGAATCTGTTGTTCTGGCCGAAGGCGTCGCCGGCCTCGCAGGCGAGCCATCGGAAGTCGTCGCCGGCCTGGGCCTCGATGATCGAACCCTGGGCGTCTATCCGGTGGTCGCTGTCGGAAAGGATGATCGTGTTGTGCGCCCGGGCCTGCACCTCGTAGAAATCGTCTTTGGCAGGCATGGCGAATTCCATCGTCTGCGGCGACTGGCCCGGATCGGTCAGCACCATCTCGCCGTCGGCCTGAAACTGGATGGAGTTCATGTCGCGCTGCGAGTGGTGGGCCGAGAGGTCGCCGGTCTTTGCGGCAAGATACATTTTGGGCCTGGGCCAGGCGTCCGCCATCGCGGCCCAGCCGATCTCATTGAAGACCTTCACGGGCGCCAGGCCGGGGGTTATCGCCGCCGGCAGGTCCGCCGGGCGGAAGAGCAGCGCCAGGCCCACGCTCGACCAGCCGGTCGAGCCGACGTCGCGATGGAAGGCGTACGCGTCGAGCCACCATGCGAGTTCCTTCTGGCCGTAGTGGCGGGCCAGCAGGTACAGCGCGCCGTAAAGCGGGGCGACCGGCGAGTCGCCGAAGCTGGCCGGATGGCCGTTGGGCGTGAAATAGATCGGGAAAAGCCCCGTGGCGTTCATGCCGCGGGTGTGATAGATCGACTGGTCGTGGAGCAGCCGGCTGCTCGCCTCGGCCAGCAGGCAGACGTACCGCATGGCGTAGCCCCAATAGCCGATCCCCTCGTCCCATCCGCCCTCGCGGCCCAGGGCGTCGAAGAAGTGTCTCAGCCCGTCGCGTGCCTGCCGGCCGGCCCTGGCGGCAAGCGGCTCGTCGTCCGAAAGGGCCATCGCGGCTATCGCGCAGCCGCTGTTGACCACCGCGTTCCAGGCGTGATAGCAGGAGTACCACCACGCCCCGGCCTTGACCGCCGCAAGATACGGATCGACGACCTTTTTGCGGATCGCCTGCATCACCCTCAGCCGGTCCGGCTCGGAGAGGTCCTCCCAGAGCCAGTCCAGCCCGACCGCCGCGGCGACTGCGGCCTCGGCCGTGCACAGATCGACCAACTGATCGCTGTGGCAGGGATCGACCCAGTTCGTCCAGCCGACCAGATTCCGCAGTTCCTCGACGGCCCGGCCGCGGTACGCCGGATTCGCGTCGATGTGATGGGCGATAAGCAGGTCGAAAATCCTGCCCTGTGAGGTCCGGGCCGCCTGAAGCCCGCTTGCCCAGACGCCCTGCTGCCACATCGACCGCCAGTGCTGCTCGGTCATCGGGCTGGATTCCAGAATTTTTGCGCATCGCTTCCGCAGCGCGTCGTAGAAGGCGTCGAACGGCTTTTTGCCGATCCGCGCCGCCAGGCCCTGAAGGTCCTGTCTTGTCGCCAGTATGCCGCGTCTCATCCTTGCCTCGTCCCGGGCGGCGTTCCGTCCGCCCGACGAATCAAAGCATACGACTACTTTGGCCAACATTCAAGGTGTGGAGGCCATGCACACCGATTTGCCAGGAAATTTCCCGATTTTCGAGCACCTGCTGGGGAATCCGGACGCTCGCGCCTGCCGGGGCGGTTGCCGGAGTTTTCTTTTCATCCTTTTTGCCGCCGCCGGAGAGGCAGACCACGAGGATTATCACGCCTGCGATCAGCACCAGCAGTATACCGATTGCGGACAGGCCGATTATCAGGCTTCGCTTGGCCCCGCCGCGATTTGCGTCCAGGATGATCTGCTGCTGGGTGGTGTCGGAATCGATCTCGGCGATGGCGGCCAGAAGGCCTTGTGCCTTGGCGATTTCAGTCTCGACGGCCTGGGGCCTGGCCGGCGACTCAAAAACTGCCTGCCCGAACGCCCGCTGTGCCTCGGTCAGCGGCCCCTGTGCGGCCTGGGCAGCCTGTTCGGCCTGGCTCCGGGCGTTGTTTGCGGCGGCCAGTTCGCCTTCTTTGGCGGACTTGACCTGGTTCCATTTTTCCTTCGCCGCGGCCAGTTCGGCCGCCTTTGCGTCGGCGAGCGACTTGGCCTGATCGTGCGTCTTGCCGGCCTGGTCAACCTTTTCCTGCGACTGGGCGCGGGCAGACTCGATTTCGGCAATCTGGGCGACAAGCTGCTTTGCCCGGACGACCGTCTCGAGGGCGCGAACTTTCTCATCGGCCTGGGCGAGTTGGACCCGGACCGACTCGAACTGGCTGGTCCGATCCTGATACGCCTGCCGGGCCTGGCTGTCGCGCTGCCGGAGTTCGTCGATCCGGCGGTTGTTTTCCGCTGTCCGGCTTTCGAGATTCTCCTTCGCCGCCGCAACCTTCTGATCCTTGTCGGGCGTCTGCAGCGCCTGGGCTGCGGAAAGTTCGGCCTGAAGATGCGTCTCCTCGCGATGCACTTCCTTCTGCGCATGTGCAAGCGTACCGGCGGCCGTTTGCGAACCGGTCAGCGCCTCGTGCATCGCCTGCTGCGAGGCCGACATGTTGGCCTGAATCTGTCCGCGAGACTGGTTGGCCTCGCCGAGCCGCGCATCGAGCGCGTCGCCGGAGATCGCGCCGGCCCCCAGCGAAGAAAGCTCCGACTGCGACTTGGCGAGCCGGCCTTCAGCGTCGCCCAACGCCTTGCGGGCCGACGACAATTCACCCGCCGCGGCCGCCTGCTTCTGCGCCAGCGGCTGGTACTGGCCGTCCAGTTCGGCGATTATGCCCGTGTGCTCTTTCGTCGCGGCGTCCAGGGCGTCCTGGGCCGACTTGGCCGACTGCTGTCTCTGGGCCAGCAAGTCCTGCGCGTCGGTGAGTTTGCCGCGGGCGTCCTTCAGCGGCCCGAAAGCGGGCAGATCGCCGCACGCCCCGGCCTGCTCGGCCTGCTTGCCTATCTCCAGATACGAGGCCGACATCTCGCCAAGCGTCGTTTGTTTTCTCGCCGCCAGTTTCTTGATCTTGCCGCGGGCGTCCAGATACGTCCTGGCCGAGCGGAAATCGCCGCCCAATCTGCCGAAAAATCCGACTTGCCGGGTATCGCCATTCATGCCGAAATCCTTTCAGAAAAACTTCCTTCGGGCCGACGGGCCTGAAATAACCTTCCTTGCCTGATATCTACACCCCGGCCCCGGCCGTGTCAACCGGCTGAAACCCTGATTCATCACCGGTTTTAAAACGTTCTTCTTCCGATCATCTGCTGCCGCAAAACTGTCTCATCTGTCAGGGAATCTCAATCAGCTTTTGCCTTCGACGAGCCATTACGGCGAGCCGGCCGTCGCAGAGCTTGAATTCCGTTCCCCGGTCAATTATATATGGCGGCAATATCCATCCCGCGGGCCTATATGCAAACCAATCAGGATATGAACAAGCCGCACATCTTGCGCTGGCTGAGCTATGTGCTCAGGCACAAACGGCTGCTTGCCCCGGCCTTTCTTGCCATATTTTTCGGCATGGCGGTGGATGTAACTCTGCCCAAGGTTATCGGCTTCATCATCGACGGCATGCTGACGGAGCCGAATATCCGGGCCGCTTCTGTCCGAATGCCTTTTGCCGGAGATATGGATATCCACTGGGCGTTCATCGCCGTCATGGGCGTCCTGCTGGGCCTGCTGCTGATCCGGTCCTTCGCCGGATTCACAAGGTACTACATGCTGGCCAAAATCGGCGAGCACGTCCACGTGGACATCCGCGGCAGCCTGTTCGCGCATCTCCAGCGCCTGCCTATCAGCTATTTCGACCACAGCTACACCGGCCGGATCATGGCCAGGCTGACCACCGACACAGACGCCATGTGGCACCTGCTCAACGACGGCATATCGTCTGTGATCGTGCCGTCGATAACGGTGATCGTCGTGCTGATAATCCTGCTATGCCTGAACGTGTGGCTGACGCTGCTGTCGCTGCTGTGTGTGCCGGTCATCGCCCTGGTCTATGCGCGGATGCGAGGCCGCGCACAGAACTCCACCAGGGCGCAGCGCGAGGCGGTGGCCAGCCTTTACACCCGCCTCCAGGAACGGATAAGCGGCATCAGGCTGATCCGGATTTTTGGCCGCGGGCAGGACGAGACAAGATCGTTCAACGACGAGCTGCAGGGGCTGTTCAACCGCAACATGGAACTCTGCGGAACCTTTGCCAGCCTCGGCGCCAAAAGCCATTTCCTCACCGGCTCGACCACGTCGATCATCCTGTGCCTGGGCGGCATCGCGGCGGCGATGGGCAAGCTGACCATCGGCGAATTGATCCAGTTCTACTTGTACTCCGGCATGCTCTTCAGCCCGATCGACCAGATCACCCGGGCCTCGGCCAGCGTCTTTACGACCGCAAAAATCGCGATGGAGCGGATTTTCGAGCTGCTGGACGCCTCCGAGGCCGTCGAACTCAAAGGCCCCAACACGCCCTGTCCGCGGCTGACCGGCAGGGTGGAATTCCGCGGCGTGAACTTCGGATACCGGCCGGAAAAGCCCGTGCTGAAGGACGTCTCGTTTGACGTGGCCGCCGGACGGACCGTCGCGCTCGTCGGACCCAGCGGCGCGGGCAAGACGACCATAGTGAACCTGCTGTGCCGGTTCTACAACCCGACTGGCGGAGAAATCCTGATCGACGGCCTGCCGCTCAACCAGTTCGAGGTCGAGAGCTTTCGCAGGCAGATAAGCTACGTTACGCAGGAGGATTTTTTGTTCTCCGGCACGATAGCGGACAATATCGGATACGCCCTGCCGCAGGCTGACATTCAGGAGATCGAGCGGGCCGCCAGGCAGGCCAACGCCCACGATTTCATCAGCCAGCTTCCCCACGGCCTCCAGACGCCGGTCGGCGAGCGGGGCGTAACCCTCTCGGGCGGGCAGAAGCAGCGGATCAACATCGCCCGCGCGCTGCTCCGCGACCCGGCCATACTCATCCTCGACGAGCCGACCTCCGCACTCGACGCCGAAAGCGAATCGATCCTGCTGGAGGCCCTCACGACGGTCTTCAGGGACAGGACCGTCTTCATAATCGCCCACCGGCTTTCGACGGTGATGTCGGCCGACACGATCATGGTCCTGGACGGCGGGAAAATAGCCCAGCAGGGCGGCCACGCGGCGCTGATGAGCCAGGAAGGCCTCTACGCCGAACTGTGCAAAAAGCAGTTCCTCGGCTTCGGCGGCAGCCAGAAAAACGGAACCGCCGGAAAAGCCGGATGACCCCCGATGGAATCGCCTGTATGCGTCGATTTTCGATGTAACTTATAACCGGTAATGATAATATAAGAGGTAAGCATCGCGATGCCGGGCGACAGCATGACTGACATGGAGACTAAAATTCCGGCTCTTTCCGCCGCGCCTGACCGCTGGCTGGCCTACGGCGACGCCATGCGCGTCCTGGGCGTCCTGGCCGTCCTGCTGGTCCACACCTGCGACATGGTCGTCTTCTCCGACAAGACCGGCAACCGCGACTGGTGGATCGCCGACTGCATCGACGCCGCCGGCCGATGGGCCGTGCCGGTCTTCATCATGCTCAGCGGGGCGCTTCTGCTGGACTCATCGCGAAAAGAAGGGACGCTGGAGTTTTATCGCAGGCGGCTGGTCAGGCTGGGCATCGCCATACTGTTCTGGTCGGCGTTTTTCATGCTGTTTTCCGTCTATTACACCAAGTGGCGGGTGTGGGACTGGTCCAGCCCATGGAGCGTCTGGCGGGAACTGCTTTACGGGGCTCCCTACATGCACATGCACTTCGTCTTCCGGCTGGCCGGGCTTTACGCCGTAACGCCGATGCTCCGCGTCTACGTCCGCAACGCCCCGCTCAGGCTGCGGGTTTTCGTGGTGGTCCTGCTGCTTGTGGTCGGCATAGCCGACTCGACGGCATCGGCCTTCCTGGAATGCAAGTCGAGCGGATTTTCGATCTTCTGGTCCTTCCTGGCGTTGTATCTGGCCGGCAACGTCCTGCGCGAGGTGAAGGTCGGCCGGACCCTGGCGGCGGCGTCATGGTGCGTCGCCATCGTCTCGGCGGCGGCAATGGCCGTCGGAACGGGCCTTATCGTCCAGCCCGGCAGGGTGCCCCAGCCCTTCCCTTCGACCGACATGATGCTCTACGATTTCCTCAGCCCGCCCCGCCTGTTGCTTTCAATCAGCGCGTGGTTCATCTTCGCGCACGCCTTCGGCCGGCTGGCGAAGCAGTCGCCCCTGCAAAAGATTTTAGGCTTCCTCGCCCCGCTGACGCTGGGCATATACCTTGTCCATCCGCTGTTCCGCGAGATTATCTTCAAGGAGATAACCGGTCCAGGGGCGATTTACGGCGGATACGCCTTCACCTGGCCGAACGTCTGGCTGGGAATATTGATTGTTTTCGCGATAATAAGCGCGGCCAGCACGCTTCTGACGTTTATCCTGAGCAGGGTGCCGCTTGTCCGCAAAATCGTCGGCTGAAAAAGGTCTGCCATGGCGGATGAAATTTTCAATTTCAGATTTGTCCGGATTCTGGCGCCGATCCTATCGGCCGCCATGATCTCGCTGGTTCTGGCCGACGAACCCGCAAGCCGGCCGGACGGCCCATCGACCGCACCGGCGTCCAGGCCCGCATCAGCACCAGCATCCCAGCCGCAGACTCCGGGCAACCACAGGCTTTTCTTCAATACAAAACCCGACGGCGCCGACCGCCGGATGGCATATGCGGTCTGGCTGCCAAAGGCCTATCAGGAACCGAAGGAAAAATTCCCGATGGTCGTATTCCTGCTGGGTGCCGGCGAGGTCGGCAATAATCACGATGGCATCTACGTCCACGGCCCGCCGGCCGAACTCCTGCGGAACCCCAAACTCGCCGAAAAGTCCAACTACATCGTCCTGTCGCCCCAGTGTCCGGCCGGAAAAAGGTGGGAATCCGAGGGGCTGGCCCAAGCCGTGCTGGACCTGATCGAGTACGTCTGCAAGACCTGGCGGGTGGACAGGGACAGGATTTACCTGACCGGCCTGAGCATGGGCGGCAAGGGCACATGGCTGATAGCCGAAAAATCCAACGGCCTGTTCGCCGCGATAGCGCCCATCTCCGCCGACGAGTACGACCCTGGAAAAATCGCCGACACGCTCAAGGGAACAACCGTGTGGATCATAATCGGCGGCAACGACCAGGGATACACCGCAGGCTCGCAGAAGATGCGGGACCTGCTCAGGCAGAATAAGATCGACGTCGTTTATACCGAGATACCGGGCATGGGGCATGGCGCATGGAGCAGTTTTTATTGCAGCCAGAGGTTCTACGACTTTCTGCTCCTGCATGCCAAAGGCCGCCCTCCGCCGGCTGACAGGCCCGACGAAAAGAGCCTGCTTTCCATCGGGTACACCCCGCCGGAATCGGTCGACGCCAGGCTGGCCGGCCAGTTCAAGAAGTTCCTGCCCTATTGGCAGCTTCTCAACTGCGGGCCGGACATGGACCCGGGCCTCAAGGATGAAATTCGAGGCCGGAAAAACGTGTTCGTAACCCATCCGCTGGACCAGGCCACTCCCTGCCGGATAATCAGCACCCTTTCCATCCCGGCCGGGAAAAAATCGGCCCTCAAGCTCGTTGTCGGCCACCACGACGACGGCGACTGGGACCTGGTTGTCCGGGCCGACGGAAAGGAAATCCGCAAAAAGTCCGTCGGCAAGGAGACTGCCAAAGACGGCTGGCTCGAATTGAAGGTGAACCTGGACGAATATGCCGGAAAGAGCATATTTGTGGAACTGCTTAACCGGTCCAGCGGATGGCATTGCGAGGCCGCCTACTGGGGCAAAGTGGAACTGGTAAGCGAGGACGTTCCCGCCCAGACCCGCCCGGCCGCACCCGCCGCCGGACGTTAAAAATTTTTACGATGTTTTTTTCTCCGCTATTGAAAAAAACGGGAAAAGCCTGTATATAATTTTATGGCGGGTCTCCCTCCACCCGTCATGTTCCGCCGCCGGTTAGTCTCCTTTGCCGGCGGCGGGTTTTTTATGCGCCCCGGCCGCATGGCCGCCCCGGAGCGGGAAACGCCGGACCGCCCGAATTTCCGATCTTTATTACAAAATGCTGGCCGGTCTTATCGGGCCGCGGTATAATCGCCGGTTTATACGCGCATCGGCTGTTTCGATCCGGTTATCTTCAAGGCATTTCGGCTGGAGTGTGAAGTCATGCTGAAAAGACTGACAATATGCGACGGCAGGCTTATCGAGGCTAAGGATGCCGTCTGCCATGTCGAGATATATATTGCCCCCGACGATACGGACAGGCGATATCTCATGGACACCTGCAAGATAGACGAGCACACGCTGCACTCGGCCCTTGACCCCGATGAACTGCCTCGGCTGGAGTTTGAACCCGACCACGTGGCGATGATCTTCAAGAGGCCCAAGAACTACTCGGCCGCCGACGAGTTCCTCTTCAAGGTCGCCTCAACAGGCGTTTTTCTGTTCAAGGAACGCCTGATCGTCGTGATGTCCGAGGACGCCCAGCTTTTCGAGGTCAAGCAGTCCAACAAAATTCACAACGTGCAGGACGCGCTGCTGAGGTTCATGTACCGCTCGATCTTCCACTTCCTGGAACACCTGAAGGTGATCCATCTCATCTCCGACCAGCTTGAGCAGAAGATCCAGCAGGCCATGGAAAATCGCGCACTCATCAACCTGTTCACGCTGGAAAAAGGGATGGTCTATTACCTCAACGCGATCCACGGCAACGGGATCGTGATCGAGAAGGTCAAGAACATGGCCGCCAGGATAGGCCTGACGCCCGAACATGTCGAGCTGCTGGACGACATCGTCATCGAGAACAACCAGTGCTACAAGCAGGCCGAGATATCGTCGAACATCCTGGCCAGTCTGATGGACGCCCGCGTCTCGATCGTCAGCAACAACCTTAACGTGGTGATGAAAAAACTGACGCTGGTAATGATCGCCGTTATGCTGCCGACGCTCTGGACGAGCTTTTTCTCGATGAACCTGCCTATTCCCGGCGCTGCCGGGGAACCCCATCCGACCTTGGGTTACGGCATGTTTTTCTTTGTCGTTGGCACGGCGATTCTGATGGCCGTTCTGCTGATCTGGCTGTGGCGCCGCCGCGGCTGGTGAAAATCGGCTGCCCCGGATTTTTCAAATTCACAGTCGCCGCCGGGGGGCGATTGACATTCCCGGCCCGGCCCTCCACAATGGTCCAAGATGAGCAAGAGCGAAAAACAGCCCGATGCCGGCGGATATCTCGTGCTGGCCCGCAAGTACCGCAGCGCGGCCTTCGACGAGGTCGTCGGCCAGCAGCACGTCGCCCAGACGCTCGCCAACGCGATCAAGGCCGGCCGGATAGCCCACGCCTACCTGTTCACCGGCACGCGGGGCGTGGGCAAGACCACGATGGCCCGCATACTGGCCAAGGCCCTCAACTGCCTTTCCACCGACGGCCCGACCGCCGAACCCTGCAATAAATGCGACGCCTGCCTTGCAATCGCCCGCGGAGACGATATCGACGTCGTTGAAATGGACGGCGCTTCCAACCGCGGCATCGAAGAGGTTCGTCAGTTGCGGTCCAACACGGTCTTCCGCCCGGCAAGGTGCAGGTTCAAAATATACTACATAGATGAGGTTCACCAACTGACGAAGGACGCCTTCAACGCGCTGCTCAAGACGCTGGAAGAGCCTCCGCCGCACGTGAAATTCATCTTCGCCACTACTGAGGCGGAAAAACTGCCCGCCACGATTCTGTCGCGCTGCCAGCGGTTCGATTTCCGCAGCATACCGGCAAAGCAGATCGCCGAGCACCTGGCCCGGCTGTGCGAGTCCGAGAAAGTCCAGGCTGACGAGGGCGCGATCTTCCGCATCGCCCGGGCGGCGGCAGGCTCGATGCGCGACGGGCTGTCGCTGCTGGACCAGGTTATAGCGGCCGGCGCCGGCAAGGTGGCCGAACAGGACGTGCTTGAACTTCTGGGCACGGCAGACGACGAGCGGTCGCTTTCGGTCGCGCGGGCCATAGCTGACGGCGATCCTGCCGCGGCGCTGTCGGCCTTCGCGGGGTTGATCGAGGCAGGCTCATCGATCGGCTCGGCGCTGGGCGGCCTGTGCGAGACGATGCGGAACATGATGCTCGCCAGGGTCGGCGGCCAGGCGGCGGACCTGATTGAACTGGGCGAGGTCCAGAAAAAGGCGGTGATCGAACTGGCCGGCAGATTCTCGCTGCCGGCGCTTACCCAGGCCGTCGCGATGCTCTCGAACGTCGCGTACAAGGTCCGCACGTCGAGCATCGCCCGCCCGCTGGCCGAGGCGGTTGTCGTCCGGCTGGCCGCGGCGGACAAGTTCGTCGATCCGGTGAGCCTGATCGAGCGGATCGAGACGATGGAATCGGGCGCACCCGCGCAGGGCGGTTCGGCCCGGCCGGCGACAGGAGCGTTCGCGCCGCCCGCGGCCCGGCAAGGACAGGCCTTTCAGCCAAGGCAAACGCCCGCGCCGCCTCAGGCACAGGGCGCACGCCAGGCGGGACAGGTTCAATCGGCGCAGACGGCCCAGCCTCCTCAAGCCAGACAGCCCCAGCCTCCGGCCAAACAATTAAGCACGGCCGAAAAACAGCAGATTCAGGCTGACCCGGCCGTCAAAAACGCCCTGGGCCTCTTCGGCGGGCAGGTCATCGACGTCCGGGCGGAAGAAGACAACCCCAAAGACGATCAGGCCGACTGAGAGACCGCTCTTCGGATTGGCGGCATCCAGCGCCGCTTTTTAAACGATCTGCTATGCCGGGAAGGCCTTCTCAAACCAATCGATGGTCCTTTTCAGGCCCTCGTCGAATTCCATCTGGGCCTTGAAACCGAATAATTCCAGCGCCCTTGAGATATCGAGGCACCGTCTTGGCTGGCCGTCGGGCTTTGTGGCGTCCCACGCCAGTCCGCCCTTGAAGCCCGACAAGGCCGCGATCTTCGTCGCCAGGTCCTTGATCGTTATTTCCCTGCCTGCCCCCAGATTCACCGGCTCCGGGCCGTCGTAACTTTTCGCCGCCAGCACGATTCCTCGTGCGCAGTCCTCGACGTACAGGAACTCGCGGCTGGCTGAGCCGGTCCCCCAGACCTCCACGCTGTCGCGCCCGCCCCGCCGGGCCTCGACGAACTTGCGGATCAGCGCCGGTATCACGTGGCTGCTCTTTGGGTTGAAGTTGTCGCCGGGACCGTAAAGATTCACCGGCAGCAGGTAGATGCCGTTAAGCCCGTACTGCTGGCGGTAAGCCTGGAGCATCACGAGCAGGGCCTTTTTGGCCACGCCGTACGGCGCGTTGGTCTCCTCGGGATAGCCGTTCCACAGGTCCTCCTCGCGGAACGGGACGGGCGTGAACTTGGGATACGCGCAGATCGTGCCGACCTGCACGAACTTTTTCAGCCCCGTCAGCCGGGCGTGCTCGATCAGGTGCAGACCCATCGCCATGTTGGCGTAGAAAAACCTGCCTGGATTCTCGCGATTGGCCCCGATGCCGCCGACCTCCGCCGCAAGGTGCAGAACCATCGTGGGTTTGAGCCGGCCGTACATAAGTTCCACCTGGGTCTCGTCGGTCAGGTCGTATTCCTTCCGGCGCGGCACCAGGATCGCGTCCTGCCGCGCCCCGCCGCGGACAAGCTCGGCCGACACGCACCGGCCCAGAAACCCCGCCCCGCCGGTTACCACGATCCGCTCTTTGCTCAAATCCAAAGCCATCGCTCGCCTTTCTTGAAATTCGCCTGCATGGACAGTCCGGCCCTGAAGCAAACTCTAAAAACCATCTTCGAGTTTGTAAAGTCAACATTGACGAAGCTGTATTCCGTTGTTGTACGTATAAGGCGAACTTGAATCGATAACGCTTTAGGATTTTCCTGAGAATCGTTCATTCTTCCTCAGTATTAACATATTTGTATCGCCCCTTGTTTTTTTCCGCGAGTTTTTTGAGGAAACCAGAGGTATTGTGTTTGTCTTCGCCGTATTGAAACACGCAGATCATTGCCCGATCGGTTTCCGACGGATTGCGTTCCGCGAGCAATTTCGCCAGTGCCGCTTTTGACTCGGGAAACTGCCCGTCCGTCAGGAAATAGATCAGTTTGCCTTTATTTTTAACGTCCTTAAGCACTTCAAAAGCCCGCTCCATCGCCGGCACTGGGTCCGTCATGCCTTCAGGAACGAGGTTCTTGAGGAACTCGGCGGACATCACTTTATTCTGCCTGTTGGCGACAATGAGTTGTTTGGGCGGATTTTCTATCGGCGTTCCCTTTGTAAAATATATCAGGTGGAAATCCTGTTCCTCCTTGAGCTGGCCAAGAGAAATCAGCAATTCCTTGCGGATACGGTCGAACGTGTAGATCATGGAACCGGAACAATCGACGACATATACGACACAATACGCACGACCACCATACTGGTTTGTTATATGCTCTATTATAGCCTTGGCTCGCTCTGCTATTTCCGGATCGGAATCCTCATTTCCGACAACACTTTCAAGGGTCGGCACGGCCGATCTGCCGATCTTCTTGAGACTCTCCGTGGCTTCCTCTCGAACCTTTATGTCATTATTGCCGAGTTTGGCTACCAGTTTTTTGATTTCTTCAAGATTGGTTTTTGGCTGTGTGGTTGACCGTGCCGCGGCAGCGAAAAATGCCTCATCCTCGTCATCGGTGTTCGGTACAGGTTCCGGTTTCTTATTTTTAATGATGGCCTCAAAGACAGGCAGGGCCGCTTTGCCAAGCTCCATGAACCGTCGGGCGGCCTTGAAACGGACTTCCGGGTCATCGTCGTCAAGTTGGGCGACCAGTTTCCAGATTTCGCTTTGATTGACAGCCGGGGCGGATGCCGGCACTGTTTCCGGCAATGAAGACGGCGAGGTTGATGCAACGGTTACCGGAACGATTGCCGGCGCGGCAGACGGGGCGGATGCCGTCGGGTTCGCGGCGTCGCCGCAACCGGTACCAGATGCAATCAACACAATCACAAATGCCGACGTGAAAAGTTTTGAAAGAAACCGGTATGCCCGCTTCACGGAAGCAGTCTTTTTATTGCAACTGTTCGTCATTCCCGGAGATGACATGCCATCATCTTCCCGGATTCAGATTTTATTGCAAGCGGATTTTGAACTGCGACAGAGGGCGGGTTGGAAATCTCTAATTTTCGTCAGGACGCCTGGGCCATGGGGTGTGCCTTGTCGTAGACTTCCTTGAGTCGGCTGGTCGTCAGGTGGGTGTATATCTGGGTGGTGGAGAGATTTTCGTGGCCGAGGAGTTCCTGTACGCTCCGCAGGTCGGCCCCGGCGTTGAGCATATGTGTGGCGAAGCTGTGCCGCAGCGTATGCGGGCTGATGTGCATCGGGATTCCGGCGGTCAGCAGGTACTTGTCGAGCTTGCGGCGGATGGACCTGTCGGTCAGGCGGCGGCAGGACTTGTTGACGAACAGCGGCCCGGCCTCCTGGCGCCCGAAGGCCTCGTCGCGCTTTATGAGATATTTTTTGATCGCCTCGACGGCCTTGCCGCCCAGCGGCGCGATCCGCTGCTTCTTGCCCTTGCCATTGACCTTGACGGCCCCGGAGAACTCGTCGAGGTCCTCGATGTTCATGGCCACAAGTTCGCTTATCCGCAGGCCGGCCGAGTAGATCGTCTCCAGGATCGCCTTGTCGCGGCTGCCCAGCAGGGTGGCGGCGTCGGGGGCGGAAAGCAGCGTGCCGACCTGCTGGACATCGAGGCACTTGGGCAGCTTCTTGTCCTGCCGGGGCGTGCGGATCACGCTGACGGGCGAAAATTCCAGCACCTGGCCGCGGATCAGGAACTTGTAGAAGCTCCGCAGGCAGGCGAGCTTTCTGGCGACGGTGGCCTTGGAATACTGGTTGTTCCGCATCATGGCCAGGTACGCCCGCACGTCGGTTGGCGATACGGCGGTCAGCTTGCCGGAGATGCCCTCGTGGGCGGGCAGTTCGTCGGCCGGCGTGAGATTTCCGGCGGTCAGCCCCTCGGCGGACATATCCGAGCAGAGGAACTGGCAGAACTGCTCCAGGTCGGCCGTGTACGATCGGATCGTGTGGTTGGAAAAACTCCGCTGGTTCTGAAGGAAGTCCAGGAACTTTTCTACAAGCTCCGGCAGTTGCATTTGCGTTTCCTGTTTTTATGCCTGCCGCCGGCCTGCTGGGCCGGCGTCGAATCCGAATCCGTCATCCCGCCAGGTCAGTCCGCCCCGGCAGATTCATCTTCCGCCGAGACCGCCACCTGGCAGCACAGCGCCATGGCGTCCACCATGTCCAGGTCGCCGTCGAGGTCCAGGGCGATCCTGACTATCTCGTCGAGGACATCCTTTTCCTGGCCGGGCAGATAGCGGAAAACAAACTTCTGTCCGGCACGCGTGAGGCTGACCGTCCTGGTCCGCATAATCGTGTCTCCCTGAGCGCCTGGCCGCGCCGCGGACAGGCCCGCAAATCGGCCTGTCAGTTCTAGATATCGGCAGGCGGAGCGTATAAACTGAAGCGGCAAAACCGGCCATTGAGCCGATTGGCGATTATTCGCATGGACGAAAGCACCGACAAACCCGACAGGATGGCGCTGGGCGATCATCTGGACGATCTCCGCAGGAGGCTGATCTATGCGCTGATCGGGCTGGCGGTCGGCATGACCGGCGGCCTGGTCGAGGCGGGCGACATCATCCGGTTCCTCCAGAAACCCTACATGGAGATCGCCAGGCAGTCCGGCATGTCGAACACGCTGGTGGCAATGTCGCTCACCGACGGCATCAGCACGTATTGCGAGGTGGGTTTTTATGCCGGCCTGATGGTGTCAAGCCCGTGGGTCTTCTGGCAGCTCTGGATGTTCGTGTCGGTCGGGCTGCTGCCCCGCGAGCGGCGATACGTCCTGCTGGCGGCGCCGGCGTCGGCGGGTTTGTTCGTCGCGGGGGCGGCGTTTTTCTTCTTCGTGGTCTCCGGGCCGATGCTCGGCTTCCTGGTGATGTTCAACAACTTCATGGGGCTGGCCATGTTTCTCACGCTGGATCATTACATCAGCTTCATCGCCGGCATGGTGATAACATTCGGCCTGGCCTTCCAGATGCCGCTGGCGGTGATGCTGCTGGCCAAGATGGGAATTGTAGGCACGGCCGGTCTGGCCAGATATCGCAAGCACGTCATACTGGCGCTTGTCATCGCAGCCGCTGTGATCGTCCCGACGCCCAGCCCGATCGATCAGCTCATGCTGGCCATTCCGCTCTGTGCGCTCTACGAACTGGGCATTCTGCTGGCCAAAATTGTTACCCGCCCGAAAAAGCCGGAGGCTGCATAGACGTCACTTCTTCGCGGGCTGCCTGACGTTGGCGTCGTCCCTGATCAGTTTTTCGGCCTGCCTGCCGGCGACCGTGTCGGGATAGTCCGTCAGAAGCTTATTGATCGCCTCGGATGCCTTCAGGTGGTCCTGGACCGAGATGTGCATCTTGGCCAGGTTCAGCAGCCGCTCGGCCTCGCCCTCGGGGTCTTTGGGGATCGGGCCTTTGGGCGTGCCCATGACGTAATTGTCCACTTCAGGCGTCAGCGCTCCGTCCACGCTGGGCGGGTCCCAGCGGAAGTTGCGTGTCAGCAGCCTGTCGACCAGCCCGGCCTGCTTGAGGAGCTTGGCCATGCTCTTTTTCTTGCGATCCAGTTCGGCCTTCAATTCGTTGCTGTCCGACTGGAGCGACACGCCGGTCGACTTGAGCTGGTTGATCGAACTGGTCAGATCGCCTATCTGGCGGAAATAATCGCCGGCATAAGGCATGTAGCCGAAATTGCCGGGATAATAATATGGATAGGGCCATGGCCAGGGATCGGGATCGCGATGGCGGCGATGATGTCCGTGATCGTGGCCATGCCCTCCTCCGCCATGTCCGACCGGACCGCCGCCGGGTCCGGCCATAGGCATGGCGCCGCCTAGCCCGCCCCCGAAGCCGCCGCCGAAAAACGGGCCGGGATAATAAGAATTGTTGAACGAGCCGGCCATCGAGAAATCGCCCCACGTCCCGGCAAAGCCGATGCTCAGTCCGTCGCCGAACCAGGGCCAGAAGCCGCCTCCGCCCGGAAAATAGGGATAGAACCCGCCGTAATTGCCGTAGTTGACGGTCGGCCAGCTAATTGGCGCCAGCCCGCCGCTGACGATGAAAGGCGGCGCGTTGAGCATCTGCCGATACATGTACAACGCCTCGGTCTGCTTGTTCTGTATCTGGCTCGATATGTCCATCAGCTTGGCCTGAACATCCAGGTAATTCCGCTGGACGGCCAGCGTCGCGTCCTCCAGCGTCGCCATCTTGTCGCCGGTTTCCTTGTCGAGCTTGTCTCTGGCGATGTATGCGTCGCGGACCTTTTTGTAGCTGCGGGCGAAGGCCTCGTTCTGGTCCCACTTGTTGCGGAGGTTGTCGAGTATCCGCTTGAGCGCGTCGGGCAGCTCGGGAGCGTCGAGCGTGTTTTCGTACCAGACCATGAGCTGGCCGGCGTTGTTCATTATGCCCGCGTCGTTCGGCAGCAGTGCGGCGGCCCGTATGCAGGCCGGCAGGGCCGCGCCATAATCGCCCCGCTTGCCGTTCATGCACCCGATGACGCCCCAGGCCGTCCCGTTGCGCGGATCAAGATTTACCAGCACCTTGGCCGGCATCTCGGCGTACTGCGGCAGGCCCAGGCTGAGCATCCGCTTCATGTATGTCTCGTGAATCGCCAAGCTGGTGTTGTCGATCGAGCAGCCCTTGACGTAGCAGGTCAAGGCGGTCGCCGGGTCCTTGGTCTCTTTGATGGCCGCGATAAACGGCGCCAGCCTCTGCTCGACGGTGGGCGCGGCCTTGGGCTGCGGCTTGCCGTCGCTGAATGCCTGGCAGGCGCACGCCGCAAAAACGCCGGCCAGAACCAGACGCGCGATTGAACTGGTGGAGATTCTCCCGCTCATGGTTTGCTCCCGAAAAAGGTTTGTCGGAGTCATTAGCCGAACCGTTGTCGCCAGGCTGAATTATACTCTGTATTCAGCCGCCCGGGCAAGGCCGAAGGCCCCGGCGCATACCGCATGCGCCGTAGGCCTCTGATTATAAAGACCCGCCAGACTTGACCAGGTTAGGCGAAAAAAGTAGGATTTCGGCATGATTCTGATGATCGACAACTACGACAGCTTTACCTACAACCTTGTCCAGCGGATCGGCGAGCTTGGCACGCCGCACGCGATAAAGGTCGTCCGCAACGACGTTATGCCGCCCGACCAGGCGCAGGCTGAGATTAAACCGACCCACCTGATCATCTCGCCGGGCCCCTGCACGCCCAACGAGGCCGGCCTGAGCTGCGACTACATCCGCCATTTTCACGGGAAGATCCCGATCCTCGGCGTCTGCCTGGGCCATCAGGCCATAGGGCAGGTCTTCGGCGGAAAGGTCATCCGGGCAGGCAGATTGATGCACGGCAAGACCAGCCAGATCCGCCACGACGCGAAAGGCGTCTTCGCCGGCCTGCCCAACCCCTTCACCGCCACGCGATATCACAGTCTGGTGGTCGACCCGGCCGGTCTGGACGGCGATTTCATCCAGACCGCCTGGACCGTCGATCAGAACGAACTGATGGGCATCCGCAGCAGGACCAAACCCACCGAAGGCGTACAGTTCCACCCCGAAAGCTTCCTCACCGAATCCGGCTACGAACTGCTCCGGAATTTTCTGAATATGTGAAAATTTACGTGGCACGGGCGTCCCGCCCGTGTGTCCCATGGGCATCTTGCCCATGCCTGTTTTGTGCTGCAAACGCCACGGTTGCCGTTTCTGCCGCAGGAGCCAGACCCGCACCGCAACAGAGTATCCCAAAGCATGGTTGACGCCGCCGGAAATAATTGCTATCATTGCTATCAGATTTAGCCAGAGGTGAGATATGCCAAAGAAACAGATTCACATCCGCGACGTGCCGGAGTCGCTCTACGAGTGGATTGAGAGCGAGCGCCACGCCAAGCGGGTGTCGCAAAAGGAATTCCTGTTGAAGGTAATCGGGAATGCCGCCGCACATTCCACGGCAGACACGGGAGCGTCGGGGCCGTCGGCTTTCAGCCGAATGACCATGGTTTACTGGAAGAGCAAGAAGTTCTGGCTGGGCAAGTTGCTCGAACATCCGGAAATCATGACGCAAGGCCGAACGCTGGAGGAATTGGAGCGGAACATCCGCGAAGCGTATATGCTGATGGCGTTTGACGAGGTGCCCGAAAAGTACCAAATCCGCGAAGTGGTCATGACATGAAACGGCGAGAGTTGCTTCGCAGATTGCGGCAGGAGGGATGCGTCTTTCTCCGCGCCGGCGGCAAACACGACATCTACGTGAATCCAAAGACGGGGAAGAAGCAGCCGGTTCTCCGGCATAGCGAGATCGACGAACATTTGGCCAGGCACATCTTGCGATACCTGGGACTGGAGCAATAGCAAAATGCCGTTTGTTTTCCCGGAAGCGAATGGCTTTGGGATGATCGCAAATGCTTTATTGTAACGTTTCAGGATGAAACACTTGAAGTTGTATGCAAGGAAGTCGTCTTTCTGGGCCGTTATTCTACCGACAGCGTCAAGAAAGCCCTCAAACAGTGTATGCTGGAGAAGTGAACATAACCGTTTTCCACAGGCAACGAGTCGCATGACTTTCTTGTTCAGGCCCCTTCTGTCACGGGCCTTTGGGCGGCTGGTTTTGACGGATTAAACAGAGAATTTTATTTCGCCCCTTCAGGGCTTGACTGTTATGGCGGCCGATTTCCTGGGGCGTTGCCCCAGGCTTTCATATTGCGCCCCGTTGGGGCTTCACGATTTTCTCGTCATTTATAAAGTTGGCGATTCAAAGTATGATGAGCCGGTCGATGGGTTATTTTTTAAAGCCCCGCATGTAAATGCGGAGATGTTGTTGTCTTTGTAGTTAAAAAAAGAAAATTTTCCCCTGCTCGCGCAGGAGGCTTCAGGAATGGTTCGCCGATGGATGTTACGCCCTGAGAAGGGCAAAATATGACAGCCCAGGGCAACGCCCTGGGAATCGGCGAAAATAAGATCGTAAAGCCCTGAAGAGGCGAAATAAGGCGGTCGGATTTGGCTATCAGACGGGTAAAATGACCTTTGTAGCGTTGCAGGACTAACGGGAAAATATTTATGGCGTGGTTGGGCGAATATTACAGGCAGCGCGGCGGCGGGGCGGCGTCATCCATCAGCAGGTGGCGGACGACGGCGGATATCGGCGTTATCCTGCTGCTGATCGTCGCGATGGCCGCCATCGCGGACCACGCGCCCAGCACGACCTACGCATTCGCCCAGCTCAACAACATCGGCAGCGCGATGGCAATGGAGCAGAACGGCAACTGGCTGTCGCCGGTGAACCAGGTGGGCAATGTGCCCCGCAAGGGGCCGCTGACGTTCTGGGCGCTGGGCGGGCTGCTGAAGCTGACGGACGCCCGCGACGACCTGATTTTTCGCCTGCCGAATATTCTGTGCTCATTGGCGACGGCGGTGCTGATCTATCTGCTGGCCGGGCGATGGTACAACAGGCGGGCGGCGCTGCTTTCGGCGTGCCTGTGGGTCGTCATGCTGCATATGAGCAAGCAGATCAACGTCGCACTTACCGACATGATGCTGACAATGTGGCTGACGGGGGCGATCTTCTGCCTGGACCGGCTGGTGTTCCATCGCGCCGGGGGCAGCCGGGCGTGGTGGTGGGTCGCCGGCTTCTGGGCGTGCATGACTTTGAGCGGCATCACGAAAGGCTGGGGGCTGGTCAGTCTGGCGCTGGTGTTTTTCTTCATGATACTTGCGGCGGGACTGGGTGGCGGGTTCAAACCGCTGCGGCTGGCGATGCCGTGGTTCGACAGGCCGATACTGGCCGGGCGGATAATTATCCGGCGGGCGTGGCGGGCGTTCTTATGCACGCGACCGGCCTGGGGTCTGCCGGTTTTTGTCGCGGTTATCGGCACGGTTCTGGGCGCGATGATCTGGAACGGCGGGCAGGAATTCGTCCGCGACGCGCTGGGCGTGGAGATCGGCCAGCGGATAACCGGCGAAGGCGAGACGGCCCCGGTCCGCGGTTGGACCCTGCCGCCGCTGCAACTGATCTATTTCACGCTGCCGGCGTCGTATCTGGCGCTGATCGCGTTTTGCTTTGTCAGGCCGGGCCTGTGGCTGGGCCGCAAGGGGCCGCTGTGCCTGCCGATTTTCTGGATTATCGCGGTGGTCGTGCCGTATTCGATTCCGCACGGGTTCCGGCCGGATTATCTGCTGCCGTGCTACGCGGCGGTGGCGATCATGGGCGGATGGGCGGTTGATCGGCTGGCAGAACTGGCCCGGCTGACCAATCGCGGCCGGCTGGGGGGGCGGGCCGGACGGACGGTGATCTTCGCCCGGCACGCGATGGCGGCAGTGCCGGTGCTGATTGGTGCGGCGATCTTCGTGCTGGCCAGCGCATACTTTTTCCGCGAACTGCTGCCGGCCGCATGGCAGCTCGACAAGCTTCTGCCGATGCCGTTTTTAATCGGCCCCGAGACCTGGCCGATGCTCTGGGCGTGCATGACGCTGGGCGTCTGCACGATTGCGGCCGGCGTCTGGGCGAGCCTGACCTGGCGGATAAGGACGGTCGGGGCGGCTGCGATTTACGGCATGCTGTGCGCGGCGTTCCTGGCGACGCACTTCATCAATCCCGAGGCACGCACCGGCGACGGCGAAAAGATGCGGACACTGGCGATGGACGTCCGGCCGATCGTCGGGGCCGACCGATATTACGTCCACAAGTGCGAGAAGCTTTCGGTCGAACTGTATTTCGGGCAGTTTGGCCAAAAGCTTCTGCCCGGCGGCGTCGGCGATCCGTCGATAAAGTACGATCCTTGTGATTCCGGTCGTGATTTCACGCTAACTATCGGCGATCCGGCGATCCGCTGGCTGATGACGTGCGACCGCGGTCTGGTCGAGATGGGCGCAGCCGTCGAAAAACCTGGAGGAGACTTCACGCTCAAACTCGGCAATGCGAGAAAAACCTTTGACACTTGGCCCGATATACTGGGCCAAGTCGTCCGGTCAAGCCCATCCGTAGTCTCGCAAGGCTGGGGCAGGATATATCTGATCCGTCTCCATACCCGCCCGATCCGCCTGTGGTCCAAACCATTCGACACCGGCTTCATACCCGGCGCACCGGGCGAATAATTTTTTTGGGATGAGAACCATTTTTTGTTTACTCGCATGAATTTAAAGAGGGGCAAGGTATTCATATCCCGCCGGACGCCATTGGCCGCATCTGTCTTGTCTGGCGTAGCCTTGGCGAAGCCGGATTGCGGCCATGTGGTTTTTTTGTAGCGTGGGCGTCTCGCTCGCGTGTGTCGTGGCCATCTTAGCCGCGATACCCGATCTTTGAAGGTTTAAAAAAGCACATGCTCGCAAACAGATACGAGCATGACACCATTTTTTATCTCTTGGCGCGAGATCGGCAATGCCACCCGCCTATTATTCAGATATCCGCGATCGCCGGCTCACTTTTCAAAAGGAATCGTAACAAGATAGACCTCGCCTTTTTGGTGAACTTCCACTTCGATGGCCGCTGGACATTCCATTACATCATAAGATCGCGGAGACATATAATCAAAAGCCTGGGATATTTTATCGTCCACAACAATATAGTACTTGTTGCCTCTTACTGCTGTGTACCAGAAATGGCGATCATCAGGGCTGAAATGAATGATTGTAAGTCTATCATCAAACTCGGGGCCTGTTAAATTATCGCATACAACATAATTATGATTGTTCCGTCTTAAAACGCAGGCAAACTTTTTGCCATTCGGACTTAAGACCGGGCGAAACATCCTCTCCGATCTGAAAACCTCTTTTCCATTGTTTATAAAAAGATCTTGCCCATTATTGTATATCACATAAAATATATTATTGCTGTCGTTGCTGAATTGCAGCCAATTTATAGACCCGTTGAATGAGTCCACTTTTCCATCTATGACAGCCTGCGTTATATCATTTTTTCGACCGGCAAAGGCATATCTCTTTCCATCGGGACTGAAGGTAAATTCATAAATAGATTCATATTCATCCGAATCTTTCCCGTCAATTCGCAGTATTCTGTTTCTGACATGAGAATGGCAGATTGCGAACCTATGATTGTCAAGATTATAATTTAGAAAATTCACAAACTCATATTCTCCTATATCCGTATCGTCCTGTACCAAAATGGATTTCTTCCCTTTTCTGGCGACATACAGTAAAGGCTTTCCGTCAGCTCCCAATGCGGGGCCGCAATAGTCCGGGCCTTTCGGCAACCTGGATGTGCTGAAAGTGACAGATGTCTGATAAATATCATCATAGACTTGTCCTTCCTTGCCGTTACATACAACTATCCATTTATCGCCTTTTTGGGCGGCGTAGGCGTAGTGGCTTTCGTCCCAACTGAAATTTATTGACCCGATGGCGTCATAAGGTTCCCCCTTGATGCCGTCGACAACCATGTAGCATTTTTTGCCGTCATGGGCCTGGTACGCCATTCGTTTTTCATTTCTGCTGAATGCCGGGGGATAAACTACTTTGAATTCCGGCCCAGCCTTTCCTTCGACATACATAGTACAAACGCTGTCTTTTATACCTATGTACCAAAACATGTTCTTCTTGGGCGAGAACTCCAGATCGTCAACCTTGTCCACTTCAGGGCCGGGTTGACCATCCAGAAAGGCCATCCACTTGGAGTCCTTCTTGGCCAGGAAGGCAACCCGCCCATTTTCATCAATGGTATATATCTGGCCGACATATTTCTTCTTAAAACGATTACGGATTGAGAATGCATCTGTCGACCAAAACCTACGTTCATTGCCGCCGGTTAATCCCATTTCTAGAACTGCAGGACCTTTCGATGAAACAAGGATGTCGGAAACTTCAACGACTCCTGCCAGTTGGTCATATTCCCCTAAAAGCCGGCCATCTACATAAACGGCTTGCTTATCATTATTTGTCACAACATAAGACAAATGTTCAGAATATTTCGTTTTTCGGGAAGCCAAAGATTTAACATCATCTGGAATGGTTCTTTTTGGCCCGAGTTTTTTGCAATTTGGTCCGTTAAGGTCGATGATAAATTCCGTCAATGCCAGCGAGCTGACCGGCTGGGTGGAGGCGGGTTTAGTTGTCTGGCTGACGCAAAGACTGCCTTGAAGGCAGATCAGCAGGCCGGCCGCTATCACAATAACCGAGGTTCGCATTTTATCTCCCTTGATTATCACCACCTGCTGTGGGCCTGCGTGCGGCTCTGGAGGTAGTCGGCGAAGAGTTCGCCCATGCTGCGTGAGGTGTCGCACAGGACGCGTTCGCAGCGGTTGGCGTCGCAGATGTTTTCGAGCCGCTCCATGTACGTCTTTACGGCCTCGAGGTAGGCGTCGCGTATTTCCGACGGGCGGGTGAGGTGTTTTTCGTCGATCTCCAGGCCGATGAATTTGACCAGGCCGGGCATGTCGAACTCCAGTTCATCGTGGTGCATCACGTGCATCAGGACGACCTCGTGCCTGTCGTATTTAAGGCGCTGGAGAACCTTGTCCAGGTCGTCCAAGTCCGCCAGCAGGTCGCTTAAGATAACGACGATGCCCCTTCGCCCGAACCGCCCGGCCAGTTCATGGATCGGCGGGCCTATCTTGGTTGTCTTCTCCGGTTTGGCCTTGTCGAGAATCTCCACCATCCGCATTATCTGGGCCATCGAGTTGGAGCCGGCCAGGACGGAGACAACTTCTTCGTCGAACAGTGCCAGCGAGACCTTGTCGGACTGCTCGACGACCAGGTACGCCAGAATGCTTGCCGCCCTGGCCGCGAAGAGCAGCTTCTGGCTGTCGCCCTGGCCGTAGCGCATCGAGGCCGACACGTCCAGCAGCAGGTGCACGGCCATGTCGGTCTCCATCTCGTACTGTTTTATCACGTGCTTGTCGGTGCGGTAGTAGACCTTCCAGTCCAGGTGCTTGATGTCGTCGCCGGGAACGTACTCGCGGTGGCCGGAAAATTCGACTGCAAATCCGTGGAACGGCGACTTGTGCGTGCCGGCCATCGAACCCTCGACCAGCCCGCGAGGCATGAACTGCCAGTGCCTCAGGCGGCTGAGGACTTCCGGCTGAACGTATTTGCCCAGTACCCGCTTGGCCATTCGCGCTTATTCCTTTTCCTTGGGCGGCTCGAACTTTTTCTGCGACGGCACAGCCTCAAGGAGCATTTCGATGAGCTTTTCGGTATCGACTCCGGCGGCCAGGGCGGCATAGTTGGGCGCCAGCCGATGCCTCAGGGCCGGGCGGATGATCGCCTGAACGTCTTCCACCGAGGCGTGGTAGCGGCCGTGGAGCAGCGCCCTGGCCTTGGCGGCAGTGATGAGCGCCAGCACGCCGCGGGGACCGGCGCCCCAGCTCACATATTTGTTCACAAATTCCGGGGTATTTGGCTGCTTCGGCCTGCTTGAGCGGACAATCGCGCAGGCGTATCCGACCACCTGGTCGCAGACCGGCATGCGATGAATGAGCTTCTGGGCCATGACGATATGCTCGCCCGTCAGCACGGGCTTGGACTTGTTGTCGGCGCCGGAGGTGATCTTGCGGGCGATGTCCCACTCCTCCCTTTCGGATGGGTACTTGACCTTGATGTACAGCAGGAACCGGTCGAGTTGGGCCTCGGGCAACGGATACGTGCCTTCCTGTTCGAGCGGATTCTGCGTCGCCAGGACGAAGAACGGCTCTGGCAGCTTGTGGACCTTTCCGCCGGCGCTGACCTGGCGTTCCTGCATGGCCTCGAGCATGGCGGCCTGCGTCTTGGGCGGCGTGCGGTTGATCTCGTCGCCCAGGAGCATGTTCGCGAAGATCGGGCCGTTCACGAACGTGAACTGCCTCTGTCTGGTTATCTGGTCCTCCTGGAGCACGTCGGTGCCGGTTATGTCCGAGGGCATGAGGTCGGGCGTGAACTGGATGCGGTGGAAGGTCAGTTGAAGGACGTTCGCCAGCGACTGGACCATGAGCGTCTTGGCCAGGCCCGGCACGCCTTCCAGCAGGCTGTGCCCGCGAGCCAGGATCGCTATGAGCATCTGGTCGATCACGTCGGCCTGGCCTACGATCGACTTGGCCATTTCGGCCCTGATGCGGCCGTGGATCTGTTCCCACTTGGCCACAGTGGCAGAGTCGCTCTGCTGTTTGGCCCTGTCGTCCGTCGGCGTCTGCCGTTGCTGCTGGGCGGCGCCTTCCACAACCTTTGTTTCTTCGGTCATCTTGTTTTCTCCATGTTGTTGAACCAAATTCATCATTCGCTTCCGCCGAAATACTGTTCCAGACGCTCTTCATAGCCGGGCGGGGGCGTCTGCTTGCCCGAGGATTTCATTGAATCCCTGGTTGCCTGGGGCAGGCTGGTGAACCACGTGTCGCCCTTCTTGTCGTCCTTTCCTCCTCCGGCGTCGCCCGCCCGCTGGCCGCCTGGCGTCAATTGCGGATCCTTGGACTGGTCCGACCTGCTTCTCTGCTGGTTCTGCTGTTGATTATTCTGATTCTGGTTTTGGCCCTGCTGATTTTGTCCCTGTTGTTGCTGTTGGGCCTGCCTGGCGGCGTTTTGGGCCATTTGGGCGTTCCTTTCGCCGGCCATCATTTGGGCGGTCTGCATCGCCGACTGCGGCGTCATGGTATTACCCATCTGATTATTCTGCTGTTGCTGGCCCTGCTGGTTCTGATTGGCCTGGTCCTGATTGGCCTGGTCCTGATTGGCCTGATCCTGGTTTGCCTGATCCTGGTTTGCCTGGTCCTGGTTGGCCTGATCCTGCGGCTGGTTGCCTGGCTCCTGCTTTTGAGGAAGCTGCCGGCCACCCAGTTTGGAGGCCGCATCCAGCGCCTGCCTGAGCGGCCTGTTGGCCATCTCCTGCCGGCCCGTCATCTCTTCCACGTCCTGGCCCAGTTCGGTGGTCGACTGGGCGTAGTCTTCCATGGCCTTCTGGAGTTCCTCGGCCAGCTTGTTGGCCTCCTCGTCGCCCTGGGGATTCTGCTCCATTTTGCTGTCGAGTTTCTTGCCTGTTTCGGCGATCTGCTCGGAGGCCTTCTGCTGCTGCCTGGCCAGTTCGAGCATCTCCTTGGCCAGTTCAAGCTGTTCGTTGAGATTTTCCTTTTTCATGTCGGTAAGGACATTTGCCCGCTGCATTTCCTTGTCAACGCTGTCCTTGGCCTCATCCTTGGTCTGTTCCGTCTTGAGGTTATCGGGAGGCAGGGCCTTGGCCGCGTCGCTGGCCTGCTCGAGCGCCGAGGCGATGGGCGCCTGGGTTTCCGAGGCCAGCCTGGCCAGTTCGTTGAGGTCCTTGGAACTGGGGTTGGGCTTCTCCTGCATCGTCTTTTCGATCTTGTTCTTGAGGTCCTCGACATGCGTCAGCTCCGTCTGGGATGTTTTCTCCAGTTCCAGGGCGGTTTTTTCCATCTCCTTGTGTATCTGATTGATGGCCTGGTCCATTTTCCCGGCCGCTTCCTGGGATTTTTTGGCCGCGTCGTCGGTCTTGGCGGGCAGATTTTTGCCGGCTTCCTGGCCCGACTGGTTGGCCTCCTTTACGGTCTTTGCCGCGTCGTCAGCGATTTTTTCAAGGGCCTGACTGATCTTGTCGGTTACTTCATTGACGTTGTTCAGGTCTTCTTTGGCCTTGTCGATCTTGTCCTGCGGGGGTTTGGGCTTGAGGTCATTGGCGGTCTGCCTGGCCGTGGCCGACGCCCGGTCGAGGGCCTCGGCTGCGCGGTTCAGTTCGCCCAGCTTTGTCGCCAGCGAATCGCGTTTTGTTTCGGCCAGCGCCGACGCCAGTTCCGCAATGGCCTTGCGGATGGCCTTTTCGGTCTCCTGCACGGCCTGGCTCCTGTCCGGCGAATTCTTCTCGATCGATTGCACGGTCGATTGGGCCTGCTGATGGGCCGTCTCCACGCGGGCTGTAACGACCATGGGCAGTTCCTTCTTTGAAGCCGCGTCGGCCAGTATCCCGACGACCGATTTCTGGTCCTGGGCCGCTTTGGCGGCCTGGCCCGCGAGTTCCTGGGCGATCGCCACCTCGATCTTCAGGGCCTGCTGCAGATTCAGCAGCGCCTGCTGCATCAGGGCGGCCAGAGCGTCAAGCTCTTTTGCCGACTTGTTGCCCTTCTGATCGGCCAGTTTGTCGGCGAGGCGTTTTTCCATCTCGGCCAGATACCCGATTACCCGCCCCTGCTGCTCGACGGCCTTGTCAGGGGATTGATCGAACATCAACTGTCTGGCTTGCCCGGCCGAAGCGGCGGATCTGTCGGCAAGGTCGACCAGGGATTTGTCGGCGGACACCTTGTTGCCAACCTCCTGTATCTTCAATTTTATGCTGTTCTGCTCGATCAAAGCGATTTCGGATTCTTTTCCGCTCATTTCGCCGGCGGCAACCTTGTTTTTCAATTGCTGCTGCTGTTTCAGGAGCTGCCTGACGGCCTCAAGCGAGGTGGCGTCCTGCTGGAGTTTTTCCTCCAGCCGGCGGAGAAAGGCCAGAACCTTGTTGAGGGCGTCGAGCACGTCAGCCTGTATTTTGGCGGCGTCGGTGAACTTCGACACGTTGAGCTGGTCAACGGCCGAACTCATGACGCCCGGCAAGTTGGCCTTGAGCAGATTCCGCCGGGTTTCTCCCGCGATCGCACCGGCCTCGCCCGACCAGCCCGCGGCCTGCTCCAGCATGCCCATGAACTTGCCGTAAAGGACGGCGACGGTCTTCTGGTTGTCCACGACCACAAGGGTCTCCTGGATGTCGGCGCCGGTGAGCTTGAGTGTGGATTCCCTGGTCTTCTTCTGCTGCCCGATGATCTCGGTGAGCCTGGCCGTCAGTTCGGCCTGCTGGCGCCGCATCCGCAGGCGCTCCTGCTCGGCAAGCAGGGCCAGCAGCACCTTCTGTTTTTTGCCGAGCATCTGGGCTATCAGTTTGGGCCTGTCCTCGGGTTTGGCCTGGGCGGCCTTGTCCAGCAGTTCCATCACCTCCGGGATGATCTTGTTGGCGACATCGTCGAGCCGGCTGTGCATCGCCTTGAGATCCTCGTAGATCGGTATGTCCGTCAGCCCGTTGTCCTCGAGCTGCCGCAGCCGCATCGAGATCATCTCCGTGGCGATCTCCCTGGACATCTGCTGGGCCTCTCTCTGGCTGTCCTGAACCTTCCGGATGGCCTGGCTGTCCTGCGGGGCGGGCTGGCCGGCCCGAGCGGCGGAAATCGCGGGCAGAAACGCGGCGGCCAGCGCGGCCAGAAATATCGTCGCATTTTTCATGTCTAATCTCCTGTCCCAAGCTGGGTTTTGATGATCTTGTCGAGTTTTCCGGCCAGTTCCTGGTCGGACTGCGTTATGGATGCCAGAATGCCCGTCAGGTCGGTTACCTGAAGGATGACGACCTCGCTGCCGGCGGTCTGGGCGCTCGCCGTGCCGCGATAGTCGGCCACTTCAAACTTGATCTCCACTTTGTCGCCCTTTTCCAACTCCAGCGGTTGGAGCGGCAGGTCGAACCAGCCGGCCAGTTCGGCGGGGTGCTTGCCGGGTTTTATCACGTCCTGCCCGGATTTTTTCCGGGTTCCGTCGGCCTTCACCACCTCGATATTCGCGGTTATCCTGCCGATGGCGAAGTCGTCCTGCGCCTGGTAGCGTATCTTCGGCGCGGCGGTCGGCAGGACCATCTGCGTCACGCAGGCGGCGCCGATCCGCGGCGGCTGGTCGGACCTGACCTCCACCGACCCGCAGATCGGGGCCGGCAGGTTCAGCCCGTCAACGTCCACAACCTGAATCTCGAACTGCACGGACCTGGAGATCGAGTTGAGCGGAGAGTTTTGAGGATCGCACTGCCAGTTGCCGCCCGAACGCAGCAGGGGGTAATTGTTGTTGTCGGCCGTCAGGGTCGCCGACCTGAGTTCCTTGTCGCCGGTCAGCCGCAGGGAAACGCCGGAACCCTCGACCGCGACGGCCCGCAGGCCCTTGACCTGGCTGGGATTTTTGGCCGCGGCGTATTCCGGCGGGCTGATCTGCATGTCCAGGCTGACGACCGGCGGCGGAATCAATTTCAGTATCATCGGGTCAGTCGTGTCGTCGCCGATCTTAAGCACGTATTCCATCTCATCCAGCGCCCGATCCAGCACGCCGGAATACAGATGGCGGTCAGCCTGCGAGGGCCTCATGTCGATAACCGCCTTGGCGCCCGATTTGACGGCAGTCAGTTCCACCTGCCCCCCTTCGGGCAGGTCGCCGGAGGCAACATCGACCAGGGCGGAGAATTCCACGCTCCTGCCGTAGCCGGCCTTGCCGCCGGGGCTCAGCACTTTCCGGATTATGGTCCTGGTCGGATATTTGGCGTCCATCATGGCCATCCGCTTCAGGAAGGCGGACATGTGATTGGGGTAAAGAATCGCCGGGATGAGGAAGGCCAGCATGGTGGCCAGCAGGATCGTCCCTGACCGGCGCATCGGCCCGCGGTCGAAGCCCTCGAGGAAGTTGAGACTTTCAGACGCCTCGGCCGTGCAGTCCACGACCGACTGCCGCAGGTCATGCGAGCCGAACTGCCGGCGCGATTCGTCGCTGAACTGGATCGCGGCCACAAGATCGCTGGCCAGGCCCTGCTTCTGCTCGACGAGCATCGCAAGTTCAATGTCGTCCTCGCGGATCCCGAAGACCGGCCTGAGGAATCGCCAGACGCCCCATGCGCCGCCGGCAAGCACGACGCACAGAGTTACGATCCGCTCCAGCAGTCTCATATGGAGCGTAACGTCCAGGGCGAAGGCGGCCAGCATCAGCCAGACGAAGACCGACGCCGTCAGGGCCGCCGCCGCCCCGAGCCTGACGCCCGCGCGGTGGCGCCGGACCTGGGCCAGTCCGCGGTACATCGGACCGAGTTGAATTATGCCAGGTTTATCCATTTCCTCACTGCCCATTCGCCCAGCATCAGCGTTACCACCAGTATAAGGCATAGCCATGTATTCCAGACGGCAAATCTTCGCTCGATCATCTGTTCATACTGCGGCGCGGCGATATCCGCCGCCAGTTTGTTTACGTCGGCCAGGTCGTAGGCCTTTCCGCCGGTCAGGCCCGCCAGCGACTGCTGAAGGGCCGAATCCATCACGGCGTTGCGTCGTTCGGCCGTTACGGGGGCCACCTGGAAGCCGACCTCGACGTCCTGCGACGTTACCGGGTCGCGGACCAGAAGGCGGTGCTGGCCGGTCGTGAAGACCGGCAGCATCGTCTCGAAGACCACCTTGTCGCGCCCCAGCGGGATGGATATGGGCGACTGGCCCTTGAGGCTCGTTCCGGCCTCGTCAAACTGCATCAGCTTGCCGTCCAGCTTCGCCGTTTCGAGCGGCTCGAAATTGGCGTTGTACGCCTCCGCGGTAACCCGCACCTTGTCGCCTGCCTGGTAGATGCGCCTGTCGGTCTCGACGACGAACCGCTTCTGGGAACCCAGGGCACGGCCAAGGCCCAGCCGGTAGATCAACTGCCCCCAGAACTGCCGGTAATATTTTTCGCCGTATTTTTTCCTCAGCCGCCACATCTCGTTGAAGCCAAGGTATATGACCTCGCCCTTGCCGAACTTGCGGGCGACGATGAGCGGCTGGGGCGTCTGGCCGTCGGAGCATTTCTCGCTGGGATGGACCGCCAGCACGGTGGCCAGCGGATGCGGCCTCAAAACCGGCTGATACCACGGCATGCCGGACATGTTCGCCCATGCTTTGCGGTTGTCCTGCTCGTTGGCGCCGAGGTTCATGAAATCGAACTGTTTGGCCTGCGGGGTGAGTTTCAGGGCGAACTCCGACGCGTCGTGCAGCGCGGCCGCAGGATCGGGCACTACGGGAAGCATCTGGGCGAGTTTCGTGTTGGCCAACTGGCTTGGCCCGAACTGCGGACCCGATATGATGACAAGCCCCCCGCCGAACTTGCCGACGTATTCCAAAAGCATGTCCTGAACCTGGGTGGTCAGCATGTTGGCCGGCACGTCGCCCAGGAAGATGACGTCGTTGCTGAAGAAGTCGCTCCTGGAGCCGGCCGGCGAATCCAGGTATATCTCGCCGGCCTGCCGGACCTTCATGTCGGACGATCGCAGGAAGGTCTTGAAGCCCTGTTTTCCCACCAGCGGATCGCGATAGAAGACCTCCTTCACGAACCGCCATTCCCAGTTCGGCTCGTATTCGATGTATTCGAGCTTGAGGCACTGGTCCTGGATGTTCACCTCGCGGCGGGCGACGTTGTTCTCGACGAGCACCTCGTCGGGGAACGGCTCGACCTTGACCTCCAGGGCGAACTTGCCGACCTCCGCGGGCTTGAACGGAATGTTGACCGTGCAGCGGGGGGAATCCAGCGAAACAGGAATGGGCTGAACGAGCGACCGCGGGGCCGACTGGGCCTCCGCAGAGCCGAGCTTGCGGCCCAGAAGCTGCACCTGTGCGCCCCTGCCCGTCAGGCCGGACTGGCGGATGTGTGCGACGATGTCCACCCGCTCGTCCTTCTTGAGGACCAGCGGCGACTGCATCTCGACGGCCAGATCGACCACCTCGGGCGGGCCGATGCCCACGGCGTAAATAGGCGAGGCCAGCTTCTGGGCGCAGGGCGCGGCCGGAGCGCCGGCGTTCTGGTCGAAGTCGCTGAAGAAAACCACCCCGGCCAGCTTGCCGGCGCCGTGCCTGCGGAACAAATCCTCGATGCCGCCGCCGACGGCGGTTACCGTGCCGTCGGCCTTGATCTGCGAGGCCATGAACTGCCCGTCGGGATGAATGGGGCTGGACTTGCTGATGTCTATCTGGCGGAGCTGGTCGGGCTGGTCCAGCACGTAGGCCCGCAGCCGGTACTCTTTGGCCAGGTCGCCCAGGAACGTGTTGTTTCCGTTGGCCAGGACGCCCTTGAGCAGTTCGAGCCTGCTCGGCGGCTGCGACGACTGGGCCGCGGCCTGACCCGCAGCGCCCTCCAGCTTTTTGAGCGATTCGGGCGAAAGTTTGTCGCGGATGTTCATGCTGTCCGTGCCGTCGAAGACGATCGCCACTATCGAGTTGGACCGCTCGACGGTCTTGAGCACGACGATCGGCTCGGCCAGGATGAGAACCAGCAGCACCAGCAGGGCCAGCCTCGCCGCGGCGACAAATACCCGCCATTTCATGCTCGCCTGCGGCTGGTAGCGGAAATAAAATATGATCGCTATCGCAGCAACGGCAAGACACCCGAACAGCAGCAGCGCAGGATATTTCGCCGCCCAGACGGCGGTGAATTTCAGTTCCAGGCCCCTGATGTGCCTCAGATCGTCCACTCCGATCAGCCTGCCAAGCCATTCGGTCATTTGTCCCTTCTGAACAGCAGGAGTTTGTTGCCGCTCAGGAAGAACATCTCCAGCAGCAGCAACAGCAGGCAGACGGCTATCAGGTACTTCCAGAAGTTAAAACCCACGAACGATGCGCCCCTCAGGCTGATCGACTCGTCCGCGCCGACCCAGTTATAGGAGTCTTGCGGCATTTTCCGGGCCAATTCGTCCCTGGTCAGTTGGGTGAGGTCGCCTTCCTGTCCGGGCCCGTTGATCGCCATGAGCATCTGCCAGTCTTCCCGGCCCTGCTTGACCTGGTCCGCGGAATCAGCCAGGTTTGGGTCCTGTTTCTGGTTCTGCCGGACGATCTTGTATATGCCCCGCTGCATTATGGATCGTATCCGCAGGCCATATGTCTGGCTGCCCAGGGCCTCCACCCGCAGCGGCGAGGGATCCTTCTGGCCGGGGCGCAGGAGCTGGAACGCCGCGCCCTGGTCGGCCTGGTCGATCGGGATGGTTATCTCGTTGACGTTGTCCACGTTGCGGTCGGGCAGGCTGGCCGTCAGCAGCGACCTGAGCATGTTGTCCAGGACAAGCACACAGTGCTCGACGGCCATGTTGTTCCAGAGCGGATAACAGCCGCTTGTCATGAATATGACCTGGCCGCCGCCGATTTTCCGCCTGACGGCGAATGCCTCGCCGTTTTCGTATTTTCCCATGATCTGCGGCTGGGCCATCCCGACGAGCTGCTCGACGGTATAGGATGACGGATCGCGGGCCATGGGGTTCTGCCAGGTAAGCCAGTTGGGTATTTTCGACCGGCGGTCATTGCGCTCCTGCTGGCGTTTGGCCGCCTCATCGGGCGTCAGTTTGTTCCGGCTTTCCATCTCGGCCCAGAGGCGCTCGTTGTCTTCATACTGTGTCAGCCATTTGCGGCGTTCCTCGACTCTGGCCTTTTCCAGCCTGGACAGTTCGGTCAGCGGCTCCGGATCGATGGCGGCAGCCTTGAAGAAAAAGGCCCGGCCCAGCATCTCTTCAAGCAGTTCCTTGGGCATGTCCATGTTGAAAACGGGGTCTTTCAGGCTGTTTAACGCCAGATGGAAGACGGCCGGCTCGCCCTGGTCGTTGGCGCCAGGCAATTGGCCGATGAATTGGGGCTTCAGCGGGGCCGGCAGTATCCCCGCTCCGTCCAGCCAGGCGGCGCCGGTCCATGCGCCCGGGTCAAAATCGCCCCCGGCCGCGATGAAGACCAGCCCGCCCTGCTCGACGTATTCGCGAAGCAGTTTCACCGCCTGGGCCGAGGGTTCCTTCACGCCGGCGACGACGACCAGCCTGGCCTCGCGAAGCTGATCCATCGCCATCTCGCCCATTTTGCAATGAACGACGGTGATGAGCTGGCCTGAGGCTTCGTCCTTTTTCGCCGGTCCTGGCGCAAGCAGCCGGCGGAGCGGATAGGTCTCGCCGTAACGGCTGGCCTGGGGGTCTTCGTCCTGCCCGAGCTGGTCGATAAAGACCACAGGCACGCCGGACGCGACCGGCGCGATTGTCGAGCGGTAATCGTCAAAAGGCAGATGATCGGGCGCCAGTTCGAGGGTAACCGGCACGTAGAGCGGTTTTCGGCTCGTGCCGGCCACGTCGAACCTGTGCCTGAATTTCAACTGCATGAACTGCCCCGGCTGCACGTCCAGGAACCGCTCCTCGACGACCACGTTATTGACCTTCAGGCTCGCGCGGAGATTTTTGCGGGGCTCGGGTCCCTCGTGGCGGACGGTGGCCAGTATCACGGCCTGGCTCCGGCCGTCCACTATGCCGTCGCGCAGGCGCAGGTCGCTTATCCATGTGTTCGACAGCCCCGGCGACGACACGACGGCCAGTTGAACCTGCGGCATGTCCTTGAACGACTCGGCGAAACTGGCCTGCGACCACGTGAGCCTCTGCATGTCCGTGACGAAAACCACCCTCTTGTTAGGCAGGTCGCTGGCCTCCCTGATCGCCCTTCTGGCAAGTTCGGCCGCCTCGGCCGCGCTGGCCGCGCGGTCGGCAAGCTCGATCTGGTCCAGGGCCTCGCAGGCGTCCTCCTTTGTCATGTAAGCGCCCTTGACCTGCCAGTCGGAACTGGAACAGGAAGGCAGAATCGAAATTTGAGACCCCGAAGGCATCTGGTCGTTTATCAGGCTCTTTACCTTAGCCTTGGCCAGATCGAGGCAGGTCTTGTCAAGCTGTGAATAGCCCATCGACAGGCTGTTATCCACGACTATCACCGCGTGCACCGGATGATCTCCGGATGACGACTGCCCGGCGGCCCAGTAAGGCCTGGCCATCGCCAGCACGAACAGAAGCACCACGAGCGTTCGCAGAATCAGCAGCAGCAGATCCTTGATCTGGAGGATTTTGCGGTTTTTCCTGATGGCTTGGCGCAGAAAATCCATCGCCGCCCATTCGAGCGTCATGAACCGCCTGCGGTTGAGCAGGTGGATTATCACCGGTCCGGCTGCAACCGCCAGGGCGCCCAGAAATGTCGCGGCAAGAAAGTTCATCCGTGGTTATCGCTCCCGGGAGCCTGTCACTGGCCGGCCTGCGATCTGCTTTTGGCCAGCGAGTCGGCGGGCGCCTCCTGAAGGATAGGCAGAAACCTGTTCGGTATGGTAAGGACAAAGACGGCGACCGCGGTCGCATACGGATTTCCATAATTCGCCTGCCAGGATCCATTTTGTTCCGACCTGTTCCTGCCGCCGCGAATTTGAGTCCTGGCCACATTGTCGCGGATGATCGGGTAGTATTGCCTCCAGTATTTCCCCCCGACCTGATAAAGCGCCTGGGTCAGATAATATAAGGTATAGGGATCCAAAGGCAGGGAATCTTTTGAAGCAGCCATTTTTTCCTTCATGGTTTGTTCGGCGTCTTTCGTGGCCTCGTACAGGCTGCGGATAATGCGAAAATCGTCGTACTGGCCGAACTCCTGGAGACAGACAGCTCCGGCCGACGCCATGGCTATCGACGGTTTGCCTCCGGCGTTACCCTGGTATGTAAATCTGCCCGAAAACTTTTCGTCTCCCGATTCGGAAAGCCCCAGCAACAGGGCCTTGCCGTCCGAGACCCGTTCTTTTATCCAATAATGTTTCCTGACCTTGGCGATGGCCAGCTTTATCGTCTGCTGGGGTATGTCCAGGCCGATGTCCATCGCGCCGCGAAGCGCCTTGGCCTGCATCACGACCAGCGACAGGTCCCCGCCGTGTGAGGGAACAGCCTGGTAACTCCAGCCGCCGTCATTTCCCTGTATGACGCAGATGAGCTTTATCGCCTTGTCAAGGGCCTTGCCGATCTTGGGGTCCCTCGTCATGCCGTAGGCCTGGGTAAGCACAAAGGTGCTCAGCCCATGATTGTACATGTCGTGTTGCGCCTCGGCGATGTTCAGCAGGCCGGAGGGCTTGGCGTTGGAGATCACGTAGTCAAGGGCCTTGCGGACGTTGTGGCCATACTTTCCTTTGTCCGGCGTATAGCCTGCTGAAAGAAAAGCCAAGGCCCCCATGGAAACCAACCCAAGCTCCCTGCAATTCCAGTTGCCTTGCGGCCCCTGATTTTTAGCCAGCCATTCAAGTCCGAGTTCGACGGCTTTGGCGCTTTCCGGCGTGATCTCCCATTCCTCGTCGCCGGAAGGACCGGCGGCCGCATTCGCGGGTGCGGCAGGGACAGGCTGCTGGCCTTGTCCGGCGGCGCAGAACAACACCGCCGCGACCGTCAGCATCAGCCCGATGGTCCCAATCGCCGTTTTTCCCATATTTGACCTTTCCGGATATTTTCCGCTTTTTCGGATATATCTGTAATTGGCCGCTGTCCGGTAAAGGTTACGCTGAAAAACCGGAAGTTCACTCCGCAAGTTCGACCACGCCCCAGAGCGCCGGCCTGCGGTAGGCGTTTTCAACGTCTTTGTCGCGAAAGAACTGCTCCATCGCCTTGCCGTTGTTGTCCAGCGCGAAGTTAAGTCCCATCATGGCGCCGACCTGCATTTTAGCCGGTTCCAGCACTCTGGCGGGAATGAAGAATTCCAGCGAGTATCCGTCGGACGTTTTTTTCCAGGCGCATTGCAGATTATCCTTCGTGTCGATTTCCGAACCCCACCCAATTGCGGTTACCCCATTGCCGCCGGTCCCGTTTGAACTCGGGGCAAAGACGTACTGTGCGGCCTTGTTCGGTTTGTCCCTGTCGGCCACGCGCGAGCAATCCTTGTCGATCCACAATTCAAGGCAGTCGCCGATCCACGGATTCCTCTCGTCGGCCCTGACGTTGTCATCTTTGGCCTGAACCGCGCCATAAACTCCGTCCTCGCGCCAAGCCAGGCGAACCGAGCTTTCGGTCTTGTTCATGAAAGGAAGCGGCATCGACGGTATCTTCTGCCATTCCGCGAGGTCTCCGTCGAGTTTTACGTTCCCGATTTTATGCATCCTGACTATTTTGGCTTTGGGAAAGTCGATTTTTGCGGCCGTGCGCGGAGAAATTTCCGGCGGCTCGTAAAATTCGAGCCTTTCGATTGGAACCGGCCTTTCCATCGTCTTGTCGGGCATCTCCCAGCCGACGGCAAGATGCGAACCGCCGCCTCCCTCGATATGGACCACTTCCATATAATATTTTTTGGATTTTTCCAGTTTTACAGGCTTCGATTTCTGTCCCGGCCTGGCGTCCCAGACGCCGGCATCGCTGCGCCCGTCAACAAAGGCGATCTTTTTTTTGCCGGCAGGGTCCTCGCTCGTGCTCAGCCAGAGCCGGCTGGAATCGTCGCTGGTGATGAAAAAAGTGTATTCGCCCGTCTGAGGCGCGACGAGATAACAGCGGATGAACGTCGCAAAATTGCCTTCAGAAGGAAAATCGGAGATATGCAGGTTCTTCAGGCGCTCGGCCATCTCCGGCTGAAGGTTCTCA
>JACRIL010000157.1 GCA_016235825.1 Planctomycetota bacterium
GCGAGGCCGACTGATCTGCTCGGCTTCTCGAACAAGTAGTCGTTACAGGTCCTGTAACCGACGCAGACCTTACCGACGGATATGACTGGTAAAACCACAGTCTGTTGCGATAGGGGGAGCTAACCGTCTACCCCCCTATTTGAAAAGGGCCTCGTGCAGGTTGTTCCTGGCCCGGCTCAGGAGGCTTTTGACGGCCATCGCGCTGATATCCATTATCTCGGCGATATCTTCGTAACTCTTTTCCTCGTACTTGCTTAGGATGATGGCCAGACGCTGGTTTTCCGGCAGTTGATTCACTGCCTGCATCACTTTTGTCCGCAGTTCCTGGTCGTCCAGCCCGCAATGCGGCTGGGGCACGTTAGTATCGGCAACGTCGAAGCGGCCTGTTTCCTCGTCCGGCCCCTCCAGCGACTGGAAATTCACCGTCTTGCTGATCCGCCTTGACCTGAGCACGTTGAAAGACAGATTGGCCACGATCCGGTACAGCCAGGTTCCGAACTTGGCCGTGGGCTGGTAGCTGGCGGCGGTTTTGTACACCCGCATGAAAACATCCTGCGCCATGTCCTCGGCCTGCTCGGCGTTGCCCAGAAAGCGATAGACCAGCGCGTGCACCTTCGGCGCGTTGCGGTTCACAAGCTGCGCGAAGGCCTCGCGGTCGCCCCCCCTGGCGACCCGAAGCATCAGTTGGGTGTCTGGGTCGGCCGACATTGAAGCGGCCGCTTCGATCCCCTTTTTGCCGCCCGATTTATTTTTTCCGGCTGCGATGCGTCTGCTCCCTGCGATTGGCCCGCCTGTCTCAGCCGGAGCTGGCCGCATGCCCCCTGGCGGTCCAGCCCCCGCGAACGGCGGACGGTTACGATCACCTTGTGCTTCCTGAGCCGCGAGGCGAAAGTATCGGCCGCGGCACGTCCCGGCCGGCAGTACCCCAGCGGCTCGACTGGATTGTACATTATAAGATTCACATTGCAACGCAGTTGGCCGGCAATCCGCGCCAGGCCGTCGGCGCAGAGAGGGCTGTCGTTCACCCCGCCGAGCAGCACGTACTCGAGCGTGAGCTCCCTGCCGCGGCTTCGGTAAAAATGTCTCGCCGCGTCGAGCACCGCCGCGATCGGCCATTTCGCGGCGGCCGGGATGATCTGCCCGCGGATGGCGTCGTTGGGCGCGTGCAGCGAGACGGCCAGCGTGATCGGGATCATCTCATCTGCCAGGCGGCGGATGGCGGCCGGGATGCCGACCGTTGAGACCACGATGTTGCGGGCAGAGATGCCGAACCGTTGCGGGTCGGTCAGCGAGCGGATCGCTTTTATGGTAGCGTCGTAGTTCGCCAGCGGCTCGCCCATGCCCATGAAGACGACGTTGGTTATCCGCATGGCCGAGGCCTGCCGGAGATGCAGCATCTGCTGGAGGATTTCGCCGGCCGAAAGGTTCCGCACCAGCCCGCCCAGCCCCGACGCGCAGAACGTGCAGCCCATCGCGCAGCCGACCTGGGTCGAAAGGCAGGCCGTCGCCCGCGACCCGGTCGGTATCAGCACGCACTCGACGCACTGGCCGTCGCAAAGCTCCAGCAGCAGTTTTATCGTGCCGTCGGAACTGTCGGCCCGACAGGCGACCCGGCTGTCGAGGATTGTGAATCGCCCGGCCGCGTCGTCCGGCAGGTTGCTCATGCCGGCCGGATCGACCACGCCCTTGCGATAGACCCAGTCGGCGAACTGGTCGGCCCGCCAGGCCGGCTGGCCGAAACTTTCCATCGCGGACCGAAGCTTATCGTGCGTCAGCTCCAGCATCGCGGGTTTTTCCGCGCCGTTTGGCATCAAGATAGTATGCGTCCGGCGAACCCATCTGACAAGGCTTGTCTTTTTTGGGGATACCGGTTGCCATGAACATGCCGTGTCTGCGGCACTTGAAATTCGCACCACCCCCCGATCAGTTGAGTTTATTGAGTTCCTGCCTGGCCTCTTTTGCAGCCTGGGTGTCGGGGAAATCGGTGATAATCTTCCGCAGAAGGCCTTTTGCCCTGGCCGAGTCGGTAGCGATGTATATCTTTGCCGCGGCAATTATTTTCTGCCCACGGGGGCCAGGTAGACGGCGAATTCGTCCTGCCCATCGAGCAGAAGGAGTTCATCGAGCAGTTTCTGGTCGTAGGCGGCGATGGCGCAGGTTCCGCAGCCGATAGCCTCGCAGGCCAGGTAGAGATTCTGGCAGACGTGCCCTGCGTCGATGAGCATGGGTTTGTGGGCCGCCGGCCCGTAGCGCCATTCGCCGCGATACGCCACGCAGGCCCAGACGAATGTCGCCGCCGCCGTTGAGGCGAAAGGCTGGCCCATGGCCGCCCGCATCAGCCTGTCGGCCTGGCCTTGGGGCGAGTGGACAAACACCAGCTTGTGGCCCAGCGGCAGGTAGCGATACACGCCGGTTCGCAGGCCTTCCACGCGGTTTATGGCGATATAAGTCTCGAAGGGGTGCCTTGCCCCGGCGGATGGAACAGGCCGCAGGGTCGCATAATTGTCGCCGACAGTTTTCGTAACGCCCTGGGTCGCCCAGAGCAGAAACGACAACTCGGCAAGCGCCAGCGGTTTTTCAGAAAAGTTCCGGCGGCTCCTTCGCCGTTTAAGGATGTCGCGGAAGTCCGGGCGGATCAGCGGCACAGCGTCGGCGTCCGGCAGGTCGATAATCTCGGCCTGCTGCGGCGTGGGCTTCTGGAGCGGCGGCTGGGGCAGGCCGGCGTCCTGGTCGCTTTTGGCGCCGGCAAGGCCGGCGAAATCCGATTTCATGAACCTTCGCAATTCGTCGTATTTGCTCATGCCGGATATTTTTCCCGCCCAAGTGCCGAACATTCAACAAAATTCCGGCCGTGTCAGCCGGCACCAAACAGTGAAAATCGCGTGCCTGCCGTCCGAAAAAAGCGCCCGCGTATTGACCGATCCGATCTGGCCCATGTTGCATGAGATGATGAAATGGTCGCGCAGGCGGCTGATCGCGCATGGTCGGCGAACTTGACAAGGTCCATCGCGGCAGCTAGATTTTCACCCATGCACATCAAGGAACTCCGAAGGAAATTCACGGACCGATTCGGCCGGGCGCCGCAGTTCGCCGTCCGGGCGCCTGGCAGGGTGAACCTGATCGGCGAGCACACCGATTACAACGAAGGCTACGTCCTGCCGATCGCCATCGAGCGTCAGACGCTCGCGGCGGCGGCGGGGCGCGGCGACCGCGTCTTCAATTTCGTCTCGCTCCAGCAGGACGCCCCCGCCGTCGCGGACCTGTCTCGCGAGCCGGCGCCGCAGGCGGGTGAGCCTCGCTGGGCCAACTACTGCAAGGGCGTGCTGGCCGGGCTGCTGAAAATTCGCGGCGACCTGCGAGGAGCGGACATAATGTTCTCCAGCGACGTGCCGCTTGGCGGCGGGCTTTCGTCGTCGGCCTCGCTGGAGGTGGCGGCCGCATGGGCGATACTGCTTGCCAACGGCCTGGAAGGCTCGATCGCCGACCGCGACCTTGCCCTTATCTGCCAGAAGGCCGAGCACGACTTCGCCGGCGCGCCGTGCGGCATAATGGACCAGTCCATCGCGATCATGGGCAAGTCGGGCAGGGCACTGCTGCTGGACTGCCGCGACTCCCAGACGCGCCAGATACATTTCGACAGGCCCGACATGGTCCTGCTGGTGGCCGACACAAAGGTCAAGCACGAACTTTCTGACGGCGGATACGCCGCCCGCCGCAAGCAGTGCGAGTCGGCGGCCCAGACGCTCGGCGTGCCGTCGCTGCGGTCAGCCGATAACGCCATGCTCGCCGCCGCATCCGCAGACGGCAGGCTGGCAAAAAAAGAGCAGATGCGGGCCAGGCACGTCGTCGGCGAGATTCGCAGGGCAGTCGAGGCGGCCGATGCCCTCGAGGCCGGCGATTATACGACCTTCGGCCGGCTGATGTACGCCTCGCATGAGTCGCTCCGTAGCGACTACGAGGTGAGCTGCGAGGAACTGGACGCGATAGTCGAACTGGTCCGGCCGTTGCCGGGCGTCTGCGGCGCGCGGATGACCGGCGGGGGCTTCGGCGGCTGCGCGATTATTCTCGCCGCGTCGGCCGAGGCGCAAAAAGTCTCAAAGGCCGTCTCGGAAGGCTTCGCCAAAAAGTTCGGACACGCCTGCCCGATCTTTGCCACCCGCGCGGCAGACGGGGCGGGCAAAATCTCGATGCAGCCGGCCGGATTTTTCTGAAAAATTCCATTTTTCACGGAACTTTCCCCGGCTTGCAGGCTAAAATCATTCATGGTGATAGAATCGATTTCATCGGCTCCCGGACAAACCCGAAAAGTTCCCCTTCGCGTCTGGTTCTGGCGGCAGTTTTTTTCGATCCCGCACGTTGATCGCATGCTCAGGCGGCGGGCGGCGGATCTGTTCGCCAAGGCCCATATGGGCGAATATCTCACCAAGGCGGACAGTTTCTATCTCGACATAGGCAGCGGTTCGGGCCACATGCTCGAGGAGGCCGTCCGCCTCACCTCGCACCTGGCCGGGATGCGATACATGGGCGTCGATCCGTCATGGCGGCCTCTGGGCCGCGTCGAACGCCGCATCAACCATGCCGCGCCCGGCAGGTTCGAGTTCGCCCGCACGGGCGGCGAAAAACTTGATCTGCCCGATCGCACCGTCGACGCCGCATGGCTGTGCTTCGTCCTGCATCATGTGCCATACAATCTGCAGGACGGCATTCTTGGCGAGTTAAAACGGCTGCTCAAGCCCGGCGGCGTGTTTTTCCTCTTTGAGGACACCCCTTCAAACCGGCAAGAGTGGCGGCGGGTCGAACGCTGGGACAGGATCCAGAATTTCGAGCCGCCCTCGGAAAAGCATTATTACCGCAGCGGCGAGGACTGGCGGCGGATGTTCGCCTCGACGGGTTTTTCGCAACTGCGCGAGGCCGCCTTCGATAAGATGATCCCCCAACTCGGCATGGCTGGCGTGCCTCACCACGCAATGGTCTTTCAGGTTCAATAAATCATTCGCGTCGCCAAACGCGCTGACATGTGAAACAAGACCGGTTATCAACGCATAAGAGCCTATCCGAATAACTACGATGAGCAGCCATTGTAGTTATCCGGATAGCAGCCCGTTGAAAAAGTAGCATGGGCATCTTGCCCATGAGTATCACGGCCATCTTGGCCGTGGATTTTGCTGTTTTCTGGGCATTTCAGGGGCGAGACGCCCCTGATACTCATGGA
>JACRIL010000158.1 GCA_016235825.1 Planctomycetota bacterium
GCCAGGCACGTGCCGTCCGTGGCACGTGCAGGCATAGCTTGGACCTCCTTTCAGTTATGCATTCACATACATAACCGTCGGAGGTCCTTGTATTTATAGATGAGGAATTATCGGACAGCCTCAACTCGTTGCACGCGGAATAAAAAAGCGTCCCCGCGTTTACACGCGGGGCTTTATGAATGGTTCGCCAATGAGTTGTTTCTAAAGCCCCGCATGTAAATGCGGGGATGCTGCTTCTTGTGTTGAGATTCAGCGGGCGACAAACCGGCCGGCAGGACGAACTGCCATGGTAATTTCAGAGGGGGGAAAAGTCAGATCAGCATGTCGAGAAAGGCCGATTCGCCGTCGAGGACTCGCCGCAAAACGGCGGCGCCTGCCTGATGCTGCTGCTCGGCGGACTTGAGAGCGACGATCTGGGCGATGTCGATATCGCCCTGCGAGAACGACTGCACCGCGTCGGCGTACTGCTGGACGCTGGCGTTAATCGCCCGCAGTGCATAGTTTACGGCTGAATTCGACACGCCGCTCAAGCCCATCTTCAATTCTCCACGACAAACCGGCTCAGGTGCGCACAACGCACCTTAAATATTATTCTCGCACCTCGGCGAAAAATCTTTAATGACGAATTGAAAAAGTCAAAACATGATTTTTCAGGAATGAAAGGAACAAAGCATACATTCTTTCGTCAGCAACCTCGCACATTGTGTGTTTTCCACAAAAGGCCGCTGTCTGTTAAGAGCCTGCTCGGATGTTATCCGACCTGAAAGCAGCATATCGACAAGACGGCGGATTGTGCGATATGATAGGCTCGTCCGCCGCGTGCCGCCGGAACAGACCCTTTCGGCCGGCAGAGGCACGCCCATGCTGACAAGGTTTCAATGGCCAGGAACGCGTACAAATATTTCGAGCCGCAGAAGATCGCCAAACTTGCGAACCTGAACATCCTTGCCCGCCAGGCGGTCGAGGGTTTTATAACCGGGCTGCACAAGAGTCCGCACAAGGGCTTTTCCGTCGAGTTCAGCGAGCACCGCGAGTATTCGCCCGGCGACGACCTGCGGCACCTGGACTGGGTGGCCTGGGGCAGGAGCGACAAATATTTCATCAAGCAGTACGAGCAGGAGACCAACCTGCGGGCTTATATCCTGCTGGATTGCAGCGGCTCGATGGCCTACCGGCACTCGCCGCAGGGGATAAGCAAATTCGAGTACGGCTGCTTCATGTCGGCGTGCCTGGCGTATCTGATGTGCCGCCAGCAGGACGTGGTCGGCATGATCGCCTTCGACGAGGACGTGCGGTTCCACATCGCCCCGGGCGGCACGCCGGCGCACCTGGACCGGCTGTTCAAGAAGCTCGAGGCCCTCGAGGCAGGCCGCAAGACGGCCATCGCCTCGACGTTCCACCAGCTCGCCTCGACCATCGCCAAGCGCGGGCTGGTCGTCATTATCAGCGACCTTTACGACGACCCTGCCCACATCATCCGGGCACTTCAGCACTTCGTCTACAAGAAGCACCAGATTATCGTCCTGCACCTGATGGACCAGGCCGAGATGGAATTCCCGTTCAAGAAGGTGCTGTCGTTCGTTGACATGGAGACCAACGAGCGGCTCCAGGTCGATCCGCGATTTGTGAAGGACTCATATTGCAAGGAGGTCGCGGCCTTCATCGAGCACTACCGCAAGGAATGTTCGGACCGCAAGATCGAATATTGCCACGTTACGACCGACATGCCCTACGACGGCGTGCTGCTGAACTACCTGTCCAGGCGAAAGGCGCTGCTGAAATGACGCTCGCGGACGGCAATTCCGGAGAGCCGCAATGATAGGCCTGACCTTTGCCGAGCCTGTCCTGCTGGTCGGCCTGCTGGCGGCGGCGATTCCCTGGCTGCTGCACCTGCTGGCCAGCGTGCGGGCGCAGGAGGTGCGGTTCCCCACGCTGCGGTTCCTGAAGATCAGCATGGAGAAGACCGCCCGGCGGAGGCGGATCCAGCACTGGCTGCTGCTTATGCTGCGGTCGGCGGCGCTGGCGTTCCTGGCGATAGCGGTGGCCGAGCCGATCAGCCGCGCCGCGACGAACTGGACCGGCGCGCAGAATTCGGCGGCGGTGATTATGCTGGACAACAGCTATTCGATGGCGGCCGGCAGGCAGGCCAGCCGGTTCGGACGGGCCAGGACCGAGGCTACGGCCCTGTTGGGCGGCGATTCCAAGCCGGCCCTTGCCGCCCTTATGGCGACCAACGACCCGCCGGCAGGCGGAGTTGAACTTACCAGCCAGCTCGAAAATCTGCGGAAGAAACTCGCCGGCGAGTCGATCGGATACGGCCTGGCGCCGCTGTCGCAGAAACTCTCGCAGGCCCTCGATCTGCTTGCCAGGCACAGCGACCCGCACAAGGCGGTCTACATCCTCAGCGACATGCAGCGGGCCAGCTTTGACGACCTTGCCGGCTCGCAGTCGCTGGCCCAGTCGGCGGGCGTGAACCTCTTCGTGATCGACTGCTCGCAGGGTCCCTGCCAGAACGTCGGCATCGCCGATTTGCGGATCGAGGGCAGGAGGGTGGCCGACTCGGTGCTGGAATTTTCCGCAACGCTGGTCAATTCCTCGCCGACCGATCGCGTGGTCGACGTGGTTCTGAAGATCGACGGGCTGGGCGTGGTGCAGAAGGTGCGGCGCGATCTGGCCGCCGGCGGCAAAGAGGGCAGTTCGGCCACGGTGCGGTTCCGCCATTCATTCGGGCGGTCCGGGCCGGTCAGCGGGCAGATGGCCATCGAACAGCAGGACGACCTTGCCGCAGACAACATCCGGTATTTCGCGTTGCAGATCGGTTCGCACGTCCAAGCGGTGGTCGTCAGCCCGGCTGCCCAGGACGGCGGCATGGACCCGGCCGTTACGGTCAGGCTGGCGCTCGATCCGTTCGGCGGGTCGTCAAGCTGGCCTGTCGAGCCCAGGCAGATCGAGCCGGCCCAATTGACGCGGGAAAACCTCAACGGGGCCGACGCAATTTTTATCTGCCAGGCGCCTATCTTTACCGACGATCAGGCGCAGACACTCGAGCGGTTCGTCCGCGAGGGCGGGACAGCGTGGTTTTTTCTGGGCCCGGGCGTCGATGCGGACAATTACAACAAGGTGCTCGTGGAAAAGATTCCGGCCGAAGGCGGGCTGCTGCCGGCCAGGCTGCTCAATCCCGTCGGCAACGTCGGCCCGGACGCCCCGGCCCTGGCGGTCAACTGGGTGGACGTGGCGCATCCGTATCTGGCGGGCCTTTACCAGACCCCGGCAGACTATCTGACGATTCTCGTGCAGCGGTACTTCCGGCTGGCTGACTCGCCCCGCAAGCCGGCCGTCCTGATGCGGCTGGCGAACGGCGATCCGTTGATTCTGGCCAAGGATTTCGGGGCCGGCAGGGTCGTCCTGTGCGCCACGACGGCGAACCCGGCGTGGTCGAATATGCCGACCCGCGGCAGCGGACTGTTTCTGCCAATGATCGCCCGCGCGTGCCTTCAGGCCCGCGGCCTGGCGGGAGCCGACCCGATATATGATTCCGGTTCGAGGATCGTCCTGCGGCCAAGGCTTTCAGGCGACGAGGACGAGGAAGAATTCAAGTCGGCCCAGGTCAGCCTCATTCTTCCGGCCGACGAGACAGGCTCGGTCAAGTCCGTGAAATTGCCGCTCCAGAAGACCGACGAGGGTTACCAGGCGGCGGTGCAGGACGCCGGTCGGCCTGGCATATACCAGTGGAGCCTGATTTCTCACGGCCAGGCCGATCGGCAGGAAGGCGGCATCTTCGCGGTCAATCCGGTGGGGGCCGAGTGCCGGCTGGAACAGATGCCGCACAATACTTTTCTCGCCGCGATGAAGGGCAAGGGCTTGGCTGGCGTGTATCTCGGCTCGTCCCTTGGCGAGGCGTACGCGTCGGCGCAGGAGCAGGCGGCCGGGAAAAACTGGTGGGACCTGATCGTGGTGGCCGTCATTATCCTGCTGGTGCTGGAGGCCGTGGTCGCCAACCGCAAGAAGATGATCCAGGAGGCCATGCCAGCCCATCTTCAGACGCAGTAACGACGGCCTCAAATTTTTGCCGATGAATTTGCGATTATCAAAACAACGTCCCCGCATTTACATGCGGGGCTTTAAAAAACACAACGATGAACCATTCATAAAGCCCTCTGCGCGAGCAGGGGGACATTTGCCAGTTGAATAAATTTCTGGAAATTTCGGGAACTTTTCCGCTTGCCGGGCGTCTAATGCCTGAAAGCGAAAATATTCTCTATCCCGAAAGGAACAGCAAAATGGCTATTGGGATTGGTGCAGTCGGGCGTTGGACTGCTTTGGCATTTGCAGTAGTCGGTTCTGTGGTTTTACCAGCCCAACAGGGCAGCGGCGCTCCGCCGGCGGCGAAGGATCCTGCGGAAAAGCCTGCCGCGACGAATCCGACTACGACAAGTCCGGCCACAACACCGGCGGCGGATGATAAGGAACTTGACGAGTTTTTTGATGCAATTAAACTCGCAACTGTCGCAGGGTCAGGGACTCTCAGCCAGTCCGAAGTAACACAGGATGAGATGAAATGGTATCCGCCGTCTTGGACAGAGAGCATTACAATGCGCCAGGGAGAAACTGTTATTCTTTATGGAAAACCTGATGGGCAGGTTTCGTGTTGCTTTAAAGCCGCGCCTTACCGCGGTCTGACAAAGCCTGCGGCGCGTTTCAAGGAAGGCGACAAGGTGTTGTTCTGCTGGGAAACTCATCCAGGATTAAATGACGTCACGCCCAGGGGGGCAGCCATCAAGTGGTCCCCTGAACGTGAGAAGGCCGTGCGTTCTGCCCTGGCGGCATTGATCAAACCACCCGCCACAAGTCAGGCCACGGTGCCTGCCGTCAGCCAGGAGGAAATAAAAAAGCTGATCGCCCAGCTTGGCGACAATGAATCCAAGGTTCGCGAGGCCGCGACAGAAAAGCTCATTCAGATTGGTGAATCTGTCCTGCCGGCGATCCGTGAGATTGCAAAAAACAAGGATTCCGATCCCGAAGCAGCCAGCCGGGCCAAGTTCATTTTCAAAACGCTTGGCGGAGACTATGTGGCGAATTTGCGCATGCTGGTTAGTCGCGTGGCGGCTGGAGACGAATTGCGGTTGGCGATTCACTGGGAGGCCAAAGGCGAGGATGGCAAGGACGGGCCGCTGCCCACAGTTTTGAACGTGGTGGGCAAAACCATGCCCGGCGTCGACGTGATGCAGGTATTGGCCGATATGGTGTTTCACATCACCACGCCGGATGGGAAGACAACGGAGTTCCGTGCGGCCAAACTGAAGGACAATCGGCAGGAGTGGGCGCGGAAGGACGTGGCATTCTTCCGCAATGCGACGTATTTCCTGGTGCTGGACAAGTCGGGCCTGTCGGCCGGAGAGATCAGCGGCGCGTGGGACGGCGTGGCGCCGGCATTATCTGCGGAGGGGATCTACAAGTTGCGGGTGAGCGGCGTGCTGAAGATCGGCACGCACACGGTGGCTCGCGACGGCATGAAAGACGTGCGCGAGGTGAAGTACGAGGTGGGGCCGGCGCCGTTTGTGGTGGCGGCCGGGGCGAAGAGCGTGGCGGAGATTCGGCGTGCGGCATTGGCGGCTCTGAAGCAGCACGCGCCGGACGCGGCCGGTGAGCCGCAAGGCCATGTGGAGAGTGCCGACGTGAAGGGGCTGGTGTGTGACGGGTCGGACGGAACGGTGCAGGTGTACGCGCGCGGGCAGCCCGGCAAATCGTGGAGCTACCCGCTGTATCGAGTGGACGTAACGCCGGCGGGCGAGGTTGTGAGGGTGAGTTCGCGGGAGATTTCCACGTGCGTGGCGGCGGGGACGAAGATAGACACGCCGGGCGGGGGCGTGGCGGTAGAGAAACTGGCCGAGGGCGACCATGTATGGGCGTATGACCTGCAGCGCAAACAGCGAGTTACGGCCACCGTGCGAACGATTCGAGTAAGCGAACGCGACGAGGTGATGGCCGTGGGAAACTGCCTGCGCGTGACGGGTGAGCACCCTGTGTGGGCTGGCGGGCAGTGGAAGCGGGCAGATACAATCGTTGTTGGCGATGTTCTGCAAGGACCAGATGGCGTAGTGAAGCTTGACGCGGCGCCGCGGCTGGTGCGAGGGAAAGTGGCTGTGTTTGACGTTACGGTGGATGGGCCGCATAATTTTTTTGCCGGGGGCCTGCTGGTTCATAACAAGGATCGCGGCTGGTCGAAGGACTTGGATGACGCGTGGTACTTTTACTTTGGTGAAAAGGAGGTAAAATGGACGGTGGTGTGGGCGCGAAGCGGCGAGGCGACGAGCCAGCCGGCGCAGAATGTCGTGGAAAAGCCGGCTGCGACAAGCCCGGCCACGGTGTCGGCCGTCAGCCAGAAAGAGATAAAAAAGTTGATCGCACAGCTCGGCGATAACGATTCAAAGGTCCGTGAGGCGGCGACCGAAAGACTCATCCAGATTGGCGGCCCCGTCCTGCCGGCGATCCGCGAGATCATAAAAAACAAGGATTCCGATCCGGAGATAATCGCACGGGCCAAGGTCATAATCAGGAAGTGCGCCCTGTCGGGCGAGCTTGTGCCGCAGAAGGATTCGTTCGCCCTCGGCCAGCCCGTAAAATTTAAATTCGTCCTGGTTAACAGCGCCGACCAGGCGGTAAAGATCTGGAGCCGGGGCTGCTCGTGGGGATATGAGTATGGCTGCTTCAAATTTAATATCACGCTCCCGGACGGCAAGACAATTGAGGCAGTCGAGCCGGAAAAGGCGTGGGAAAGGAACATTCCCGGCCTGGCTTTGATCGGCCCGGAGGCAAAGTTCAAGGTGGATATAAATCTGGCCGCACTGTGCATAAAAGGGCCGGGCGGGGAAATTTCCATAGAAAAGCAGCTTGTATCCGGCAAATACAGGATTGTGGGGCAATACTCATCCAGGGGAGACCCGAAATGTTCCATAGATCAGTCCGATTTGTGGACGGGCGAGTTGAAGACCCAGCCGGTCGAGTTCACAATCCTGCCGGAAGGCCAAAAGGCACCGGAGGCCGACAACCCCAAATACAGCGAACCGGCCCCTCCCAAGCCTGCCACGGAGATTACGACAGCAGACGGAATTACCGTTAAACTGCTGACGTCTGGCAAGAATCCGGTCAAAGTCAAACTTCAGGCGACCGACAGTAACGGAAAAATTCTCTGGGTTGCTGAAACGCAGACCAAAGCGGAGCCGAGTGAACTGACTGTTACAAATGAAGGCAATATCCTGGTTACTCCGGGCGGAATCGTCGTGGATGTGAAAACGGGCAAGGTAATGTCGATCGAAAGATGAGCAAGCTGTCCCGATATTTTCACGAAATATCGTGAAAATCCGTCAAAATTTCACATGACGAGGAATCAGGCAGCCGATTCGAGTATGGGCGGCATGGGGCAGTGCAGGACGCAGGCGACGGCGCGGAGCAGTTCGGCCTCCTGGACCTGGATGATACCGTCGGCTGCCGCGCAGGCAGTGCACGCCCCGATCAGACGCTTTTTCAGCCCCGGGGAGGCCTGCGACCAAAGGTTCAACGCCTCGTCCAGTTTGCCCAGCGAGGGCATCTGCGGGGAGGCTTGTTGGGCATCGGTGCTAAGCCAGCTCATGCCGTGCTGGAACGCCTCGGCCGCTTCTGTCGGGTCTTTTTCGCCGGCGCAGGCAACGGCGCCCATGATCGCAACCGCCCCCGGCCAGAGCGGCGCGAGCGAATAGTATTTCGATTTGTCGGCCTGCGATGACTGCCTGGCCGTCAAAAACGCCTGGCCCACGATGCGATAGAGAAGATACTCGAATAAGGTAACCTGCTTGTCGGACTCGATGATGAACTTCAGTGCGGCCTTGTATTTGTCGGCAGCGGCGGCATCGAGTTCGCGCAGGGCAGGCAGCGCCATGCTGACGGCCGGCAGGCGAGCGGCTGGCGGCATTGATTCTACCAGCGGCGAGAGGTTTTCGGCCTGCTCGCGGACGTCGGACGATATTTCATGGCCAAGATGATCGAGCTGCGTCGCGCGGAGCTGTCCTTCCTTTTCCAGCAGCATGCACGCGATAACGGCCTGCGCCCCGGCCGGCGAATGCACGGCCTGGGATATTTCCGCGGGAATCTGCGCCCTGACCATCGCGGCATATGCGATCTGCTGTTTGTCGAGCGTGCCCATCCGGCCGGTTATGTCGCCGGGCTTGACCTTCATCCGCCAGCCGTCCATCCCCTTGCCGCTGGAGACCGCCTGAAGATGCGAAATCGGCGATTGATAGTCCGTGTCTTCGGCGTCGGGCGTGATTTCCGAGAACTTTCCGCTGAACGTCGGATCGAGGGCCTTTATGCGTTTTTCCAGGGGCGGGTGCGTGGCCATCAGGCTGCCGGTCAGCCGCGACAGGGCGTCGCCGAAGAACAGGTGCGCCGCCTCCTGCGCGCTGTTGGCCCCGATCTTTGAGCCTGTCAGCCCGCCGATCTTCTTGAGCGCCCCGACGATGCCCGCCGAGTTGCGGGTGAACTGCACCGCCGAGGCGTCGGCCAGATATTCCCGCTGGCGCGACACCGCGCTCTGGATCAGCCTTGCGAAAAACAGGCCGATGTAGCCGACGATCATCATCACCAGTCCGACCAGGAATATGCCGATTATCACCGCCCCGCCTTTGCCCTTTATGCGGATTCTTCCCTGCCCGATTATCCTGACGATCCCGTATCCGATCAGCGCGATCAGCAGAATCCCGTACAGTATCCCCATGAGCCTGATGTTGAGCCTCATGTCGCTGTTGAGGATGTGGCTGAACTCGTGCGCGATGACGCCCTGGAGTTCCTCGCGGTTGAGTTTTTTCATCGCGCCGCGTGTTACGGCCACCACCGCGTTGGACGTGTTTAGCCCGGCGGCGAAGGCGTTGATCGAGTCCTCTTCCATCACGTAAATGCCGGGCACGGGTATGCCGGAGGCTATCGACATCTCCTCGACCACGTTGATGAGCTTTCGCTCGCCCAAATCCTTCGTGCCGGGCGAGACCTTCACGCAGCCGAGCATCTTGGCCACCGCGCTGCCGCCGTCGCTCAGCGAGAGCATCTTGAACAGGCAGCCGAAAAAGATGATGCCCAGAGTTATGCCGGAGATGATCATTATCGCCTCCGGCCGCCACCACAGGTCCCAGCCGCCCGCCGGCCGGGCCGGCTGCTCGTCCGGATACGTCGAGCCTCCGCCATCCTCGGATATTATGATCCCGCCGATTATCGCGAAGTTGAGGACAGCCACTATTATTATGACAGCCAGGACGAACAGCGCCACCAGCAGCAGCGTGCTGCGCCTGGCCCGTGCCTGATTCTCGAAAAATGCCATGCCGCCCGCTTCTCCTTTCCCGTCGCGCCTGATTCGGGTTTGTCAGCGACTCTTGAACGATATTCCCAAAAGCGGGCGAAGGGAGTCGAACCCTCAACGTCCAGCTTGGAAGCCGCTCAAGCAATTAGCCCAAAGCGCGCATTTCATTGTAATATCGTGAGTTGTCGGTTTCAAGCATTTTGACTTTTTTCGTGTTTTTTGCCTGTTTTTACCCCTTTGCGCGGTGCGCACTGCGCAAAAATTACCAGTCTCCGTTTTCATTCTCTTTTTTAAGATCCAAATCCCGTTGCTGGAATCGCCATGTGTTGAAGCTGTCCCTGTCGATGCGACGTTGCGATCCCTTCTGGCCATTTGTCTTGAACTTGCCGGCTTCGGCCGCCTTTGAGACTCTTGCACGGGCTTTCTTCTCGTCAATATCGCTCATGACATCCATCAGCAGTTCGGCACCGCCCGACACCGTCAACCAACCATCGCGATTTTTCTGCAAGATTTTCGTTTCATCCAGTTGTTCATCACCGGGATCAAACTTCGGATCTGCGATTACATCGTTGCCCGAAAATCTCCTATCAAGCAATTTTTTTATGACCCTGTCCAACGTCCGCCCGGCCGTCCGAAAAGGTTTGCCAATAAAATCCGCCGCGCCCCGTCTTGTAAGACCTGCCGAGAGTCGAATGAGCTCCAGCGCCAAATCCGACTTACAGTCGCCTGGACTCATCATCACGATCACAGGCGGAGGACTGTCGCCTCTGGCGACTTTAAGATCATCCAGGAAGTTTTCTGCATTCTGGATCCTTGGCAGGCCTCCAATCTTCGCCGGGATTTCCCAGTCGAGTAAAATATAGGAATATGCGTTCGTTCGCAGCCGCTTGCGTGCTTCAAGCAGGCTTCCAGCCAGATCGTACTCGTGTCCCAGCGCGGCCAGAATTTCGTCTATGGCCTCACAGGTCTTGCCGTCATCTTCCACTACCAGTGCCTTGTGTGTCGTCATGTTTGATTACCTCTCTCTTGTCTGTTTTTATGTCCCCACAACAACCAGCCATGCATGGCCAGTACGAAAAAAGCCACATCTCTTGCCGCCAGCGACCACATCGCCACCCATGCGTGCATGCCGAACGTCATCGCGTTGCTGGCCAGCCAGAGAACAAAGCAGAAACGCAGCTTTCTGTTGTTCAGCCATGCACCTATCAGCGCCATGGCCGTCGCCGTCCAACCGAATATCTCAAAAGTTTCCATAAATAGCGTTCCAATCAAAAATGGATTCGTGCATAGCCAGCGCAGCGACAGACCCGCGATGGCCGCATCCTTGCGACCTTCGCGGGCTTTACGCCGAGCGTCCGGTGGGGCTTAAAAGGGCTGGACCAATCCTTTGCCAGCCCTGTTACCCGCTAAGGCGAGTCACCCCGGAACGTACCAGCGATGTCGGAACGTGATCGGTGAGGAGAATCCGCGAGATGCGGATCGAAGATGGGCGTTCTGAAGACAGATGTACTGACGACTCTGATTCTGCAGCTGCTACCTGGCGTTTGCACGGGAATCCTCCCGCAAGGACCCGGTCGGCCCACTACCTTCCACCGTGCCACGCTTCGTGACATCGGCAGGCGGGTTTCGCCGGATGTTTGAATGTTAGCATATTGTTAGGTTGAAGTCAAGAGGAAAATAAGAATTTTTTTTGGAAAATCAACCTGCCCAATAGTGACTGCTTTTGCCCGGCCCGATAAGCCGCTCTGGCACCCTACCATGCAGCGATCTCGTTCTTGATTTTCGCAAATTTTTGCGGATTTTTCCAGCTTTTTCCGCAATGCATCGCCGGCGACGTCTCGGCTGCACCGGGCCGTTCAGATGATAAGTTTTTCGGTGGCGGGGTCGTAAAGGTGCGTCTTGTGCAGCAGGACGGTCAATTCCGCCTGCTGTCCCCTCTGAAGGCCGCGATGGGCGTCCATTCGGGAGACAAACGTGTGCTTTCCCGTATTCAGATGCACGTAGGATTCCGACCCCATCGACTCCGTCATCTCCACGGTGGCGCGGATTTTTGGCGCGTTTGCGGCCTGCTCGGCGGCGGCCGATCCGACATCTTCCGGCCTCAGGCCGAGCACGACGGCTTTGCCGAGATAAGGCCCGACTTTCGCGGACCATTCTTTCGGCAGTTCCAGCGTGAAGCTCCCTTCTTCGAAGGACGGACCGCCGCCAGCGGCCTGCACGACCTGTCCGTGGAAAAAATTCATCGGCGGCGTGCCGATGAAGCCGGCCACGAACATGTTGGCCGGCCTGTCGTAGAGTCCCAGGGGGCTGTCCACCTGCTGCACCCAGCCGTCCTTCATCACCACGATCCTGTCGCCCATGGTCATGGCCTCGATCTGGTCGTGCGTAACGTAGATCATGGTCGTGCCCAGCCGCTTGTGCAGCCGATTGATCTCGACCCGCATCTGCACCCTCAACTTGGCGTCGAGGTTCGAAAGCGGCTCGTCGAAGAGGAAGACGGCGGGCTTTCGGACAATCGCCCGCCCAACCGCCACGCGCTGACGCTGGCCTCCGGAAAGCGCCTTGGGCCGGCGCTCCAGAAGATCGCGGATGCCCAGAATCTCCGCCGCCTCCTGCACGCGCCGGCGTATCTCGGCCTTCGCGAAGCCTCGCAATTTAAGCCCGAACGCCATATTGTCGAAGACCGTCATGTGCGGATAGAGCGCGTAATTCTGGAAGACCATCGCGATGTCGCGGTCCTTGGGCGGAACCTCGTTGACCACCCGATCTCCGATGGCTATCGTCCCGCTCGTGATCTCCTCCAGACCTGCCACCATCCGCAGCGAGGTCGATTTGCCGCAGCCGGAAGGCCCCACCAGCACCACGAACTCGCCGTGCGAGACCTTCAGGTTGAAGTCGCTGACCGCCTTTATCTTTCCGTCATAAACCTTGTGCACATTAGTGAAAGTTACGTCCGCCACGGTCGTCTCCTGTTTATTTCATCAGGTTCTAATTTAAAACATTGTTTGGCATTGTTCAGATGCTGGGTTGGACAAGTCCATCCTGTCAGCCCGTCAGGGCGTTTGAAAGTAGCCCCGTCCCGGAGCGACTTGTCCGGCGTAGCTTTAGCGAAGCCGGAAGCGGAGGGCGGGGTATCCGGCGTCGCACAATTCGAGCCCCCTGCGGGCGATTGAATGACGGATATTTTTACCGGAGGTCTATTTCCATGACAATCTATCGAGATTCCACACATCGCCTTTTTCCCATAGCAGATAAGTGCCAAGTTCCAAAACATCGGCCGGGGTTGTCCAAGTTTTTGCCACGTTTGCCTGTGGCGGGAACGAGGCTTTGAAACTTCATCGAATAACGGGCATTCCCAGGGTTCCGCTTCATCCGCCTTACGGCGGACTGCGCTTCCGGCTTCGCCAAGGCTACGCCGGACAAGCCACCCTGGGCTACTATCAAACGCCCTGCCGGGCTTAAAAGTAGGGCGTGCAACTCGTTGCACGCGGAAAATTGTGTCGCGCAACAAGTTGCGCGACCTACATGCTGCAAATTGTTCGTACTGAACTTCCAAGATATTGTCCTTCTGGAAAATCATCCTTTGTCCACTGCGAGCTTGATGCCCTTTGTGAAATATTTCTGGCCGATCCCGAACAGGATAAGCATGGGAATCAGCATGAGCAGCGTGCTGGCCATCAGGGGGCCCCAGTCGGTCGAATACATCCCCTTGAACCGCTCCAGGCCCAGCGGCAGGGTCATCTTGTCTTCGGAATTTATGAAGATCAGCGGGCCCATCAGATCGTTCCAGTGGCCCAGGAAGGTGAACAGCGCCAGCGTAACCAGGGCCGGCCGCGAAAGCGGCAGGATCACGTGCCAGAAAATCCTCAGGTACCCGCATCCGTCGATCTTCGCGGCCTCCTCGTATTCTTTTGGAATTCCCAGAAAAAACTGCCGCAGCATGAAGGTTCCGTACGCGCTGAAAAGAGCGGGCACGGTCAGGGCGTAGTAGCTGTCCAGCCAGCCGAACGCCTTGAGCAGGATGAAGTTCGGAATCATCACCACGCTCCAGGGGACCATCATGGTCGCCAGGTAGCCGATGAAAATGCGGTCGCGGCCGGGAAAACGCAGCCGGGCGAAGGCGTATCCGGACAGCGCGCTGGTCAAAACGCTGCCGGCCGTGACGAAAATGGCGATGAACAGACTGTTCAGGAAGAACCTCGCGAACGGAACCATATTCCAGGCGGCGCGGAAATTGTCTAGCGTCGGATGCGACGGGAAAAGTTTCCACGGATCGGCGAATTCGCCGACGGGTTTGAAGGCCGCGCCGAGTATCCACAGAAACGGCAGAACCATGGTCGAACCCAGCGCAACCAGGATTCCGTAGACTATCACGGTCCGCAGCCTGCCCGAACCCGGCTGCTTTCCGCGGGGCCTGGTCTCGTCCGAAGAAATGTCCGGTGCGCCGCTCATACAAAGACCTCCCCGTGGACCCGTTTGCGCGTAACGTTCCAGTTTATGAGCGAGACAGCCAGGGTTATCAGGAACAATATCCAGGCTACGGCCGAGGCGTATCCCATCTCGAAAAAGTTGGAGAACGCCAGATTGTATATGTAATAGCTGATCGTGGTCGTCGAGCCGGCCGGGCCGCCCTTTGTCATTATGTACGACGCCGCGAAGCCGCCCTGGAACCCGCCGATCAGCGACATGATGAATATGAAAAATGTCGTCGGCGAGACCATCGGCCAGGTGATGTGGACGAATTTGGCGAAACCGCCGGCCCCGTCGATCTCCGCCGATTCGTAAAGTTCCTGCGGAATGGACTGAAGCGACGCAAGGTAGAGCACCATGTTGTATCCGCCGATGCTCGACCAGAGACCCATGATTATCAGGGCTGGCTTGGCCCAACTTACATCGTGCAGCCACTGGGGCGGGGCATCCATCCCCATCGCCAACAGGACCGCGTTTATCAGCCCCTTCTCGGGATTCAGGAGTATCTGCCAGATCATGTACGTCGCCACGCCGCTCGTTACCGAGGGCAGGAAGAACACCGTTACAAACAGCGGCACGCCCTTGAGCTTGCGGCTCAGGAGATTGGCGATAAACAGCGAACCGATGATCGCAAAGGGTATGCCGGCCATCAGTATCACGGTGTTGCCGAGGTACTGCCAGAAAAACGCGTCGTTGGCATGCCAGCTCGAGTCGACGTGCTGGTGGAAGCCCACGGCGTGCCAGAAGTTGGCCAGGCCCGCAAATTCCGACGTGCCGGAAAAATCGGACGCGCCCTGAAGCGGCGACCAGTTGAAAAACGCCAGGATCAGCGAGGCGGCGACCGGAAACAGCGTAAACACCGCAAATCCCAGCACATTGGGCAGGATGAACAGCAGTGCGCTGTATGCTTCCAGTCTGCGGCCTTTGCTCCAACGCATCGTCGGGGTTTCTCCTTCGCAATTATTTCAGCGGATTGCAGTAGGGGCAGGCGGTGTCGTAAGTCTGCTGAAGCCGGACCAGCGCCTCCCGTATGCCGTCCCGCCCCGTCGTGCCGGTCATGATTTTCTCCCTCTCATTTGCAATCTGAATGTCCAGGAGAGGACTGACCTGCCTGCCGCGTGGTTGAGGCCTGGCGAATCGCAGCGAGTCAAACGCAACTTCCATTCGGCAGTCCGGCTGGAATCCCTGGATGTGCTGCTTCCACTGCCGTGCGACGGACATCTTGGCCGGCAGACCGCGGGCGTTGAGCAGGATAGCCTGCTGTTCCTTGTCCGAGGTAAAAAATTTCAGCAGCAGCCACGCCTCGCGCGGATGCTTCGTCTGGTTGTTGATGACTGATCCACCGCAAGTGATTACCGTGGCCCTGCCGCCGCGTCCGGGCAGCGGGGCCATGGCCCAGCGGAAAGCAGTGAAATCCTTCATCTGGTTGGTGTGCCACGTGCCTGTAAGAAACATCGCCGTCTTGCCGGACTCGAAAGGGTTATGCGGCAGCGACTCCTGCATCGCGACGTTAGGCTGCACCTTGTCCACGAACGTCAGATCGGCGCAGAATTGCAGGGCCTCGACGTTGCGATCTAGATATTGGGGCTTGCCGATGACGAGCATGTCGTTTTTATCGAAACATTCACCGCCGTTCTGCCACATGAAACACAGGAAGCTCAGCCATGCCCCGACGTTCCAGCACCCGAACCGCGCAACGGCGCCTTTGGCGTCGCGGATCGTCAAGCGCCGCGCCTTTTCGCGGAAATCTTCCCACGTCCAGTCGTCGGCCGGGTAAGGCACGCCGGCCGCGTCAAACTGGTCCCGATTGTAATACACCACCGTGGCTATGAACGATGTCGGCAATCTGTAAAGGAGCGGTCTGTTGCTCCACTGGGGCCTGTAGCGGCAGCTTTCAACGATCTGGGGAAAAAACTCATCCAGGCGCACATCCGGGTCCGAGGCGACCCTCTCGTCCAGCCCCAGCAGCAGCTTGCGTTCGGCCAGGGCCGGGAGCATCGCCTCGTGAAGCATGAATACATCCGGCCCGATCCCGCCGGCCAGCATCGTCGCCAGTTTGGTCTGATACAGACCGGTTACATGAGTGATTCTGATTTTTACGCCGGGATTCTGCAGTTCAAATTCGTCCAACTTGGCCCGCATCTCGCGGATCTCGTTCTCCTTGCCCCACATCATATAACTGAGAACGACCGGCCCCGATTCATGTTCTTTGGCATCCGCCGACAGAAGGATCCACAACAATATCGCCATCGCCAGAGATGTCCCGGCAACGGCGGCCCAATAAAATCTCCGCCGCCGCGAAGGCAAACCGGACAGTTCAGTGCTCGGGCCGTTCATGCGGGTATCATGACCGATGTTTCCGGATTTCAGATTGGTTGATCGGGTCAATCGGGATACTTTCGCGTTTTTATTTTGGCCTTGTTCATCCTGGCTAGGCTTAGCGCAAGCAAAGAATCTCGCCTTCCTGCATCGAGACGAACAGGCAGCCATCGGTCGCCGCCAGGCCGTCGAATGACGGTTCGGCGCCAAGGTCGAACTGTCCCAGCTTCTCGCCTGTCTCGGCGGAAAAAATTCTTATTTCGCCCACTTTGGGATTTTCAGGGCTATATTTTGCCCCGCCCGGCTGGCAGGCCACGAAGACCTTGTCCTTCGTAACCAGAATGGCCATCATGCGGAGAAAGTCCTTGTCGGTTTTTTGCCAACCCTTGACCTGCTGCTGTGAGGGTTGCGTTTCAACCCTGGGGCCGATGATCCCCTGTTTTTTTATGGCGAAAATCAAACCCATCGATTTGCCTTTTTCATCCCCCTGGCGGATTCCATAGACCCTTTGCCCGTCGATGGCCAAGCCGTTGCCCGACGCCAGACTTACTGCTTTGTTTTTCCGCCATGTGTCGCCGACGAGCGCCCATTGGTTTCTGTCGCCGCCGTAGCCCGGCCTCGAGTTGTCGCACAGGAATGTCCCGCCTCCGCCGTAAAACGCCGCAGCGGGCGGAATCGGCAATTCCTTGCGGGTTTCGATGTCGATGCAGAGGGCGCCCAGAAAAATCGTCCTGCCGTCGCTTATGAGAACGTCGTTGTAAGTGGACCTTTCATATCCGGCCAGGAGATCCCTGTCGGAAGGAGAGAGGGATTCAAACTTCTGGGGATCCGTCACGAAACGGGAAGCTATCGTCCTGCTGTGCGAGTCCGTGCGGAATGGGGGGAACCCAGCTATCCGCTTTTCCCAGAGGACCTTGCCGGTGTCCGGCTCAAGGGCGTGGAAAAATACTCCTCCATCGGCGTCGCAGTGCCGCCCGGCGGCGACGTACGCTACGCCGTTCTCGACAAGCACCGTGCCGTTCAGCGGCCAGACGGACTCCACGCGGTCCCGCGCCACGATCCGCCGGTCTTCCGGCGCGGCACGGAACCGCCAGACGAGTTCGCCACTTGCGGCCTTGAGGCAGTAAAGATGCCCGTCGTGCGAGCCGAACAGCAGCAAGCCGGCATGGTACGTGGGCGGCGTGTCAACCCGTCCGCCGACCGTGAAGGTCCAGCGGGTATCGCCGGTCTTTGCATCCAGCGCCAGAATCTTGTGTTCGTCTATTGCGGATACGAAAACCATTCCGCCGGCCGCAACGGGGCTGCTGACCTTGCTGCCGGCCTTGACCTTCCATTGCACCTTCAGTTCCGCCGGCACGGTCGCCGCCGTCGCCCCGCTGCGAAACGCGTCGTGCCTGTACGTCGGCCAGTCGGTCGGGGACGGTGGCCCGCTTTGGACGGCCGCGCCGAACGCCGGCCCTTTTTCCAGCGGCTCTCCGGCACGGGCCTTCATCTCATCCGCCGCGACAAGCGGGTCCGGCGACAGGCCCATTACCCCGCACACAAAAGAACTGCACGCGCACTGGTGGCCATATTGGTACATCATGCCGTTAGCGGGCATGTAACTGTCGCGGCAATCGCCCCGCGCGACATAACAGGCGTACGTCTCCATCTTCTCAAAATCATACACGGACATATCCATGCCCAAAACATAGCGCTCAGTGGCCTGGTCAGGACCGCAGCGTCCGAAATTTTTCCACCAGCCGGTGTCAAACTTCTTCTTCTGGCCGGTCGCTGGGTCCAGCCCGATATATCCGATATTCTTTTTATACTTGTCGCTGGCGACAGCATTATCCGGACCGTACTTGCCTGTCTCAGTAATCGGCAACCGGTCATAGGTCCACAGGACGTCGCCCATTATGAAGGCGCTGAAGAAGTCGCCTTTTTTGCTGCACGTCGGATATTTCCACAAATGTCTGCCGTCCTGGACCGAAAAGGCGTGGATTTCCTTGGCACCCGGATTTTTCACGACAGGCTCGGTCAGCAGAATTCCCCGGCTGCACCAGAACAGTTCTCCATCCCCCACATTCGGCGTGCGCCACTTCTCCTTTGTCGTGCCAAAATCCAGGCATACGACGACGGATTTTGGGGCATCAGTGTTTTCCGATGCATCCGGATTGGCGTCCGTCACAAAAACAAGGTCGTCCGCAATGACGACCGGGGCGTTGCCGTGCGACTTTTTCACAGCAAAAGTCCTGAGTTTTTCGCCTTTGACGGGATCCCATACCGTCCACAATTCCGGCTTTTCACGGGCGACCAGGCATCCTTTATGATATGTCAGTTCGCCCTGCGTCGCGTAGGTCTTCGCGATCTCGCCCGTCGCGGCATCGAGGGCCGCTAGCGAAACCGGGCCGTCGGGCCTGGCGGCAAGATTCACGTACACTTTGTCGCCGACGGCGACAGCCGAGAGAACCTTGTTCGCCATCGCCTGCACGGGCCGTTCCCACAGCTTGAATCCGTTGAAGGCGTCGCGGGCCTCAAGCCGGTAAACCTTGCCCGCGTCGCCCGGCTCCGGCGCCTTCAGGTAGAAATTCCTTCCGCCTGCCGAAATAATGCTGTTGACCGGCGTCCAGAGATTGGACCACAACTCGCCATGAATCCAGCGTATTCCCGTAACCGGCCCGACCAGTTTGTCCTTTGAGACCGCCGACCGCGAGGCGTCATAACGATGCTGCTGCCACTGGTCCATCTCCGCCGGATACGGCTTGACGACCTTCGCCCAGATCCCATCCGCCTGAATTATCTGAGCGTCTTTGACGCCTGCCTCGGCAAGTTTGGCCTTCAGGGCGTTTTCGTCCAACCCGCCGAAAAACGCCACACCATGCGGAGCAAGCACGCGCATCGCCTCGGCGATCTTGAAACCCTTGCCGAGCATCTCCTCCAACCGGTCCACGATCAGAACGTTCACCGTGTCGTGCGTGTATGGCAGCTTGTCTGCGGGCCGGCACTCCACTGACACCGGGCCGTAGATGCCTTTTGATTGAATATGCTGCCGGGCCTTCTGGATGTTCTCCGAATCCGGGTCCAGGCCGTGCACGACAAATTTGCCGCCCTGATAGAGTTCCGCCGTTATTTTTCCGTCGGCGCAGCCGACATGCACGCATAGCCCCTTGCGGACGTCCTGCGGTTTCAGGAGCTGCTCCATGGACGAAGCCGGTCGGCTTTCCGCCTGGGCCTGGGCCCAAAGGAGATCACTACTGCCGAACCATGCGACCCAAAATACTGAAAGAAAAAACAAACAATTGATTCTAGTCATGGTCATATTGCTCACCAGTTATGGTCATATCGCTCACTTTAAGTTATCTTATGCACATCCCCCGCGAAGTTGCTATGCGATTTTTATTGATTTATGAGACTATCTTATTGTTTTTACATTCCAGGCCTATCGCCCGGATTGAAGTGCATCGATTTGTATCGCTCGCGACCGATCGTTTCAACATGAATTCATTCAAAGCCGCATCAAAGACACCCGAAATGTTATCAGGCAGGTCGATAGCTGGTTTTCACCTGCCCGGTAATGGCGTTTTGCCCATCCGATGACGCCCGTAATACAAAAAACAATAAAATAGTCTCACAAATCAATAAAATTCGCGAAGTAACCCCAGATTTTATGTATAGCATGTACTTAAGTGTGCTCCTTTACTGTCTTTTAGGCAGCTTAAAGTATTTTTCTCCATTCTCCGGCTTCAGATCGGCCGGAAAGAATTTGGAAACGCCATGACGACACGCAGCATAATCATAGGGTTGTTGGCAGCCTTGTTCATTGCCACATACGGATACCTCAACGACGCTGTAATGTGCGTAACCTACATAGTCGGCAATCACCTGCCGATAAGCGTGTTCGGATTTATCATCATCCTTGCCGCCGCGATCAATCCGATCCTCCACCGAATGCGCCCGTCCTGGCATTTCTCGCCAAAGGAACTGGCCACCATAATGATTTTGGCCCTGATGGCCTGCTGCATCCCCGGCGGCAGCAGCATGATGGGACTCTTCACGGAGGCCCTCGTCCTGCCGGCAAAATACAACAAGACCGAATCGGGCTGGAAAGACAAGAAAGTGATCGAGTATGTCCCGCCGGAGATGCTCGTGGCCGACGGCAAATACGACGATGCCGTCATCGATCAGTATATCCAGGGAAAACCCAGGGGACAGTTCGTCGGTTTCAACTGGAACACCCATGAGAAGTGGGGCGACAAATTCCAGTACACCGGCCTGGCCAATTTCCCCGCAAGGCAGTGGTCAAAACCCCTGCTGGTCTGGCTGCCTCTTATCCTGCTGTGCTCGATCGCGACGATATGCCTGAGCCTTATCGTCCAC
>JACRIL010000156.1 GCA_016235825.1 Planctomycetota bacterium
CGAGGACGGCAATAGCCGTCCTCGCTTCACCCTGGGCTAAAGTCGTCATCCAAAAGTTTCCTATCTTCGATCGCGCCACGGCAGATGAGCCGCGATCGCAGGACGCCTCAACCAAGGATTTTCGACACAAATTTATCCGTCGTTGTGAAAAAGCAACACCCCCTCCGACTTCGCTAAAAAGGTTTCGCCGGACAAGTCCCGCCCACGTTTGATAAGCCCACGACAGCTTTCACCCACTACGGTTGATTGACTCGACGAAAAATATTGGCCGAGGCATTCGGGGGTCTCGGCTCACTTGCCGGTGGCGGGATCGAAAATTTTGAAAAATACGATGAATGACATCCGTACCCCGGGTTCCGCTCCGTCCGCCTGACGGCGGACTGCGCTGCACCCGGGGCTACTATCTGCCGGCCCTTTGGGCCTCAATATCGGCGATACAGAATCCGTACAACGCCTCAATAGATGGCATTCCGGAGAAAAAAGAAGCCCTCATTTTTGATGGTTTCTGTCGTTTACCGCTAGCGTTTTTTAAAATCGAAACAAAAATGCCGCTTATTTTTTCGCCGGTTTGTAGAAGTCGATCAGTTCGCGGCAGGTTTTGAGCTTGATCTTTCCGGCGTTGCCGGCCTGTCCGAACGCGGCCATGCGATCCTTGCAGACCTGCTTCATCAAGTCGCGTGCCGGCTTGAGGTAGTCGCGAGGATCGAACTTTTCCGGCGTCTCGGCGAAGACCTTCCGGATGGCGGCGGTAATGGCCATGCGGTTGTCAGTGTCCACGTTGATTTTCCGCACGCCGTTCTTTATCCCCTTCTGGATTTCTTCAACCGGGACTCCGAAGGTGGGTTTCATCCTGCCGCCGTATTTGTTGATGAGGTCCTGGAGTTCCTGCGGGACGCTGGAACTGCCGTGCATGACCATATGGCAGTTCGGCAGGCGTTTGTGAATGTCGATGATGACGTCCATCCGCAGGACCGAGCCGGTCGGTTTTTTTGCGAACTTGTAAGCCCCGTGGCTGGTGCCGATGGCGACGGCAAGGGCGTCGACGCCGGTGTCCTTGACGAATTTTTCCGCCTGGGCCGGGTCGGTCAGGTGCTTTTTGACTTCTTCTTCCGACAGGCCGGCGCCGTGGCCGTCCTCGATGCCGCCAAGGGCGCCGATCTCGCCCTCGACCGTGATGCCGACCGCATGGGCCACATCGACCACGGCCCTGGTAACCTTGACGTTATATTCATATGTGCTGGGCGTCTTGCCGTCGTCGGACAGCGAGCCGTCCATCATCACGCTGGTGAAGCCGTTCGTCATGGCGCTGAAACACGTGGCCGGACCATTGCCGTGGTCCAGGTGCATCGCGACGGGGATATCCGGATACAGCTCGGCGGCGGCGAACATCAGATTGCGAAGGAAGATATCGTTGGTGTATTGCCTGGCGCCACGGCTGGCCTGGATTATCACCGGCGAATCGGTTTCCCTGGCGGCCTCCATGATCGCCTGTATCTGCTCCATGTTGTTGACGTTCAGCGCGGCCACGCCGTAGTTGTTCTCGGCGGCGTGATCCAGCAGTATTCGCATCGGTACCAGTGGCATTAATGCTTCTCCTTCTCAATTATCCGTAAATGGCCATGCCGGCCGCCTGGGCGTTTTCCGGGCCAAAACGCCGGAGCATTATATTGGCTGCCGGGACCGTATGAAACTTTTTTTGCCATAAAACAGGCCTGCATCAAGACAGACCCATTTTCTTCAGGTTCTCCAGACTGATCTTCAGGGACTCGAATGGGTCCCTGTCGTAGCAGTTGTCCTGTTCGACGAGTGCGTATTCGACACCGCCGTCCGTGCAGGCCTGGATGATGGCCTGCCAGTTCAGGTTGCCCTCTCCGATCTCGGCCATGCGTATCTCGCGATCGGGCGTTATGAGCATGTCCTTGAAGTGCACCAGCGGCTCCCTGCCGGCGCACATCTTGATCCATGCCGCCGGGTCGCCGCCGCCGGCGGTTATCCAATATGTGTCGATCTCGGCCTTGAGGACGTCTTTGGGGGCTGTTTCATAAAGAGCGGCAAGCCAGGGCTTGCGCATGCCGGCCACTTTGGCCAGTTCCATGTTGTGATTGTGGAACGAAAAATCCATTCCTTCCTTCGCGAGCTTTTTGGCGATGGGCGTCAGTTCATCCACGAAACGCTTGATGCCTTCCATGCCGGTCTTGAAGTATTCCTCCGGCATGCTGCCGACGGCCAGATGTGTGCATTTCCAGAGCTTGTGCTCTTCGATGACGGCGTCAAGCTCGGTCTGAAACCGCTTCCAGCCCAGGTGAGTGCAGGACACTTCCAGCCCTGTGTCGCCCAGCAATTTGGCGACGTCTTTGGGATTTACCGGTCCGAAGCCGGATATCTGAACGGTCTTGTAACCTATTTGGGCGACTTTTCTGAACGTCTCGGCAACGCCTTCAATGGTCTTGCAAAAACTCCGACAGGTGTACAACTGTGCTCCCAAAACCGGCTTACTCATTTTTTTCTCCAATATTTGTAGCCTTTTCCAGCAAGGCGGATTCCCTTATTCTCTGGCTGACCCAAGCGCCCAGCACCGCTCCGCCGCAGCCGAAGGTCAGCCAATCTATAGGCAGCGCCAGGCCGTAAGCGTTTACGCTAGTCCACGTCTGGCCCCGCCCGGCGGTATTAACGGCCGAAATCAGATAAAGCAATATTCCCGCCGGAATGGGCGAACACCATGCGGCCAGTGCGATGCGGGTCGGGCAAAACTGGTCGGCGGCAAGGGCCGACAGGAAGAATCCCGCGAACATCGCGAACAATATCTGTCCCCTGTCGGCCGACTGGATGAACAGCATCGTAATGACAAGCCCCAGCGCCAGGCTGATAAGCAGGCAGCCGCAGGCCTTCAGGACGTTTGCGCCGCGATCAGCCAGGCCTGCCCCAATGCCGGTGAGGGTCTTGCCCTGCCCGAGATTCCAGAGGGGATTGTCCGCGAATTTTTCCTTTTTCTCGGCGGCCTTGTCCAGCGGGCTGATCCAGATCAGCCCCGGACTGCGGCGGAACACCTGCCGGCGAATCAAGTCGATGATCGCCACCGCCGCGGCCAGTGCGGCCGCCATCATCGCCATCTCCAGGAGCATCTGCCAGAACAGGCCGCCCAACCGGTCTTCTGAAATCTGCATCAGGCCGATCGCGGAAGACGACCGCAGGCTCAGCCCCCCCGCCCCGATCAGGCAGACCAGTGCGGCGCCCTCGGCGCGGGCTTTTATCGTCGCGACCGCCGACACCAACGCCAGCAGAACGAACATGAGGGCGAACTTGCCGGCCCCGCTCCATCCGCCAGCGGAAACAAACGCAAGCGGCATTGCCGGATCAGGCGGGCGAATCGCGGGCCACGCGAAAAAATACACCGCCAGAACAGCCGCTATCGTCTCCAGTTCAACCTGGGTTTTTTCCAGCCAGTGATGTCGTTTATGATCCATATTTTTCCGGCAGCCAATTTCAATCGACGGAATATGGCCGAAGCGAGCCGCCATCGCGTCCGACGGGCGGCAATAGTATCACAATTCCGCGCCGGAGGCAACTATAAGGATATTTCCCTATTGTCCCGCCCGTAAATGGCATTACAAAACATGCCATTTTTAACTATACAACAGGGCAATCAGTTGCTATAAATATGCAAAATTTATCCGAAAGGAGACACAACATGAAGCAAGTGGTCCTTTTCCTGGCTGTCGCTGTGGCTCTTGCCGGTCTGTCCGGCTGTGCCGTTATAAGCGAACCCGACGGCAATTATTTCGTTCCGCCACAGGCGATTATCAAGGTGCTGAAGGATGGAAAGAATTTTTCGCTTCAGCTTCCGGCGAGCGAATCCGTCCCTCTGACGCAGGTCTCGGGAAACGAGTATACCTGCAGGACTTCGGCCGATCCCAACGCAAAGGTTGTTTTTGTCCGCAACCAGCAGGGGCAGGTCGTGAATATCGCCATCACTGAAAAAGGCGAGACCCGCACCTTCGACAAGATGGCAAAGTAGCCGTCTTTTCATGGGCGTCATGGTCCAGTGGTCCGGGGCGACGGCTTCGGACTCCGGTCCATTATGCGGGTTTGACGGCCTGTTCGATATTCTGGCAGATATGGAACAGTTCGTTGAGCCTCGTTATTTCCAGCACGTTCATGACGGCCGGCTTGGGTTTTACCAGCCTCAGTTCGCCGCCGTTTTCCTTGGCCGTCCGGTGGCATGCGATCAATGCTCCAAGCCCCGACGAATTAATGAAGTCCAGCTCGCTCATGTCCACCACTATGAGGCTTTTGGGCTGGCCGGCCAGATTCGCCAACTGATCCTGGAATTCTCCGGTCTCGGTCATGTCGGCAAAACCGCGCACGCGGACGACGGCGGTCTGGCCCTGCCTGGCGACTTCCATCTGAAACGGTCTCTCGGCATAGATCGCCACTCGTTCAGCCCAACCTTTTCTTTTTCATGCTGACCTGATTGCCTCTGGCGTTGAAGACAACCTCGTCCATGTAGGCCCGCATCAGCATGACTCCCCTGCCGTTGGGTTTTTCGAGATTTTCATCCCGCGTCGGGTCCGGCAGCGCGTTGGGGTTGAATCCCGTCCCCTGGTCGGTGATGGTTATGATCACCCGCCGCTCGTCCATGTCCAGGTCCACTTCCACGACCTTGCCGGCGTCGTATCGATTCCCGTGCCTTATGGCGTTGTTGATCCCCTCCTCAAGCGCGAGCTTTATGGCGAAGGCCGACGCCTCGTCATAACCAAGCCTGGCGACCTCAGTCAGCACGTGCTCTTCGACTTCCCTTGCCGCCTTGAGGTTCGAAGGTATAACCATCTTTTCCACCGATGCGCCTTCAAATATGCCGGCGGGCAAAACTCATTTGAACTTTGCCATGGCCGCCTGCCGGTCCGTGCAAATCTCGAACACCTCGTTCAGCCGGGTTATCGAGAATATCTGCTGAATTGCCTGCTGGATGTTGCAGAAACACAGCCGGCCTTTTTTCTCGCGGACCCGCTTGTGCAGCGTTATCAGCATGCCAAGGGCGGTCGAGGACATGTTGGCCACGCTGGAGAAGTCCAGCAGCAGCTTCGGAATGTTCGATCGGGCCACTACGGCGTAAAGCTGCTCGCCTATCTCCGCGATCCGCACCTCGTCGAGTATTTTCTGATCGTTCAGAGTCGCAATCGTTACGTCGCCTTCGCTGCTGACCGAGACTCTCTGGGCCGGTTGGGGCATAGATATTCTCCTTGGCTTCTTTCGTCTGATAGTAAGATCACGTCAATTGCATGTCAAGCCGGCCTGAAAATTATCGCAGAAGCAGGATTATGTTGACCGCCACGCTGACGGTCAAAGCCGCGGCAAGAATTACGGCTATTATCCTGAGCCTCGAGGCCCTTTCCTCGATCCTTGCCTGGTCGTCGGCCGGTTCGCCCGTCTCCGCCAGTTCGGTCAGAAGTTCCGAATCGATCTGCTTGCGGGCCTGAAGCGGCGGCTCGCCCTTCTGGATCGACTCCAGGTCGAGCAGCAGATCGCTCGTCGAGGCGTACCGGCGGATGCGGTCCTTCGCCATCATCACCTCGACGACCTCGCCCAGGCCGGCGGTCAGTTTGGTATTTATGTGGTCCGGCGGAATAAGGGGGCTTTTAAGATGCTGGTGCATCACGGCCGCCGGCGTGTCGCCCTCGAACGGGGGCCGGCCGGTTACCAGGTGATACAGCGTCGCGCCAAGGGAATAAATGTCCGCCCTAAAGTCGATGTCCACCTCGCCGCGAATCTGCTCGGGACTGATGTAATACGGCGTGCCGTAGGCCTTGCCGGCCTCCTGCTGGGCCGCCTCGGCGTCGGACGTCGCCCGTGCAAGACCCATGTCGGCAAGCTTGGCCTGGGCGGCGGTGGTTATCATGATGTTCTTGGGCTTGACGTCGCGGTGCACGAAACCCTGGGCGTGCGAATGTTCCAGGGCGCGGGCGATCTGTATTATCACCTCCAGGGCGTCTTTCTCCGTGAAAACCTTGCCCGCATCCAACTCGTCGAAAAGCGTGTGCCCCTCGACGTATTCCATCACAAAATAGTGATACCCGTGCGCCTCGCCCACGTCATATGCCTGGACGATGTTGGGGTGATTGAGCTTGGCGGCCGCCTTGCCCTCCTTGTAGAACATCTTGACGTATTCGGAACTTTCGGAGAGTTTCTTGGGCAGTATCTTGACGGCCACGATGCGGTCAAGGCTCACCTGCTTGGCCTTGAACACCACAGCCATCGCGCCGGCCCCCAGCTTCGAGATAATCTGGTAGCCGGGTATCTGTTGTCCTGTTGTCGTCTTCTCGCCAGCCATTAGCCCTGAATTGCGTTAAAATGTGCCCGAATGAATCGGCGATCCGTTCTTGCCGACGCGCCAATACGACTGAAAGTAACCGCCTTCTTTGTTGTCGTCAAGCGGAGACCCTTTATTTCAGGTGTTTTCCATATACCCAAGCCGGCCCCAGTTCATCGGGAAAAAGCCCCGCCATGAACAGATGCGATCGGATATCGCGGCAAAGGTGGCATTTGGATGCATAAACCGCCTGCGGCTTGAAACCATAGTTCGCGGCCGGTTTCGCCAAGGCCGCCGGCCCGCCGCCGATCAGGGCGGAAAGCACGGGCCTGGCGGGCCGGTCTTCCGCCAGGCGCCTCCTTGCAGATTCAATCGTCGCGTCGGCCCGGGCTATCATTATTCCGGCACAGACGCCGGGCATTATTTCGCCGCCGGGACAGATGTGGACGTGTTTTGAGCCGAGGATTTGATCCGAACAATTCATGCCGCTGAAATGCTCACTCGGCCGGCCCGGCGAGAGTTTTGCCAGCAGTCCCGCCGCCCTGCCGTTGTATCTGTCGCGCCCCTTGAGGGCGTACTCGGCATAAACGCGGTGAAGTTCATCTTCCGGCAGGCCGGCCGTGTCAAATCCGTCGGCCAGCCAGTCCCGCCAGCGGACCTGAACTCGCTGCGGGCCTAAAACCTCCGTCGCCGCCTGGGCGGCAAGGCGGCAATTCGCTACCGGCACGAATCGCTGATGATACGGATCGGCCGAGATGACGAGCTTGCCCATCTCCGCCTCGGCCAATTCCGAAATCCTGCTTTTAACCAGATCGCGGTCCGTCGCCCAGAACGCGTTGGTCTCCACTTTTTCCAGGCCGTCGAGGCCCATTGCTTTGGCCTTGCGGCAAAGCTCGATAAGCGCCGGCCAGTCGCCGAATGGTTCGCCCCCCGTGATATGGATCCGGCAGCCGCCCGGCGAGGCCTCAGCCAGGCCTTGCCAGTATTCCAGCGCCTTTTCGACCGGCATCCTGTCGGCCAGTTCCGGCCCGCAGTTCAGATAACACGACTCGCAGCGTGCATTGCACCAGTTCGTCATCAGCAGGCCGGCGAAGCTCCAATGATTGAGCCTGTTCGATATGTCTTTCACGTCCTGCATGTCGATATTGTATCAACATGCCGACGAATGAACTTACCTTATTTGGCTGCGCCGGTTTTTACCTCTTTGCCGGTTTCAGTCTTAGCCCCCTTGGGCAACTTTGGCGGAAGCCGGTTGAAAACGCTCAATCGGCCCTGGCCCACCGACAGACTCAGCGATGCAAAGGCGGTGGCGTAGCTTTCGTCGCCGATTTCCTTTGGCGTCCAGGAACCGTCGGTCTTCTGCCATTCAAGCAGTTGTTTGGTCATTTTCAGGAAATAGTCGCCGGTTTTGTCCCGAACGCTTTTCATCTCGTCGCCCATAAGCTTCATGCCCATACATGTGTAGAACCCGGCGTAATAGGCAAAACTTGAACACAGTTCCACCGGTTTGTGCTTGAACATGAAGTTGCATCCGTTGGTCATGACGGCATAGTCAAATTTGCCCATCAGGCCAAGCGTGGCGACGTCAGCGGCCGTGCCTGCCTGCATGCTTGTGGTACTGCCCAGTTGATAGTCAAACCCGCCGTCATCGTTCTGGCATTTCTTGAGATATTCAAACCCCTTGTCGAGCACATCCTCATTGATCGTCAGGCCGTAATTGGCCGCCGACGCGATAGCCTGGACCGCCGTTACCGTCGTCGATCCCTCGTGCTGCGACTTGCTGCCGGGCGTATACCACCAGCCGCCCGAGTCGGACTGATTATCCTGGATTACCTTGACGGCCTTTTCGACGACCTCTTTTATCTTCTTTACGTCGATATCGGGCTTGACCTTGCAGAACAGCGTCCGGCCATATGCCTCGCTGAGCGCCAGCGTGGCGAATCCCTGCCCGTGAATCCAGGTTGACTGTTGCTGTTCAAACATGCCGTCCTTCTGCTTGCTTAAAAGGAATTCGATTCCCTTTATGACGGCCTTGCCGGACTGGCCGTCAAACGGTTCGTCCGTCGATGCCAGGAAAGACAGGCATGCGATGCTTGTAACCGCGATGGTGTAGTCCTTTCCCCACGAGTCGTCGGCTTTCTGGTTTTTCATCAGCCATTCCAGGCCTTTTCCGGCGGCTTTGTTCGCGTCGGCCTGAACATCCGCCGGCAGCGCGGCCGGCATGGTCGCCGCCGGTCGGGTGGTTGCGGCCGGTTTGTCCGCCCGCACCGTTTCCATCGGCAGGGCTATCCCCGCCAATGCGACTGAAACCAAAAGTATGCGGCATGAACTCTTCATGGCGATCTCCCTTCGTTAGGCTCTTACCGGACTTGCCCCGTCAAACTGCATCATTGCAACCCCGCGGAAAAATGGGCGAGCCGGTAAAGGCCCGCCCATTTCCACCCCTTTTCATCGATATCTTACTCGAACTTATAGACCTGGCCGCGGAGGGCGATCACCAGCGTCTCGCCTTCCTGCTGCGTGGCGAGTATCTGGTTTTCGTCGGTGCTGTTGAGCCGGACGATCTCAAAATACTCGTCGCTGAACTTCTGGACGGTCTTGATCTTGTCCTTGTCCTTTTCCAGGTCCACGCTGGCGGCGTTGGAGGCAATCCAGGTCTGGCTCTGCCTCTTGTAGACGGCCTGATTGGCCACCTGCCTCATGTTGGAAACAGATTCCTTCTTGTCGGCCTCATAATTTTTGCCGTCTTTATTTCCATACATCATGCCGCCTTGGGCAACACCGCTGCCGGGCTGCGAAGCCGCCGCCACCGCCGTAGGTGCCGCCGATCTTTCTGCCATATCCATAGACTGCTTGGCCATGGCATTCATCTGTCCCTGCTGGCCGTCGCTCTTTCTGAGCATTTCGCCGCCACCGCC
>JACRIL010000159.1 GCA_016235825.1 Planctomycetota bacterium
ATGCATTCACATACATAACCGTCGGAGGTCCTTGTATTTATAGATGAGGAATTATCGGACAGCCTCAACAAGTTGCACGCCCTACTGCTCCGCCGGTATAATGAACTGTTTGTCTCGATATGAACCAGACGACAGGCACATACACGGAACAGCAGTTGGCGGCGGCGGCCCGGCCGGACGAAGCCAGGTCGGCCGACCGCAGGGCGGTGAAAACAGCCGAGTCGCCCAGGCACATCGTGGTGCTGGGGGCCAAGGAACACAACCTGGCCAACATCGACGTGCGGATTCCCCGCGACAAGCTGGTGGTGATCACCGGTCTGAGCGGGTCGGGCAAGAGTTCGCTGGCGTTCGACACCATCTACGCCGAGGGGCAGCGCAAATACGTCGAGAGCCTGTCGGCCTACGCCCGCCAGTTTCTCGAGCAGCTTTCCAAACCCGACGTCGAGCATATCGAGGGCCTGCCTCCTACGGTGGCCATCGAGCAGCGGGCCGGCGGGTCGAACCCGCGCTCGACGGTGGCGACCACGACCGAAATTTACGATTATCTGCGTCTGCTGTTCGCGCGGGTAGGCGTGCCGCACTGCTGGTTCTGCGGCCGGCAGATAACCTCCCAGACGCCCAGCCAGATGGTCGACGCGATATTCACCCTGCCGGCCGAGACGCGGTTCATGGTTCTTTCGCCGGTCGTCCGCGGCCAGAAGGGCGCACACGAGGACGTGCTCAAACAGGTCCAGCGGGAGGGTTTCGTCCGCGTGCGGATCGACGGCCAGATGCATGAACTGAAAACCCCGCCGCCGCTCGACAAGAACCGCAAGCACACCATCGAGGTCGTCGTGGACCGGCTGGTGCTGAAGGATTCCGTCCGGACGCGGCTGTCGGACAGCATCGAGCAGTCGCTGAGGCTTTCCGGCGGGCTTGTAATCATCTCGCACGAGGACAAGAATCCCGCTGCCGGTCCGCAATCGAAGCAGTCATCCATCGCCGCGCCCGCCGACCAGGCGCAGTGGAAGGACTGGCTTTTCAGCGCCACTTACGCCTGCCCGGCGCACCCGCAGGCCAATCTCGAAGAACTCGCGCCGCGTATGTTCAGCTTCAACTCGCCCTACGGCGCCTGCGAGAGCTGCGACGGCCTGGGCACGGTCCTGGAATTCGACGAGGAACTCGTCGTGCCCGACCCGACGGTGAGCCTCAGCGAGGGCGCTGTGGACGCCTGGCGTCACGGCGGGAAGCGGATGAACATCTATTACAGCCGCTCGCTCCGCCAGTTCTGCAGGCAGCACGGCATCTCGCCGCTGGAGCCTTACGAGAACCTTCCCAAGTCGATCCGCAACCTGCTGATGTACGGCGGGGGCGACTGGGAGGGCGTGCTGCCGAACCTCACCCGCCGCTGGCGGAACACCGACAGCGAGTTCGTAAAGGCCCGCCTGCACGCGTTCATGTCCGAGCAGCCGTGCCACTCGTGCAAGGGCGCCCGACTCAAGCCTGCGTCGCTGGCCGTTACCGTCGCTAAAAAGAACATCCAGGCCGTTGCCGGCATGACCATCAGCCGGGCGCTGGAATTCATCGACACTCTGGCCTTCGACGCCGAAAAGACGCAGATCGCCCAGACGATCCTCCGCGAGATCCGCCACCGCCTGCGGTTCCTGGCCGACGTGGGCCTGGAATACATCACGCTGGACCGGACCAGCGCCACGCTGTCGGGCGGCGAGGCCCAGAGGATTCGCCTTGCCACGCAGGTCGGCAGCGGGCTGGTCGGCGTATGCTACGTGCTGGACGAGCCGACGATAGGCCTGCACCAGCGCGACAATCAGAAGCTCATCCGCACGCTTATGCACCTGCGAGACATGGGCAACACGGTAATCGTCGTCGAGCACGACGAGGAGACGATGCGCTGCGCCGACCACGTGATCGACATGGGGCCGGGCGCCGGCACGCATGGCGGAAAGATCGTCGCGCAGGGCACGGTTAGCGACATATCCGCCAGCGAATCGTCGCTGACGGGCAAGTATCTTTCGGGCCGGATGAAGATACACCTCCCGTCCACCCGCCGGCCGATGGACCCGCGCACCAACGCGGTGGAGCTTCGCGGCTGCCGCGAGCACAATCTCAAGAACGTCGACATTCGTTTCCCGCTGGGCGGCATCGTGTGCATAACGGGCGTTTCGGGCAGCGGCAAGAGCACGCTGGTCAACGAGACGCTGCTCAAGGCCCTCAAGAGGCGAATCTACAGCTCGCATGAGAAGCCCGGCGAATTCGACAAGATTCTGGGCGTCGGCAGGATCGACAAGGTGATCGAGATCGATCAAAGCCCGATAGGCCGGACGCCGCGGAGCAACCCGGCCACCTACACCGGCGTGTTCGACCTGATCCGCCAGCTCTTCGCCAAGACCCGCGAGGCCAAGATTCGCGGCTACAAGCCGGGGCGATTCAGCTTCAACGTCCGCGGCGGGCGGTGCGAGGCCTGCCAGGGTCAGGGCACCAAAAAAATCGAGATGCACTTCCTGCCGGACATCTACGTAACCTGCCAGGAATGCGGCGGCACGCGATACAACCGCGAGACGCTGGAGGTCCGCTATAAGGGCAAGAGCATCGCCGACGTGCTGGCGATGAGGATCGAGGAGGCGCTGGGCTTTTTCGAGAATTTTCCGAAGATTCTGCAACTGGTCAAGGCGCTGTCCGACGTGGGGCTGAATTATGTGGAACTCGGCCAGAGTTCGACGACGCTCTCGGGCGGCGAGGCACAGCGGGTGAAACTGGCGACCGAGTTGGGCAAGACCGCCACCGGCCACACGCTCTACGTCCTGGACGAGCCGACCACCGGCCTGCACTTCGCCGACATAAGCAACCTGCTGAACGTCCTGAACCGCCTGGCCGACATGGGCAACACGATCGTTGTCATCGAGCACAATCTGGACGTGGTCAAGTGCGCCGACTGGATCATCGACCTTGGCCCCGAGGGCGGCGAAAGGGGCGGCACGATCGTCGCACAGGGCACGCCGGAAGATGTCGCGGCCAACGCTGCCTCTTACACAGGCCAGTTCCTCATTCGCCACCTCCGGGCGTAGTGTCGGTTGGAAGACGAAAACGTTATTCCCATTCCCGCATTTCCGATCTGATCTTTTTCAGTCGCAGCCAGACCTGGAGGAACACGGGCAGCGAAATGCCGAAAAGGAATTCTATAAACACGGTGGAATAGTAAAGCGACATGGTTGTACTATTCGATTTCACCGAAGCATGCGTATTTGCAAGTATCAATAAATCAACGATAACGGTCTGGATCAGGAATATAGTTGAGTATATGAGCAACAGTCGGCGGGCCAATCGCTTGTACCCCAAAAGCAGGATTCCGCCCGGCAGAAGAAGCATTGAACATATCAGTTCCAAGACAGAAGAAAACACGGAAAGCGAATACCACTCCTGTATTACCTGGGCAAAGGGACCATGGGAAAGTTTGAGCATGGTATGTAAACCGATAAGACTGCCGGCAAAATCGTGGCCGCCGAAAATCAGGCAAAAAATTCCGACAGGGATTCGCCATGAAAATTGTTTGCGAGCGCATTCTATCTGCGAATCTGCTGGCGAGACAGACGGTTTTGATGGCTCAACGGTCTTTGCTGTGTCAAGATTTCCCGGCGTCTTTCCTTCCTGGAGGCCGCAGGCTGGGCATGTCTTCCAATCGGCCGGAATTTTCGATCCGCAGTTGACGCAGGTTTTGTCCATCTAATTTATCCGGTTAAAATTAAAGCAAATGACGAAAGCTATTTCCAGTCCAGCATGTCCTGTTTGACTTTGGCCCGTAAAAGCCAGATCAGCAGGAAGACCGGCAGGGCGAATGATAAAGGCAAACCGATAGCCCAGCTCATGTAAAGGATTATTTTCTGTTCGTAAGGCGCCTTGTCTGCTACGTCACCGAAAAGCATCGATGCATAGCTGACGCATGTAGAGAGCAGATTGACAATCGAGTATGCTTTCAAAATGCTCGTCGATTCCCTGATGCGCTTTACAAGCATTATTCCGCCTGCCAGGAGAAAAACGGCCAGAAAAAATGACACGAAGAAGGTTACCACCTCAAAACTCGAATACCAGGATGGAAAAGTTTTATAAGCCGAACCGCGGTCAATTTTCGCGGCGATTGTAATCAAGGCTGTGAGAGTGCAGAGCATCCCTATGCCGGCAAAAGCGACGCATATTATACCTATGACGAGCGGCCAGACCGGTTTTTCCGGCCCGATATTCATGCCGGGCCAGCCTGGGGATGCGCCGTCGCCCCGCTTAAAGGCAGCGGAAATTGCGGCGTGGGTGGCGGCATTTCGGGCATCGTTCCTTCCTGAAGGCCGCAGGCCGGACAAATCTTCCATCCGTGAGGAATTTTTGCATCGCAGTTGGCACAGGCTCTCTCCGTTTCGCTCATATGGGCATATTAGAACAAATAGCGGCGGCTACTTCCAGTCCCGCATGTCCGCTTTGGTTTTGGCCCTCAGGAACCAGAAGATCAGGAAGACCGGTGCAGCCAGCGCGAAAGGCAGGCCGCCCAGCAAACCGCCATACCATGCGATTTTCATGGCGCCCGTCAGCCTGGCGGCCAGGCCGCCGCCGAGCAGTATGGAGTAATTCACGCAAAGCCAGGCCAGGGCGAGCACGGCGTAAAGGAGCGAAAAGTACTTTGCAACCTGTCTTCGTTTGATAAGCAGGATTCCGCCGGCCAGCAGGATGATCGAGAGGATGCTGCCGACGATCATCGAGTATATTGCGAATTGCGAGTACCAGGCCGGGAACAATTTATAAATGGCCGCCTGGTTGGGGTCGATCCGCTGGAGAATCATATTTAACGGCTGGCTGACAAGCCCCAGTCCCGCCAGCACGATGCAGACCACGCCTATGGGCGTCGGCCACGTTGGGCCTTTGGGCGGCGCCTGCGGATAAGGCCCGGCCCCGCTGACCGGCGGCGGAAATACCGTTGGCGGCGGAGGAAGAGGCGCTGCGGACGGCGCTGGTTCCGGCTGGCCATTCATTGGTCTTGTCCTGTCAATGTGCCGAACGTTTGCCGAGCATGCCTTCGAGCTGCTTGAGCTTGTCCTGCATCATCTGAGGCGTCCTGGCCTCCAGGTTCAACCGCAGCAGCGGCTCGGTGTTCGACGCGCGTATGTTGAACCACCAGTCGGGATACTGGCAGGTTACGCCGTCGAGCCAGTCGGTCTGGGCGTCGGGAAATTTAGAGGCGATTTCCTTCATCTTGGCCTCCTTGTCCTCGATCTCAAAATTGATCTCGCCGCTGGCGTGATAGCGCATAAGCGGAGCCACAAGCTCGCTGAGTTTTTTGTTCTGGCCGGAGATTATGCTGGCCACCGTGGCGAAGGCTATCGCCCCGCTGTCGCAGTTGAAATTGTCGCGGAAGTAGAAATGCCCGGACAGTTCGCCGCCGAACACGCCGCGTCCGTCGGCAAGGGCCTTCTTCATGAAGGCATGCCCCACCCGCTCGCGCTTTGGCACGCCGCCGGCGGACTTGATCTCCTCGGCCACCACCTGCGAACTCCGCAGATCGTAAACGACCATCGAACCCGGATTGTCCTTCAGAAAATGCCTGGCCAGGAGGGCGGTCATCATGTCGCAGCGGACGCTGTCGCCCTTTTCGTCGATGAAGACGCAGCGGTCGGCGTCGCCGTCCAGGCAGATGCCGAAGTCGGCCTTGCGTCTCGACACGGCCTGCTTGACCTGTTTGAGGTTTTCCTCGATGAGCGGATTGGGCTCGTGCGCGAACGTGCCGTCCATCGTGAAATTCAGCGGGATGATCTCCACGTCCGAGCTTTCGAAGATGGCCGGGATCATCCTGCCGCCCATGCCGTTGGATGCGTCCACGACTATCTTGAGCCGCCTGGGCAGGCGAACGAACTGGAGAACGTGCCTGCGATAATCCGGCCAGAGGTCCATCTCCCGGATCGACCCCTGCGACGCCCCGCTGGGCATCTTCCGCAGCGTAGAGGCGATGTGCTTGATCTCGTTGAGGCCCGTGGTCTGGCCGATCGGTTTGGCTTTGAAGCCGCAGACCTTGAATCCGTTGTACTTCACCGGATTGTGCGAGGCGGTTACCTGTATGCCGCCGCATGCGCCCAGATGGTTGACCGCGAAATAGACCATCGGCGTATCGACCATGCCGACATCGACGCAGTTGGGCCCGCTGGATGCTATGCCCTGAATAAGGGCGTCGGCCAGGGATTTGCTGTGCGGCCTCATGTCCCGTCCGACGACCAGGCGATTGCTGGTGGCCTGGCCGCGCTCGAACCCGCTGAGCTGGCTGCGTAGGAACTGGCCGGCCGCGTGCCCGACCTTCCAGGCCAGGTCCTCGTTGATCTCGGGACCGTATATCCCGCGCACGTCATATGCCTTGAATACCTTGTCAAATTCCGACATCTTGCGATTCCTTTTATCGGGGCCCTTAAATGCGGCCGGTATTATCGGCTCACGCCGCCGGAAATGCAATCGCCGCAATCGCCATCCGGGCGGAGTTTGCGGAAAATCGCTATCGGGGGGGCGCCTTTGGCTCGTTAAGGCGAGCAAAATTTTATCGGCAACATTTGACTTTCGCCCGACTTTTTCTAGAATTCCCGGAATCATGATTACCACAACGGTATGGAGACTGGTTGTGATCGGCACGGCGGCCTTTCTTGCCGGGTGCGTCGATCCGGGCGAGTTGAGCAATTCATTCCTCAGCCGGTATCAGGCGGCCATGGCCAGGGCGGAACGCAATCCCCAGGCCCGCAGGGCTGACGGGCTTTCACTGCTTCAGCCGGCGCCGGGCCTGGCCGTGCCCAAGCTGGTTACATACCCGGGCAGCGACGGCGGGACTTCCGTCAGGCTGACGCTCGACGAGGCCATCAGGCGCGCCTTGGCCAACAACCTTGACATCGCCGTCGCCAGCTACAATCCGGCGATAGCCAGGCAGGACGTAATTGCCGCCGCGGCGGCCTTCGACTACGTGCTTTTCGGCGGGGCCAGCATGTACAGAAACATGATCCCCTCCAACGTGCCCAACTATCTCGAACAGACGAAGTACCAGCAATACCAGGCCGGCCTGAAAAACCATTCCATAACCGGCGCCGACTGGGAGGTGGGATGGACGCTCACCAGGACCTGGACCGACACCGAACTGGCCAGCGCGCACACCCGCTATTCGCCTTCGCTGATGCTCCAGGTAACCCAGCCCCTGCTCAAGAACGGCTGGCCGGAATACAACCTGTCTGTATTCCGATTGGCCAGGATCAGCAAGGACGTGTCCGATTCCCAGTTCCGCCAGCGGGTCGAGCAGTCCGTCTTTGACACGATTCAGGGTTACTGGAACCTGGCCCAGGCCCGCGAATCGTACCAGATCGAGAGGGACCTGCTGACGGCCACAGAGGAGACGCTCCGCAAGGTTAAGCTGAGGCAGGAACTCGACGCCACCGACGTGCAGGTCGAGCAGGCCAAGGCAGCCGTGGCCACCAGGAAAGCCGCCCTGATCCGGGCGGCAAAGGTGGTCAAGGACACGCAGGAGGCGCTGGCAAGGCTCCTTGCCGACCCCCAGATGAACATGTTGAGCAAGTACGAGATCATCACCGTCTCGCAGCTCAACACCGCGCCGGTAACCGTCAACAACGAGGACCAGCTCATGACGGCGATGGCCAATAGCCCATTGCTGGAACAGGCGAGGCTGGCGATAACGTCGGCAGACATCAACGTAAAGGTCGCCGAGAACCAGAGGCTGCCGCAGCTTGACCTGACGGCCCAGGCCGGCTCGCAGAGCCTGGGAACCGGCAGTTTCCACGCTTCCAACTCCTATTTCTGGGAGTTCGACATGACGGCCAGCGTGGGCGTCCTGCTCACCCAGCCGATCGGCAATCGCGCCGCCGAGGCCGATTACGCAAAGGCCAGGATGCAAAGGCTCCAGTCGATAACGGCGATGCAGAACACAGCCGACCAGGTCGCCCAGCTTGTCAACGAGCGGGTCAGGCAGATTAGCACCAGTTACGAGGAGATTCAGGCCCAGACCGCCGCGGTCAACGCCGCGTCCGTGCAGCTAAAGGCCCTGGAGGCCATCGAGGACATACGAGGCCGGCTCACGCCGGAATTCCTGAACCTCAAGCTTTCGGCCCAGGAGACGCTGGCCAACGCACGGCTCGGCGAACTGGGCGCGAAGATTTCCTACAACGTCGCCTTCATGCAACTGGCCCAGGCCACCGGCACGCTGCTGGAAGTCTCGCAGATCAAACTGGCGATCCCGTCGGCCATCGGCAATGTCGCCTGGCCGCGGACGGACCTCGACCCGCAATCCGCCCCGGCCCCGACAAGGCCCGCCGGCACCCGCCCGGAATAAAATTGCGGATGAGAAACTTTTTGCGATCATATTCCTGTAAAGCAATATTCATTTATATTCCGCCATCCGATATAATATTTCCCGAATGACCCGTAAACGCAGGATATTCTGGTTTTCCACAATTCTGCTGATCCTGGCCGGGGGAATCGGCGGATACTGCTGGCACCGGCATTCCACCGCCGTCGACCGAAAAGTCTGTGAACTCGTCTATGAAGCTGCCGACTGGCCTGACACCAAATGGGAAAAACGCCTCAAAGGCTGGAAACTGGAGTTCCTTCTCCGTGAAAAGCCGCAGTCAAGGGGGCAGGATGCGGTCGAGTCAGAGATAAAGGCGATCGGCAGAGCTTCGACGCCGGGCCTGATTTCACTTTTTCACGACGAAAACGAATTGGTCCGTTTGTACGCCGCATTTTTCGCGGGGAGAATCGGCGATCCTGTGTCTGCAGAACCGCTGATTGACTTGGTTGAAAAAGATAAGGATGAACTTGTACGGTTTATTGTGGTTGAGTCGCTGGGATGGCTTGGCGATAAAAAAGCCGTTGTTCCTTTAGCGAGTGTATTATTAAAAGACAATAGTGAGGGAATCAGGGAACATGCAGCCATCGTCCTTTGCGACATAGGCGATTCCCGCGCGGTAGATTCTCTTATTGAGGCTTTGCAAAAAGATGAATCGTCCGTGGTTCGTTATCGGTCTGCTGAGGCTCTTGGGCAGATTGGCGATCAAAGGGCTGTCCCGGCGCTTATCAGGGCCCTGGACGACAAAGGGCTGAATGTGCGAGGCTGCGCCATTGAGGCTCTGGGCTATATCGGCGATCCGAGGGCGATTGAACCTTTGAGGGAAGTCCTGGAAATTGAGCAAAAATCCGGATATGTTTCCTATCGCATCAGCGAAGCTCTGCATAAGCTTGGGGTCGCCGCTACTTTCCCCGGCAGTTCAGGCACGTTTCCTGCCGAGGAATCCGCAACGATGCCTTGATATTCTTATCTCAAATCTCAGATTTCAAATTTGAGATATCAAATTTTTTACGCTCCGAATTTCTCCAGCTGGTGCCACTGACCTGCTGCCGTTGCAGGTCAGTGCGTTTTTTCATTTTTGAATCATGCACTGACCTCCGCTTCTGGCTTCGTCAAGACTACGCCGGACAAGTTAGCGAAGCCGGAACGCCCGCACCACAAAACGGCGTCCCCGCGTTTACATGCGGGGCTTTAAAACAACTCGCCGGAGAACCATTCATGAAGCCCCATGCGCAAGCATGGGAATGCTTTTTTGGGGAAAATAATATTTCTGCAGGCGAGCTTGTCCGGCGTAGCTTCCGGCTTCGTCAAGACTACGCCGGACAAGTCAGCGAAGCCGGAACGCCCGCACCACAAAAAAGGCATCCCCGCATTAACATGCGGGGCTTTAATGCTACAACGCTACAAAGCAAAAAATGTAAGACGCTTTCTGCCTTTTGGCCGCCGCTTGTTAATTGGTTTAAACAGGGGTTTTTATTTCGCCCCTTCAGGGCTTGAATACTATGCGGCTGTTGTCCCAGGGCTTCGCCCTGGGCTGTAATATTAGGCCCCCTTGGGGCTGCACGATTTGGTCAACATTAGAAAATCTGCGAGTCCAGGCAAATAGAACAGGCCGATGGTTTTAAAGCCCCGAAGGGGCAAAATATGATAGCCCAGGGCAACGCCCTGGGAATTTACGATAAATATAGGTAAGCCCTGTAGGGGCGAAATAAGGCGATTGAATTCATTAAAAATATGGGCAAAATGGTCTTCGTAGCGTTGTAGTATTAAAAGCAGACGCCTTTCTCGCCACTTGCCAATTATGCCGGAAGATGGTCCAATTGCCGGCTGCGGAAAGGTTTGAAAGGGAGCAGGATGGCGTATTTTCTGGGCATAGACGTGGGCACTTCCGGCACAAAGGCATTGGTGATGGATTCCCGCGGCAGAGTTCTTGCGACGGCGACGGCGGGGCATGGGATATCGGCGCCCCGACCCGGCTGGAGCGAGCAGCAGCCGCAAGACTGGTGGAACGCGACGGTCAAGGCGACGCGCGAGGCGGTCAAAAAGGCCCGTATAGACGGCCAGCAGGTGGCGGGGATCGGGCTTTCCGGCCAGATGCACGGGCTGGTCATCACCGATCAGGCCGGCAGGAGCCTGCGGCCCGGCATAATCTGGAACGATCAGCGGACGGCCGCACAGGCCGCGCAGATTGAAAAGAAGGTCGGCGGAAAAAGCAGGCTTATCGAACTGGTGGGCAACGCCGCAATGACCAGCTTCACGCTCACCAAGCTGCTGTGGGTCCGCCAGAACGAGCCTAAGATATACGACCGCATCCGGCATTTTCTGCTGCCAAAGGATTACATCCGGCTGTGCATGACGGGCGAATATGTGGGCGAGGTATCGGACATGTCCGGCACGCTCATGCTGGACCAGAAAAAACGCGACTGGTCCGGCAGGATCATCTCGACGTTCCAGATAGATCGCTCGATCCTTCCGCCGGTTGTCGAGTCGCACGAGATAACCGGCCGGCTGACGGCACGGGCGTCCGGGTTGCTGGGCCTTCGGGCCGGCACGCCGGTTGTCGGCGGCGGCGGCGACCAGCCGGCGGGGGCGGTCGGAAACGGGATCGTCGATGATGGCCTGACCAGCGCTACGCTGGGCACCAGCGGCGTGGTCTTCACGCACTCGCGGCGATACGTGGTCGATCCGTCGAGCCGGGTCAACACGTTCTGCTCGTCGGTGGCGGGCGAGTGGTGCATGTTCGGCTGCATCCTGGCGGCCGGCGGAAGTTTCCAATGGTTTCGCAACGCGCTGGGCCAGAACGAGGTGGAACAGGCGATCAAAAAGGAAACCGATCCGTATGTTCTGCTGACGGCCCGGGCGGCTAAGGCCCCGGCCGGTTGCGAGGGCGTCTTCTGGCTGCCGTACCTGACCGGCGAACGCACCCCGCATGCCGACCCGCTGGCCCGGGCCTGCTGGATTGGCGTCAACTCGCGGACGACACGCGCGGAACTCATCCGCAGCGTGCTCGAAGGGGCGACATTCGCCATGAACGACGCCGTCAGCCTGCTTAGGCGGCGGGGAATGAAGATCAGGCAGATACGGCTTTCCGGAGGCGGGGCCAGGAGCGAGTTCTGGCGGCAGTTGCAGGCGGACATCTACGGCTCGACTTGCGCGACTATTAATTCGCAGGAAGGTCCGGCCTACGGCGTGGCCCTGCTGGCTGCGGTCGGCACAGGCAGGTTCAAGGATATCCGCCAGGCCTGCCGCGCCTGCATCAAGATCACGCGGACAATCAAGCCGAAACCTTCGGCAAAGGCGCTGTACGCGAAATATTACAGGCAGTTCCGCCGGCTGTATCCGGCCCTGAAGGATGAATTCGGAAACATCGCGGACCTTGTCGGCCAGAAATGATACAGGTGCGAAATATGAAAGCGATGGACAAAAATCGCGATAAGGCCGCCCGGCGGGGATTTACGCTGGTCGAGCTGATTATCGTCATCCTCATCGTTGCGGTCCTGGTAACGCTGGCCGTGAGCTTCGGGCTTATATTCAGGCAGGACGCCCGCGCCTCAAGGACCAAGATGGCCATGAGGTTCACCATGAACGCCGTCGAAAGTCATTTTTCGGCGACGTCAACCTGGCCGTTTTCGCCGCCGTCGCTCACCACCACTCCTTTTGACCCCCTCGGCGGGGCCGGACCGTTCACCGTGTACGGTTACACGGATCGTCTGGTTCGGGACCTGGAGCGGGTCAAGGGTCCCAAGGATCTGCTTGCCAAGCTGCCTTCCGGCACGCTCAGGCCGGCCGTCGTCCCCCGCGACCAGTTCGACGATAATGCCGATCCCTGGGGCGATCCGCCGGCCCCGCCCGCACGCAATATCACGCAGCAGCGGTCGCTGACGGCCACGGCCATCGTGGACGGGTGGGATCGTCCCATGCTGTACCTTTCCCGCGGATCCAGCCAGGGCAAGCCGATCCTGATCTCCGCCGGACCCGACGGGCGATTCGGGCCGAAATATTATTTCTACCAACAGTGGGGCGGCGCCACCGGCTGGCGGACGAGCCGGGAAACCGACCAGAATTTCGGGCTGGACGACATAACTTCCGATTCCAGCGGAATGTGAGAAGGTGGATCGTTTGAGACGCGAATATGGAACCGACGAACGAAAATCAAGATAAACCTGGAGGTAAAAGCCTGAGGAAGTTGAATGTGATTACCGTCGCAGCCATCATAGTAATCCTGGTCGGCCTGTTCATCATTTTTAAGGGACCAGGTGGGATCCATCGTGTAGATCGAACCAGAATGAGTATGAGGATCGCCATGAATGCCATCGACTACTATTATGAACAGGAAGGAAAATGGCCATTTTCGTCCAAGATCAATACCACTTCTTATGATCCCCTTGGCAGAAACGGTCCACAAGTTGTTTACGGTTATACAGATCGCCTCGTTCGAGATATGGACCAGGTCAAGGGCGCCAAAGAGAGACTCAAAAACATGCCTGCCGGAACGCTCAAGACAGCCAACGTCCCTCGAGATCAGTTCGATGATTGCAATGACCCTTGGGGCAATCCGACGACGCAGACGACACAGCCGGCGCTGCCGTTGATTCGCGACCAGTCGCAGCAGCGGTCGCTTCGGGCGACAGCGATTGTGGATGGGTGGGATCGTCCAATGTTGTATCTTTACAACGGTTCGCGCGAGGGCAAACCTGTTCTGGTGTCGGCCGGGCCGGACGGTCGCTTCGGGCCTCAATATTATTATTTCAAAAATTGGGGCGGCGACATAGGCTGGCGGACTTACCACGAAACCGATCCGAAGTACGGCGAAGATGACATAACATCCGATTCGATGGGAAAGTAATGCAGGTTGAAATGGAATATGCCCTTTGTTGCATCGCATGAAATTTTAGAAGGACAATAATACCTTGCAAGTTCAGTGCGGCCAATTTGAAGGCTCGAAGAGCCGGCAGAAAGTAGCCCCGGGTGAAGTGAAGTCCGCCGTCAGGCGGACGAAGCGGAACCCGGGGAAAAACCGTCCATTCAAAGAAGTTTCCAATTTCCAGTCCCGCCGCAGGCAGACCTGCCGAAATTTTAGCCATCCCCGGGCGAAGATTTTCGATAAAACATTCATCCGTAGTGTAAAAAGCAAGGCCCTCGCACGGCTTTCCCGGACAAGTCCTGCCCGCATTTGTCCATTGCAGCAACGGAACAATGAATCGGCCATTCTTATTGGACGTGGTATTCGAAAATTCTGCCATTTCTGCCGTGGCGCAAACGGAGATTTGGAAACTTATTTAATGACGTTTTGTCCCCGGGTTTCGCTTTGTCCGCCTTCGCCAAGGCTTCGGCGGACTCGCTTCACCCGGGGCTACTATCTTCCGGCCCTGCGGGCCTTGAAGTTGGCGGCGCTGAATCCGCAAGGAAATCCGGACCTGGCGCAACCATTCCCCAGTCTTCCGCTTCCGGCTCTGCCGCTAAAGCGACTACGCCGGACAAGTTGCTCCGGGACGAGACTGCTTTCAAACACCCTACGGACTGACAGGATGGGCTTGTCCGGCACAGCATCCGAACAATATCCAAAAACATCTTGGGAGGAGAACAGTAAGTCAGAAATGTGCAGGCGGACGTCTGCACCACAAAAACCCTAATTTGAAAGGAAAGCACAATGAAAATTGCACATCAGGCGATGACATGGGGCGGGTGGTGGGGCAAGCAGAAGGTTCCGTTCAACCTGGATGTCCTGCTGGATGAGGTGAAACAGGCCGGATATCAGGGGGTGGAACTGGGCGGGGGCGAGAAAACGCTCGGCAAACCGGCTGAATTCGTGAAGAAGCTCGCCGACCACGGCGTGGAACTCGCCGCGTTTGCCGCGAACGTTTCTGCCAACCCATATCCGCCGAGCACCGAGAGATATCAGAAGGATATGGACTACGCCGCCGCGATAGGGATGAAGATGCTCATGGTCTGTGGCGGATTCCTGCCGCCCAACAACCGGCGAAACGCCTACGACAACGACTACCGGATATTCGGCGACAATCTCGGCCAGGCCTGCCAATACGCCGCAAAGAACGGCCAGACCGTGGCGTTTCACAACCATTGCGGGTGCATGGTCGAGACGGCCCAAGAGGTCGAAAAGCTGCTGAAGTATCTGCCCGACCTGAAGCTCTGCATAGACACCGGGCACCTGGCGGCGGCCGGCGGAGACTCGACGGAGTTCATCAATAAATTCCGCGGCCGGCTCGTGCATGTGCATCTGAAGGACTACGATCCGGTGAACTACTGTTTTACCGAACTGGGCAGGGGCAAGGCGGGCATCGATTTTCCGGGCTTTTTCCAGGCCCTTGAGAAAAACGGCTATAATGGATGGATCGTGGTCGAGCGCGACGATCCGCCGATGAGCGGCCTTGAGTCGGCAACGATCAGCAGGCAGTTCCTGAAATCGATCGGGTATTGAACCGGCGGCATACCGACATCTCTTTGCCCGACTCATCCTTGCTGTGACCACATAAATTCACCAATCAAGGAAATAAAGCCTTCGTAGTGTGGCAATGCTATTGGCCCCGGATTTTTTTCAGGAGTGTCCTGGCCTCGATGCGGATGCCCTCGTTTGGATCTTCGGCGGCGGACTGAATCGCCCCGACGGCCGGCGCCATCGCCTGGCTGCCCAGCGAATCGGCCAGGCCGGCCAGCGCCAGGATGACGGCATGCCGGACATTGGCGTCGGGATGCTTTACCGCCGCGGCCAGCGGCTCGACGGCCCGCGGGTCGCCGCCGTTGCCCAGTTCAGCCGCCGCCAGCGAACGCTCCCCCACGCTGCCGCTTTTAAGATTCGAGATTGCCCGCCGCAAATCCTGCTCCTTGCTGTCCCGCGTCGTGGGCGATTTATCATCCTGCGACCACGCCAGCCCGCTGCCCTCGGGCCCGTCGCAGCCGGCGGCCGCAACGAGGGCCAGAAATAAAATGTGCGTCAGGTTTTGGGCTATGGTTTTTGTCATGATCGCCGGATTACACGTCCAGGTTTTTGACTTCCAGGGCGTGTTCCTCGATGAAGTTGCGTCGCAGTTCGACGTCGTCGCCCATGAGCAGGCTGAACATCCGTTCGGCCTCTTCGGCCTCTTCGGCCCGCACCCGCAGCAGCATCCGGCGTTCGGGGTCCATGGTGGTTTCCCATAGCTGGTCGGCGTTCATCTCGCCCAGGCCCTTGAACCGCTTGACCTCGATGCCCCTTGCCCCCAGCTTCCGCACGCCGGGCGCGATGTCGGCCACGCCGTCCAGTTCCAGCGTCTCGTCCTCGTTGACGAGGACGTACTTGGCGGGCGACTTCTCGCCGGTTACCGATTCCTCGCGCTTGAGGAAATAGTCCTCGATGCTGATCTGCCTCTGGGCCAGCTTGTGTATGATCGCCTCGATGTCCTTGACCTCGTGCAGTTCGACCCGCTTCTGCACGCGGCGGGTGTTGGCCTGGCGTTCTTCCTCGCCGGCGGCGTCCTGGCCGTTTCCATTTTTGCCGTTGCCGGCCTCGCTGTGCCCGCCGTTGCCGTTCTCGGCCTCGTCCAGCAGCTTGTCGGACCGCTTGGCCATGAATTCCTCGTACTCCTGCTGGCTGTGGAAAAACAGGTTGCGGCTGCCCAAAACCATCCAGTGCGTCGGCATGCGCCCGACCTTGCGATTGTTCATCACGTCGGCAAATTCCAGTCCGCGGCGGTTGAGAATGTTCACTTTGTCGCCGAGCTGCTCCAGCAGTTCGATCAGTTCGGCCAGCTTGCCGCCGGCGTATTCGTTGATGATATCGGCCTTGGGGCCTGACACGTCGCGGACCTGCAATTTGGCGTCCTGGAGGCCCAGTTCGATGAGCGTCTTGCGCATCTCCTGCTCGTTGAGGACGTATTTTTTTTCCTTTTTGCGGCTGACGAGGTAGAGCGGTGGCTGGGCGATGAAGATCCGCCCGTTTTCGACCAGCGGCTTCATATGCCGGAAGAAGAACGTCAGCAGCAGCGTGCGGATGTGGCTGCCGTCCACGTCGGCGTCGGTCATTATGACGATCTTGCCGTAGCGGAGCTTCGAGAGGTCGAATTCTTCATTTCCGATGCCGCAGCCCAGGGCCGAGATGATAGACTGTATCTCGTTGAAGTTGAGTATCTTGTCCAGCCGGGCCTTTTCGACGTTGAGGATTTTGCCGCGCAGCGGCAGGATGGCCTGGATGGCGGAATTGCGGCCCTGCTTGGCCGGCCCGCCGGCGCTGTCGCCCTCGACCAGGAACAGCTCGGTCGTCTCGACGTCCTTTGAGCGGCAGTCGGCCAGTTTGCCCGGCAGCGAGCCGCTGGAAAGGGCGCCCTTGCGGCGGGTCAGGTCGCGGGCTTTGCGGGCCGCCTCGCGGGCCTGCATCGCCTGCACGGCCTTGGTTACGATCCGCCTTGCGTCGGCCGGATGCTCCTCCAGCCACGCTCCCAGCAGTTCGTTGACCGCCTGCGTTACGAAGCTCTCGACCTCGCTGTTGCCCAGCTTTGTCTTGGTCTGGCCCTCGAACTGCGGGTCGGGAACCTTCACCGACACGATCACGGTCAGCCCCTCGCGCAGGTCGTCGCCGGAGGGCGGCTCGTCCTTCTTCAGGATGTCGTTCTTGCGGGCGTGCGCGTTGACGGTCCGCGTAAGCGCGCTGCGGAAGCCCGAAAGGTGCGTGCCGCCCTCGATGGTGTTGATGTTGTTGGCGAAGCTGAAGACCGTCTCGTTGTAGCCGTCGTGGTACTGCATCACGATGTCGGCGACCAGGCGGCTGGCCTCATCTTCCTTGTGAAGGTGGATCGGACTGTGCAGCACGCCCTTGCCCTCGTTGAGGTGCTTGACGAAGGCGAGCAGACCTTTGTTGAACTGGTAAGTTTCGCTCTTGCCGGAGCGTTCGTCGGCCAGCTTGATGCAGACGCCCTCGTTGAGATAGGCCAGTTCCCTCAGCCGGCCGGCGAGGACCTCATAGCGAACCGCGATGTCGGGGAATATCTGGCCGTCGGGCATGAAGGTAACCTTCGTGCCGGTCCGCTTCCGCTGGCCGACTTTTTTCGGCTCGCCGGTCTTCTTGCCGCGCTCGAAGGCCATCTGCCAGACCACGCCGTCGCGGCAGACCTCGACTTCCAGCCATTCGCTCAGGGCGTTGACGACCGAAGCGCCCACGCCGTGCAGCCCGCCGGAGACCTTGTACGCCTCATGGTCGAACTTTCCGCCTGCGTGAAGCTGGCAGAAGACGACCTCGATGGTCGAGACGTTTTCGGTCGGGTGCAGGCCGACGGGTATGCCGCTGCCGTCGTCGGTTATGCTGCACGAGCCGTCGACGTTGATCGTAACGGAAATGTTGCCGCACCGCCCGGCCATCGCCTCGTCGATCGAGTTGTCGACGATTTCCCACACCAGGTGATGCAGGCCGCGGGGCGTCGTGTCGCCGATGTACATGCCCGGGCGCTTGCGAACCGCGTCCAGGCCGTGAAGCACCTTGATCTTGCTCTCGTCGTAGCCGCCGGCGTCGCCGGCCGGACCCGCCGGGGTCTGTTCCGCAACGGGTTCGACGACTTCTTGGGCGACCGATGCAACCTTTTCTTCGGCCTGTTCCTTGGCCATCTTAATACGCTCCTGCGGCCGGGAAAATGCCCGGCACGCCATCATAAAAAACGCTGTTTTCTACAGTCCCTTTATTATCACAAAAATCGCCGGCAAACACCAGATAAAACGAGGTCGCCATAAGATTGTTTTATCGTCGTATCATCTTTAATAGCAGTCATTTACGGAAGAATCTTGAAACGGCAAATAAAACCGGAATTAACATCTGATAACCAGACAGGCGGGATGAAAAAATTCACGGAATTTTAGCCGGGATTTTTCAGCCTTTGGGCAGGATTTCGAGCTGCTGGCGGACGTAGTCCTCGACGTGGCGGTCGCGTTTTTCCTGTGCGATCTTCATGGCCTGGTCGAATGCGGCCCGGGCCTCGTCGAATTTGCCTGCCGTCCGCATCGCCTTGCCCAGTTCGACATATGCCGGCAGATATTTTTCATCCAATTCGGCGCATTTGCGGAACTCGCCGGCCGCCTCGTCGCACCTGCCGGCGCCGACGTATTCCATCGCCAGGCTGTAGTGCAGGAAGACGTCGTCGGGCGTCTTTTCGAGCATCCTGAGGATCGTCGCGATTCTGTCCGGCATAAATTTTCTGATTGGCATTAAAAAGTAGCATGGGCATCTTGCCCATGAGTATCACGGCCGTCCCGGCCGTGGTTATGATATTATTTGAATATGCAGGGGCAAGATGCCCCTGATACTCACGGGCGAGACGCCCGTGCTACTGTATAACGGCCATTTGCAAAGAACTATTAGTCCGACGGAGGCGAATGGGAATCGAACCCACCCGGGGCCTTTTTAAGCTCCACGCTGGTTTTGAAGACCAGGAGCGACACCAGTCCGCCTGTCGCCTCCGGGGATATTCTCGCAGATTCCGCCGGAACTTCCAGAAATTTCGGGCCGATGCGGCGGGGCTTACTTGATCTTGCGGGCCGCGGGCAATACGATCTGACGCGATGAAGATCAGGCCATACAGATTGTCGCAGATATCACTGGGCGAGTTCAGTCTGGCCGGCTACAGCGTCGCCGGCGAGGAGTCGGTGATTATCGCGCCGGAACTGGACTGCTGCCTGGACATCGGCAAATGCCCGCGCGAGGCCCTGGCGGTCAACCACGTGCTGCTGTCGCATGGCCATGCGGATCACGTCGCGGGTTTGCTCTACTATTTTGCCCAGCGCGATTTCCAGGGCATCGCGGGCGGGACGGCGCTGGCGCCGGCGGAGCTGGTCGGGCCGCTGGGCGACCTGATGGCCGCGTGGGGCAGGGTCGAGGGACACGTGCCGCCGCACAGGTTCGTCGGCATGACTGCTGGCGAGGATTTCGAGATACGCCGCGGCCTGCTGGCAAGGGCGTTCGAGATCAGGCACACCACCGCCTCGCTGGGCTATTCCGTCATCGAGGTCCGCCAGAAGCTAAAACCCGAATACATGGGCCTGGCCGGGCCGCAGATCGTCGAACTCAAGAACAAGAACGTTCCGGTAACAGATCGCGTCGAGATGCCGCTGATCGCGTATCTGGGCGACACCGCGCCGGCGAATTACTCCGCCCTGCCGCACGTAGCCAACGCCAAGGCCCTGCTGATCGAGTGCACGTTCTTCGACGAGGAGCACGCCACCCGCGCAAAGGCAGGCAAGCACCTGCACGCCAACGACCTGCCCGAAGTGCTCGAAGGGATGAACAACGAGCACATCATAATCATTCACGTAACCCGCCGGACCAACATGGCCGCGGCCAGAAAAATCCTCCGCGAAAAACTCAAACCCGAAATCCACGACCGCGTCAAGTTCCTCATGAGCGCTAAACACATCGAGGAAGATTGAACAGGAGTTCTGCTGCGATCGGGGGTTTTGGGCTCGCGAGCTGAAGCCTTTCTTTCGTGGCACGGGCGTCTCGCCCGTGTGTTCCACGGCCGTCCCGGCCGTGGATCTTGTGCCGCAGGCGATGGAATCATTTGCCCTTGGTGTAATCCGGCTCGAACACCCGCAAGGACTCGGCGATTTTCTTGATCTCCGCGACCGCATCGGCGTTGTCGGTCGGCGCAGCGACGGAGACCGTAACCACCCGCGTGCCGTCGATGGCATACAGGGTGATCAGGATAAATGTTTTTTGGGTTCTCATCCCATTTTCGTGGGTAATTGGATGCCTGGCAAGGCCTGTTTGACCTTGAGGGCGAAGTATTCCGTGTCATGGAAGCCATATGCTTTGCGTTTGATGACTTTGATCTTGTTGTTGACGCCTTCGAGACGGC
>JACRIL010000160.1 GCA_016235825.1 Planctomycetota bacterium
CACGACAGCGCGACTTTTGGTTGAAACACACGAGAATGTTAGGAAACTCAAATAGTCGTCTGTCAAGTTTGAACGGTAGAATAAGGACTTACGATCAAAGTCGCGCTGTCGTGTTAATACCTTGCAGATTTTTCGACGCCGCGGCAGAGGCCCGACGGGCCGAAAGACTTGTAGCCCCAGGTGAAGCGGAGGCAGCCGGCAGGCTGACTCTGCGGAACCTGGGGTAAAATGGCATTTCAAAAAGTTTCCTTCTCTGCTCGCGCCACGGCAGATGAGCCTTTATCCCAAACCGCCCCGGCCAACGATTTTACACGAGGTACTCATCCGCTTTTTGATAAAAAATCTTGGTTCAGGTCAAGACCTTTTTCTTCAACAACAGTTTATAGGCATTCTAATATTCCCGGCTACGGCGTTCGTAAGACATGGACACGTCAGCCGTGGCGCGAACAAGCATTAGAAACTTCTTTAATGACGACTTTACCCCGGGTTTCGCTTCGTCCTCCTACGCTAAAGCTTCGGAGGACTTCGCTTACCCGGGGCTACATTCTGCCAGCCCTTCGGGCTTTGTCAAGAGTCCCAATCGTTCCGCAAAGTTACATGCATCTGTTCAAAGATGTGGGTAAAGACAAGGCCTCTCGCCTCTGGCGACTCTCTGCCAGTCCTTCGGACTTGGAACGTTGGATGCTCCGAAATAAGGTGACTAATCTGACAGATAATTTCTCCAAGAGAATCGAAAAATATTGCACTGCATTGCATGCGCGCGATAATGGTAAGAGACTATACGCGGAAGGCAAAACGTAACCGAAGCTTATTTATACTACATGGAAGGAATAGACATGAATGAACTCGATAAATTTGGAGAATTTTTCGTTCAAAACTTCAGAGACAAAGCTCTCTCTCGTCTTCAGTTCATTATTGAACGAAAATGGAAATCGCCGAGCCTTCAGAGCTTGCAAAACAGATTGGCTCGGCTAAGTTCAGAAGATAAACAACTCATTCAAGAATTGACAGATGACATAATTATTGCCGCCATGCATGATGTCCTTTTTGCCTTTCAAGAGTCACATGACACTGGCAAAGGTGCAGACATTACATTCAACGGCAAGTCAATGGCCTCAATGTCAGATGGACTTCATGGTGAATTGTTTTCAGAAGACGGATGGATAAAAAAATTTAGCAAACATCCATATAAAGAGAAAATTTGAGCTGAGTCGAGTTCGTTTCATATTAATGAGCCTGCAGCAGATCATGCTGCCGGTTTTATAATCGGGCGATTCTTGAACCTTGCCAATTTCATTATGCCCAGGACGATTAAAACAATAATCAGGACCGGCACGGATGCGATGAATCCCCAGCCCAGTGCGTATTCGATCAGGTAACCGGCGCGGTTGTAGAATGTCAGGTCGAAGTTAAAATAGACCGGGGCGGCGATGACGCCGTCGCCGTCGGCCTGGGCACGGAGGGCGAGGTTTCGGCCGGTGGCGTCGGTTATGTGCGAGATTCCGGAACTGGACGCCCGCACCATGCACCGCCGCTGCTCGATGCACCGGAAAATGGTGAGGTCGGCCTGCTGCCATCGCTGTTCCTGCGGCCATTTTTCGTTGTTGAAGACCGGCCCCAGCAACACGCCGGCCCCGCGGGAGACCAGCCTTCGTATATGGTCGGGATATTCGCCGTCGATGCAGACGTATGCCCCCGCCAGGCCATGTGGCGTGCCGAACGGCCTTATGATGTCGCCCGGATTGCCATCATCGTAGAACGGCACGGGGACAAGCTTGAGCTGCCTGAGAATGATTTTGCCCGTCGGTCCAATGACGAAAAGGACGTTGTCGAAAAAGCAGTCGGCAGACTTGTTCGGTTTGCTGTGCGCCCCGACGATGACATACAGGCCATGCGCCTTCGCCGTCTCTTCCAGACGCGGGACAAGCGGGGATGACTCATCGTCCTTGCCCATGTCAGCGATTGTGTGTTCGGGCAGGACGATTAAATAAGGCTTTTCCGGCAGCGAGGCGGCCTGTTCCGTCAGATTGGCGTAGATTTTATAACTGTATTTTTCTGATTGGACGCAGGCGGCAGAGACGGTCTGACGGCCGGAGAAATCACCGGGCTGGCTGACGGCTGCGAGAACGAGGATGGCGGCAATGATCGATCCGCTCGTGATATATGCCCGGCGGGTGCGATGGATGATCGCCCACGCGACGGCGGCGTTGACGGCCACGACGACGCCCGAAACGAAAAATATCCCGCCGACGCTGGCAAGTTGTGCGATCCAGAGACTATACGACTGCGTTCCGCCTAAAAAGACGTAAGGCAGGCGATAAAGGTCCAACCCCTGGCTACGGATGACCTCCTGGCCAATGAATGCCAGAGGGGTCGCCCAGAGCAGAGCGGCCGGCCAACGCTTCATCAGAACTCTGGCGGCCCAGAAAGACAGGCCGACCAGCACGCCCAACGCGGTGATGATCCCGGCCACCCAAGGCCCGCCCAGGATCAGTAACCAGCCCAGACTGAGTCGATACCAGACCCAGCCAAGAATGGTCCCGCCCAGCAACACCGAAATATGATTCATGCGCGGCATGAGGATCATGAACGGGACCATCGCCACCCATGCCAGCCAGTGGAACCCAAGCGGATAAAAACATGCCGCCAGCATAGCGCCGCAAGCCGCACCGGCAAGAACGCCGACGGTCCAGATCGGGAATCGCAACAACCTGAAAATGCCGGTGTTTTTATCCATTATGTCGCTTACCACGCGACTCCAATTTTTTAAACCTTCTACTTTTAATTATAACACGTTGTCCAAATCGGACAACGTCTGCCCGATCAAATGCGATTTGGGTATTCGACTGCCACGCCAGGCCTGTCATGTGAATAATTGCATTTTCCGCATCAGTTGACTATAAACTCAGTTTAAATTAAGGATCGCGTTTTACGACTCCCTGAATGAGGAGCATCGGCGATGAAAAACAGGGCCGCTCTGATTGCCGCCATGATTGCGATTATTCCGGCTGCCGCCGCCATCGGCCAGCAGAAGCCTGAGGACCTCCCGAACTTCAAGCAGCAGCCGGCCGCGCAGGCTGGCCCCGGGGCTGCAAAACCTGCCAACCAGCCCGGCGGCGAATGGAATGTCCCGACCAGGCCTTTCAAGAAGGAAGAACCGGGTTCCCCCGATCCCATCAATCCGCTCGTGTGGGAACGCCTGAAAAATCCCAGGATTCCGTTCTCCGACGAGGCGGTCGAGGAGGCGATCAGGAAGGCAGTCAGATATCTGTTGTCCCATCAGAACGAAGACGGAACCTGGGAAACCAGCGCCACAGTCGATCCCCACAAAATAGGCCCCACGGCCATGGTTGCTTTCGCCCTGATGGAAAAAGGCCTGACCGACCGGGACGAGAAGATCGCCAAGGCCCTGAAGTGGCTGGGCGATCCGGCACATTCCGTCGACTGGACGTACTCGGTCGCCCTTAATTCCCAGGTCTGGCTGCGAGCCTGGCGACAGACCCGGAATAAAGACAAGGATGCGGCGGCCAGATACCGCAATCTCCTGAAGGGCGAAGTTGACAAGCTGCTCAAAGGCGTCCAGTCGAACGGCGGCTACACGTATTTTCTTAAAGGCGGGGAATCGCAGGCCGATCCGGACACTTCCAACAGCCAGTACGGCGCGCTGGGCGTCTGGGCGGGTTATCGGGCCGAACTGGACATACCCAGGAATTACTGGACGAAAGTCATGAATTACTGGCTGTTCCAGCAAACTGAGGAGGGAGGCTGGGGTTATTCCAAAATCAAATTTCCGGCCAATTCGGGCGGCGTTCTGCTGCCGCCCAAGGCGCCCCTGCCGTTTCCTTCAACCGCGTCAATGACCGCGGCGGGCACGGCCACGCTCTTCGTGTGCGTGGACGCGATCATGGGCGACAGATTCGTCAGGTGCAACGCCGTCTCGGACTTTCCTCCTGTCAAAAAAGGGATGGACTGGTACGGCCTGCACTTTAAAAAGGTGATCTGCGAGGAACCTTCGGAATTCATGCTGAACAACATTTTTTACACCCTGTTCAGCATCGAGCGGATCGGTCTGGCCGGCGGATACAAATATTTCGGCGACATCGACTGGTACAAGTACGGCTGTGTCAGGCTGATTAACGAGCAGTTGGACGACGGTTCCTGGACGGGCTATTACGGACCCGATATAAACACCGCGTACTCGCTGCTTTTTCTCATTCGCGGGCAGCGGGCGGTGCTGTTCAACCGCCTGCAGTACGACGGCGACTGGAACAACCGCCCGCGGGCGCTGGCCAATTTCTGCCGCTGGGCCGAGGACGCCTACGAGCAGGAGGTAAGCTGGCAGATTGTAACGCTCAAATCGGACGTCAACGAATGGCATGACGCGCCGGTGCTGACCATCACCGGCTCGACGACGCCGAAGTTTTCCGAAGAGGACATTGTAAAACTGCGGACTTTCGTCAACCAGGGCGGGACGCTGTTTTCGATGTCCGAATGCAGCAGCGCCGGGGCGTTCGGCAAAGGCATGAGAGAGGCATACCGCAGGATGTTCCCGAAATACGATCTCGTTGCCGCCGGCAAGGATCACCCGCTTTACAACTGCCAGTGCAAACTGTTCGGCGAGCCGCCGTTTTTTGTCGTCAGCAACGGCATCCGGCCGCTGGCGATCCACACGGACGCCGACCTGCCTCTGTCGTGGCAGACTTACGCGATCTCGACGGGCCGGATGAATTTCGAGGCCGCATCAAGCGTGGCGGTTTACGCCACGGACAAACGTCTCAGGAACCGCGGCTCGAAGGTCTGGCCGGACGAACCCGCCAGGCAGGCATCCCGGTCGGTGAAGGCGGCGAGAATCCGCTATGACGGAAACTACGACCCCGAGCCGCTGGCGTTCCAACGGTTCAACCGGCTGCTGGCCAGGCAATACGACCTAAAGCTTGAAATGGCCGAATCGCCGGCGGGAACGGCGGTAATCGCGGCGGCAGTCGCGCCGGCAAGCGGCCCGGCGGGAAACATGCCAGAGACAGGCATTTCACCGTCGGAACTGACTGCCGACATCAGGCTTGCCTTTCTGACCGGCGCCGGCTCTTTTGTGCTGAGCGACCGGGACAAACAGGCGTTGAAAAAATGGGTGGACGGCGGCGGACTGCTGGTGATGGACGCCGCCGGGGCAAGCAGGGAATTCGGCGGCTCGGCCAGAAAGCTTGTCGCCGAACTGTGGGGAGACAATTCGCTCGTTACTTTGCCGGCGGCCAGCCCGATTTACCAGGTAAACGGCATGCCCATCGAAAAGGTCAAGTACCGCCCGGCGACGCTTTTGCGGATCGGGGCGTTCAAGATGCCGCGTTTGCAGGCGGTGCAGGCCGGCGACAGGGTTAAGGTGATCTTCAGCGAGGAAGACATTACCGGCGGCCTGGTCGGATATTCCACGCTCGGCATGGACGGGTACGAAAGCGAATCCGCGTTCAACCTGATGAGGAACATCGTGGCATACCTGGCCCCGGCTCACCCGGTCGAGGACTTCATCCGCAAACTTGAAAATGCGGCGCCTACCCAAAAACAGGAATCCAGTCCCCCGCAGGCCGACTCACGACCCGCAATCGCCCCGGCGTCCAAATAATCGTGGGCCGGGAGTAATCCGGTCATTCGGCAATATTGAGGCCGACGGCCGCAAGCCCCAGCCGTTGAAACGCGCCCCGCGCAGACAACCGTCCGGACGATATCTTTCCTGAAAAAGTTTGCGCCATTTCGCCGGTTCCGTTGTTAAAATTATAGAAAGTTTACGGCAAAAACAGGATTTGGCGAATTTTCCGGCTGTGGCCTGACATTATATAATATAATGGAAAGTGGGCGGGATCTTTCTGCCGGAAAAATGGCATGTTCAGGCAGGTTCGGCAGGAAGAATCCCGCGGCCGGCGGAAAACTGCCGGGAATCGAGGCCAATGCGGATTTTGTCGGAATTAGCCATGCAAACTACCGGCATGTCATATTGAACAGCCATGCCGCGAAAGGCATGCTATGGCGCAAAGAAGTTCAGAATTCCCGATCACACTTATCAGGAACAAAAGCGATGGCACCGAAGACCCAGATCATTTCAAGCATTCCTCAAATCCGGTTTGCAGTTGCGATTGTTTCATTGGCTCTGTGGGCCGGCGCCGCCCAGGCCCAGGACGCTAAAACCTCGGCCGCAAAGATACTCAAATCGCCCGAGGCCCGGACCGGCCTTGTGGTCCACCTGGGGTGCGGCGACGGCGCGCTGACCGCAGAACTGGCCAACGGCGGAAAGAACGTCGTGCTGGGTTTGTCCGCCGACGCCGCGCAGGTCGAAAAGGTCCGCGGCAACATTCAGGCCAAAGGCATTTACGGGACAGTGTCCGTTGACTGCCATCCGGCGGCAAAAATTCCGCTCGCCGACAATTTGGCGAACATCGTAGTGGCGGATGATTATCCGGCCCTGGAGAAAGACGGCCTGAAGCTGGAGGAAGTCCTGCGCGTTCTGGCCCCATACGGCGTGGCCTTTCTGAAAGGGGCCAAGGGAAAACCCGAAGGAATGACCGTCTCGCAGGACGGCGAATGGCTCAAGATCGTCAAGCCGTACCCCAAGGAGATGGACGAGTGGACGCAATATTTCCATGACGTGTCTGGGATGATGATGTCCAAGGACCAACTGGTCGGCCCTCCTGAAAGCATCCGCTGGATAACCGGGGGATACTGGAACGGCTCGATGGGCGATCCTGTCGAGATCGTCTCGGCCGGCGGGCGCGTTTTTTACGCCAACATGACGGCATCGAAGGACCAGCCCAGCAAGGGCACTCCCGCCGCGGAGGCGATGCTGGAGGCTCGCGATGCGTTCAACGGACTGACATTATGGACAAAAAAAATCATGTCCGCCGACTATCGCCCGGCCCAGCCGAGAGTCATCGCCGTCGGGGACAAGGTTTACGCGCCGATTCTGGAATCCGGCGAGTGCCTTGGCGAAATTGACGCGGCGACAGGCAACCTGCTGAAAACCTACAAATTCAAGAGTGAAGACGTCAAATACGTCAATGGCATGTTCCTGGCGGATCGGGGCCAGCAGGCGTGGAGCGCCAAGACGGGCGAAAAACTTTGGGAACTGAAAATCGCCAATCCGCCCAAGAAAGACTATAGAACGATGGCGCAGGCGACCCACTACCATTATTTTGTCTCCGACGAAAACCGTATCGTCTACCTTTCCGGCAGTTCACTGATCTGTTACACACTGGACAAGGGGGAGCGGAAATGGGAATCGCCCATTCAGGGCAAGGATGAAATGCTGCTGTATTGCGGTTTCGGCCGCGTGCTGACCGAAGAGCAGGAAACCGCGCCGGGGAAAAAATACGCCCCGGTTCCGTCTGTCCTTCGCGCCTATAACGCCGAGGACGGCAAGAGCCTGTGGAAATACGAGCTTGCCCATGTGGTTGAAAAATCGAGAGTTCGCGTGTTCCAAGCGAAAGCCGACGAAATCTGGTGCCACACGCTCAGAACCGTAGATGGCCAGCCTCGCCCGGTTCCCATGTTCATCTGCCTGGACGCCAAAACCGGACAGGAAAAAAAGGCGGTGCCGACATCAATCACTAATCGGCGATGCCATCCGCACCGCGCGACAAGCCGGTATCTGTTCGGCGGCGACGGAGCAATGTTCAGCCTTTCGGATGGGAAAACATTATTGGGATCACAAAGGGAAAGTTCCCCGTCGGCCCTGCGCGGCGCATGCCAGTTCGGCTACATCCCGGCCAACGGGCTGCTGTACCAGGACCTGAACAAGTGTCTCTGCTTCAATTCGCTGCGCGGTTCGGCGGCATTTGCACCGGCGCAGACGCCGGCGACCGCCGACAAGGAAAACGGCAAAAGGCTGGAAAAAGGCCCGGCGTTTGCCGAGGCAATCCAGAAACCGGCGGGCGACGGGCGCGACTGGCCGACCCTCCGCCACGACATCCGGCGCAGCGCGATATCGGATGCCGCAATCTCCGCATCTCCGGCGCCGGCATGGAAGGCGGAACTGCCAGACAAGGCGTCCAGCCCCGTCGTCGCCGCAGGCAAGGTCTTCGTCGCGGTGAAGGATCGGCATGCCGTTTACGCCCTCAATGCTGCCGACGGCAAGACCGCATGGAGTTATACCACAGGCGGAAGAGTTGATTCGCCGCCGACGTATTCTGAAGGCCGCGTCCTGTTCGGCTCTTCCGACGGCTGGGTATATTGCCTGACGGCGGCGGATGGAAAACTCATCTGGCGTTTCCGCGCCGCACCGTCCGACCGGCGGATCATGGTCCGAGGCCAGGTTGAATCGTCCTGGCCGGTGCACGGGGCCGTCCTGGTTGAAAACGGCGTCGCGTACGTTTCGGCGGGAAGACACACGGCTGCGGACGGCGGCATCTATCTGTATGCGCTGGACGCCAAAACCGGAAATGCAGCGTGGGAAAACAAGGCGCTTAGCGAAGTTAACGCCATCAACGACATATTTCTGGCCGAAGGCGAGGAACTTTACCTCGACCAGCTCGACATCGACAAAAAAACGGGCAAATTTCTCAAAAAATCGCAGGAAGAGCACGTGCAGACCAAGGCGCTATGGGGCGGGGCGCTGGGAATGTTGAACGAAGAGATACTCGAACCGCCCTATTCGGGGCAAAGCGGCGGGCGGAAACACTGGCGATATATCGGCTATGACGGACACCTTCTGGCCATGGAAGGAGATCGCATATTCGGGGCGGTTTACGAATCGACTGCCTACGGCCAGGACCACACGTGGCGATACGGCTATCGCGGCTGGGGCAAGGGCGAGGAAGGCAAACTGACGCTCAAAGGCAACAAGATATTCGGCGTTACCAAGGCCGGAAACTGGACGCAGGATTTCCCGGGCGACGCAAAATTCCGCGTCAAGGCCGTGATCTGCGCCGGCGATAAAATCTTCGCCGCCGTCGCGCCGGACAAAAACGACTCCAAAAAAGGCGAGATTTGGATTTACAACGCGGCGGACGGCAAGCCGCTTGGGCAGATCAAGCTGGACGCCGCGCCGGCATTCGACGGCCTGGCCGCGGTGGACGGCGCACTGATCGTCTCCACGGATAACAAGTCTGTCATCTGCCTCAAAGGCGCAGCAAAATAACGCCCGACTCCCCTGCCGATGGATCGCGGTTACAGTTTTTCAATCCGTCGGGCCGGCGGCGCCAGGGCTGGCAGATCGTTCTCGGGCCGATCAAGGTAGAAATACGCACAGCTCGACCAGTCGTCGTCCTTGCGCTCATACAGGCCGTGAGGTTTCGCTTTGGCGGCCTTTGACAAGTTGACTTTTTTAAGGCCCGGCCCCGCCCTATAAATCGGCGTTTCGGCGTGGTACAGATTGGCCTTTGATCGGGGGTCCCAGCAGCCGATCTGCTGGATCACAACCCGAATGTCTTTGGCGAAGTAGATCGGATCGGGCACGTGCTGGCGATAGAAACCATACCAGAGTTTTTCCGGGATGGCAAAGTGGCAGCCCTGGTAGAGATGGTCGTAGACCCCCTGCCCCCAGCCGGTGCCGATGTAGTCCTCGGTCCCGGTCCCGCAGAGCGTCGGCAGCTCTTTATCGCCGTCGAGATAGACCTTCACCTCGCCTTCGCCCCACCACGACTGGAAATACAGTTCCGTGTTGGCGATGACGCCCAGCATGCTTGCCAGGAACCGGCCGCGACCTTCAACCTTCGGCAGAATATGGAAATCTTTTTGCATCGTCGTGCGGGCCTCGCGCCGCCAGCAGGCGTGGAAGTACATCGCGTCGTCATCGAGCGGATCCCCGAGCGTGTAGCTGATCTCATGGTAAAGGGCGCCAAGTTTCTGGTCCGACTCATTCGTAACGGTAATTTTCATCCCTTTGCGGAACGGCATGGGGATGTAGCAGTTGAAGCTGCGAGCCTCCGGGCTGGACAGCAGGGCCGACTGGAACTTTACCATCCGGCCGAGGACGTGGCCGAAGAAATCCCCCAGCGGCACGCTTACAGCCGGGCGGGACGCGCCGTCCCAGTAAAAATCCAGCCGCAGCCCGCGGAGTATCTTGGGGATCCGATCGCTGATAGTGATCCAGATTCGACGGACGACGCCGCTGGAGCCTTTCGCCTCGGCCAGCGTGTAACTGTCGCCCGGCGCCAGATTCTCAATGCAGGCTGCGCCCTTACGCCCAGCGTTTGCCGCACCGCCTTTGCCTTTCTGGCCTAGAGGGTTTTCCGCGGTGGCCCAGCGGGTCGCAACGCCATTGGGCGCGGCAAAAAGCGGATAATGTCCGTTGGTCATGCAATTCTCCAGTAGTTGAGCGTCATGCCCTATAATCGGCACTCATCTGGTTTTTGCCGGGAGCTTGCCGTTGTCCCGGAGGAACTCCAGAACGGCCTTCGCCATCCAGATATTGGCCTCCGACGTCAGATGAATGCCGTCTTTCTGGATGTAAGTCTCGGGCTTGTCCTTCTTGATCAGTTCGCGCAACTGCTTGTCCAGGTCAAAAAGCGGGCATTTGAGCTTCCCGGCAATGTCCCTGGTCCGCTGGCGATATACTTCGATGTATTGGTCCGCGCCGCCGTATTTTGAAAAGAAGGGATTTTTATTTTGTTGAAACCAATCATTGATGACCGGCGGAAACGTCACGAATATGACCTCGCCGCCTTTGCCGACTATCAGTTCGTGAATTTTAAGCATGTTTTTTTCAAAATCATCAGGGGTGTCATGGTGGATAATGGCGTCGTTGCCGCCGAATTCCACGAGTACGAGTCCGGGCATGCGAGCCAGCACTTGCGCTTCGATACGCTGCAAGGCTGCTCCGGATGTATTACCGGTAACGCCGGCGTTGATGACGGGAATGGGGTTCTTGCCTTCCTTCTTCAAGGATTCGCCTAGCAACTCCACCCACCCCTCGCCCACTTTGAGGCCGTAGCCCCTTGTGATGGAGTCGCCAAACGCCACTACGCAAGCCGGAATGCTGGCAGCCGTAGCGGCGGACGGGCCTTTTGCCGGAAAAACCGGAGTGCTCGGCACAAGGAACGACACGAAGGCCAAGACGGCAACCAACCACAGCAAAATCGACGTTAATTTCATGGTTCTTCCTCACCGGGTGAAAGAAAATCCGGGATTTCCCAAACAGATTAGGCCCGCAACTGTCGCAGGCTGCTTTTGTTTCATTATCTCTTGCAGACAAAGCCTTGCAAGACTTTTCCGCCACGATCATTGTTCAAAACCATTGGTTCCAGCCGCCACAGGGAGCGCAACTGGCCGTTCGCTGTCAGAAGAACACCTTTTATGACTGGTGAGAAAAGGCCACCTCCGCTGCCCCGTCTCGGGGAAGTTTTTTGAATCTCGCATGGCGGGCGGAATTTGTATATGATGAGCATATACGGTTCCCGGCCTTGTCGGACTTTCGCCCGCCGGGCCGGCAAAAAGAAAGATAACAGGAGATTTCATCATGAAATCGAAGACATTGGCGTTCGCTGCGGCGGCTTTTTTTCTGCTGGCGGGGATAATCGCAGCCCAGGATGCCTCGGAAACCCAGCCCGTCGGAGTGAAAAAGGCCGAGGCAAGCCCCGACTCACAGCCGGCAAAATCTGCCGTAATCCGGCCAGCGCAGACCAGGCCCGCAAAGGCCGCGTGCGAGTCGGTCCTCAGGAGGATCCCCGCCGACGCGATGGGATTTGTGGCCATCAATAATTTTGCCGATTCCTGCAAGACCCTTCAGGCATTTTTGAAAGAGTCTGGCATGGCGAAACTGATTGCCTCGGAATCCGGGCTGGATTTCAATGAGGATCTGCCGCTCCAGTTAAAAAACCTCTTTCGTTTCGGCGACGGGTTCAACCCCAACGGCGGCCTGGCCGTCGTGCTGCTGAACACGGATAAATACGGCTATGATCTTCTGAAGGCCCTCGATCTTGAAGACGCCGCCAGCCCGCCCGCCTCGAACGCGGCCGATCAGCCGGACGGCGATACGCCGCCTTTCGTCATCCTGCTGCCGGGCCGTAGAGTTGAATCGGTCCTCGAAAACTTCGACGTCGAAAAGGACGAAAGCGGAGGCTGGCATTTCACGGTCCCGGGCGAGGGAAAGTGGTTCGCCGCGCAGGCTGGCGACTACATCGCCCTGAGCCTCAACTCCAAGGCCGTCGCGGCCATAACCGGGATAAAAAAATCGGCGGTCGACAAACTTTCAAAGGAACATGCCGAACTTATCGCCCGTTCCCATCTGGCCGTGCATGTCGATTTCGCGGTCAGCGGTCCGGCCGTGCTCAGGATTATCAAGGCCATTGAAAAAGCACAAGAAGAAGATCAGGAAAATGACTTCGGTTACTTCTTCTTCCCGTTTGGTTTGCTGCAAGGGGCTTTCAAGAAGGCTGCAATCGCGGCCAAAGATATCGTCCCGCAAGCCGGCGAATTCACGCTCGCGATCAAGGCGTCGAAGGAGAATCTAGGATTCGACGCGCTGGTCTCCTTCAAGCCCGAAAGCGTTATCGGCAAGCTGCTGGCCGGCTACAAGGCCCCCGACAAATCCCTCATCGGCCGGCTGCCTGACGTCGGCTGCGTCTTTGCCGCCGGCAAGAGCATCCCGGATTCAAAACAGGCGGCCGAACACGCCGGGGCCTTTACCGAGGCCTTGAAGGGGCTGCTGGAGCTTGTTGCGAGTGAAAAACTCGAAGTGCCCAAGGAACTGCATGACAAAATGGTCAAGTTTGAGGACCAGTTGATCCGGCAGATAACCTCGGCGCGGCTTGTTCTGGGCAGGGCGCCGGACAACGCGGGCATGTTCGGCCTGGCCGTCGTGCTCGAATGCCAGAACGCCGCGAAGGTAAAGGCCCTGTTTGCCGACCTGCCCGCCCTGGCCGGGGAATTCTGCAAGGACGTGCTCGGCAAGGCGGACGACGATCTCGGAAAGTTCACGTTTTCGCACAAGAAGGGCGCGGAAAAAGCGGATGACAAGGCCGTGGATGTGGTTGAAATATCCCACCCGGAACTCGAAAGCGACGCCGACGCCAAAGAGCACGTTACAGCGATTTTCGGCGAGGACAAAATCAGGCTTTTCGTCGCCGACGCGGACGAAAAAACGGTGGTGATCACGCTGGGCGGCGGGAAGAATTTCATGAAAGAAGCGATCAAGGCGGCCAAGGGCGGCGGGAATATTGAAAAAAACAGGGAAGTCGCCCAGGCCTGCAACCAGATGCCCGACAACCTGTTTCTTTTGATGGTTTTCAGCGTCTCGAATCTCTATGAACTGATCAACAACGCCGCCGCACAGATGGGCGAGCCGGACGTTGTGCCCCCCTTCCAGTGCAAGATTCCGTTTATTCTGGGTGCCGGCGCGCAGGGCAGTTCGCTGCGGGGCAAGTTGATCCTGCCCGCGCCTGTCATCAAGGAATTGCTCAAGAGCCTGAGCGGCGAAGACGACTCCAACATCCAGGATGAACCGCCGTCGGCCCCGGCGGGAAAATAGGCCGCAGGAACAGATGGCGGGCTTGTCTGTTATCCGGATTCCAAAGATGTGAGCATTAAAAAGTCCGGCACGGGAAAAAGTCTTCCCGCGCGGCAAATCTGTTTTCTGAAATACCCCTGCGTCAGGGCCTCAACACCTGTCACTCGCCCGCCTTGAACTCAACAAGTTCAGTCTTGACCTCCGACTTTGGCGCATTTTCTCCGCTCCCGCCGCTCGTCATTTCCATCTTTACAAGCCCGCCGGGCACTTCCTTGCATGTCCAGACCTTTTGCCTGGCGACGAACTTCTTGTCGCCATCCCCGTGCGTGGTTTCCATTTCCTTCCATTCGCACTTGTAGGTCTTGTCCCCGATCTTGACTTCCTCATCGCCTTTGCGGGTCATCTTGCAGTCGGGCAAGTTCTCGGGCAGGCTGTTTTTGGCGATCCTGACGGGAATTTCCATCTTAAAAATGTTTTCCATCGGTTTGCCTTTGCCCTGGAAGGTCGTGGCGGTCTTCACCTCTACGACAATCTTTTCGGCGGTTGCCTCCTTGAGGGTATGGGTCTGTTCCGCGCTGGAAGCCATCGGGCCGGCGGTTGTGGTTGTCTTGTATTTCACTGTTGCTCCAACCTTGAAATTGAACCACGCCTTGAATTGCGGATTGTCGACCATTTCCTTGGCCTGGTCGTCATTCACAACATTACCACTGCCCGGCCCGCTTGGTCCTATCGCGCCTTGGCCAAAAGTTGTGCCGCAAAAAAAGATCAGCGTCAAAGTCATCGATCCCGCGATCATCTGTCTGCCCATCGTGTTCTCCTTGAATTTTTGAAATCCCGAACAGGCTCCATGCGCTGCGCATCGGGATATCCGCGATTTCATCAAAGGGCGGCTCTTTCACGTTGAACACCCGATCCGAAAAAAAGTTTCCCCCTTTCCCCCAAAATACAGCAGCGCTGCAATAGCAGACTTTCAGAGTCCCTGGCGGCAAAATTCCGCATAAGCGTCTATTCATATTTGACGCCGACGGCCGCGAGCCATGCGTCGAGGGCCTCGGCGTTTGCCAGCGAGTCGGCCCAGGTCATGGCCGGCGCCTGCCCGGCGGCGAGATTCTCGGCGACCGTGTCGGCCTCGACGGCATAGATCGGGCGGGATTCTTCGACGACGACTTCCTCCGTCGGGTGCGGGATGCCCGACGCGTGAACGGTCTGCTGAACGATCATTGCAGCCTTGCCGCCCTCGCCCGCCGGCTTCCACGGCCAGGGAACGACTATTGTACCATTCGTTCCGAACACCTGGACCAGGTTGTCCATCTGGACGTTGACCGACACGGCAAGCTGGGCGACGATGTCGCCGGGAAATTTCAGATTTGCGACGGCCCATTCGTCCACGCCGGTTTGTCCGACGTGCCCGCAGCCGGAGATTTGCAGCGGTTCGGCCGGCCCGGCCTTGCCGCAGCCCGCGCCGGCGATCAGCCGAGCCATCGAAACCGTGTAGCATCCGACGTCCAAAATTCCCCCGCCGCCAAGCTGCCGGGACAAAAAACGGTCGTCGGGACTTTTGGATGCGTGATGCCCGAACGTCGCCCTGATGAGTTTGACCTGCCCGATCCGTCCCGACCGCACCAGTTCGGCGAGCCGGGCCGTCTGGGCGTGGCAGCGGTACATGAACGCCTCCATCAGGAACACGCCGGCCCGCCGGGCCGCGTCGATCATCTGCCGGACCTGGCCGGCGTTCATCGCCATCGGTTTTTCGCAGAGGATGTGTTTGCCGGCGCGGGCGGCCTTTATCGCCCACTCGGCGTGCCAGGGGTGCGGCGTGGTTATATAGACCACATCGACATCCGGATCGGCCAGAAGCCGGTCGTAACTGCCCCAGGCCCGAATGTCGCCAAATCGCCCGGCGAACGCCTTTGCTGTCTCGTCGCGCCTGCTGGCGACGCCCTGAAGGACGCCCGTGCGGCTCGCGGGCAACCCCTGCGCAAACTTGGCCGCGATGTTCCCGGTCCCCATAATGCCCCAGCGGATTTTTTCGGGCATGGCTCGCCTCGCCGGACGGCTGTCAGGCCTTTTCCGTCTCGCTGAGCTGCGACCGCATCGCGTCGGAGACCTTGCGCATCAAGTCGATGTATTCCATCTGGGAGGCGGTGAATTTCTTGAAGATGTCCGACGACACCAGCTTGTCGTGCAGGTCCTGAAGGGCGTGCTTGTCGGCCACCTCGATGGGCTTGTTCTCGTCCTCGAGTTTGGCGACCCTGTCGGCCTGCTGCTGGTATTGTTTCAGAGTCTCCAGCACGCCGGCGTGTTTTTCCAGTTCAGCCCGGGCGGCCCGGAGGTTAGCCGCGGCGGGACTGGCCGCTATCGCCTTACCCAGGCTGCCGGCCAGTTCGATTATCTCTTTCATCTGCGTTCTCCACTACGGGGTCATCGTCAATTACGCTCGCCGGCGGTATAGTACCTTATCTATAGTATAAATCGTCATAGTTTTTGTGATTTTCTTCCGGGGACTGAGAGTGTTTAATCTTATGAGACCCTTACAGGCCGGCAGGAATCGCCGTTTTTGAAAAACCGGAAAACTTTAACATGGACATGCAGATCAGCCAGCCGTGGATGTTGAGCCTTTGCCTGCTGGCGCTATTGCCGCCGGCCCTTGCCGTCTGGGCGCGCAGGCGCGGCAGGCTCGTTCATCCGTTGTCCGTGGCCTGCCAGTCGGCGGCGGTGCTGCTGCTGGCGGCGGCTCTCAGCGGGCCGTCGGCGGCGATCGGAGGCAAATCAAAGGCGCCTTGGCTGATTGTGCGCGACATGTCCGGCTCGACCCGCGGCCAGGATAAAAATGTAATTCTGCCCGCGGACCTGCCGGCGATGAATCTGGATTTTGCGGCGTGGGTCGCTGCCGGCAATGAAGATTGGAAAAGCCCGGAAGGCCGATCGCCGCTGGCGGAATTTGAATCGCGAACGAGCGTTTCAGGACCGCTGCGGCTGGCCGCCTCCGTCGCGGGCCAACGTGCCGGCGCCCTGATCGTAACGGACGGCAGATTCGCCGACCCCGACTGGCTGGCCGCCGCGGCTGAACTGGGCAAGGCGGGCTTGCCGACATTCATACTCCCGCTGGACAGCCCTCCGGCCGACGCGAACATCGCGAGTTTCCAGGCCATCCGCCGGTCCGACGGCGACGTGGAATTGCGAGCAACTATCGGGGCGAACGGCCCGGCCAAACGGATGAGTACCATCGAGCGGGCCTGGCCCGGTAAAAAAACGATGCTCAACATGCCGCTTTCGCTGCTGCCGCTGGAGCCGGCGACGATTAATTGCATCGACAAAGAAATGCGTCAGGGCCTGGCCGTCTATCGGGCCGGCCTCGACAGGGGCGATCCGTTTCCGGAGAACGACTCGGCGACGGCGTCGGTCCTTCCGCCCGACAGCCGGCTGGCCCTGATAAGTCCGACGGGCCTGCCCTCCGCCGAGCGGCTGTCGGCGTCGCTGAATCTGCCCGTTGCGCAAATTTCGCCCGCGCAGGCCGGCGACGGCGCGGCGGCATTGCGGCAATATGCGGCGGCCGTGCTGGTCGATCCCGATGGAAAAACGCTCGACGAGCGGGCAAGGGCCGCCATCGCGGAATACGTCCGTTCGGGCGGCGGGCTGGTGCTGGTCGGGACCGGTCCATGCGAAAGCCCGCAGGACCTCAAGGACCCGCTCAACGCCGTCGCCGCGCTGACGGCAAATCCGTTCCAGCGATGTCCCCTGCGGTTGATTGTCGCGCTGGATTCGTCAGGTTCGATGTCCGAGCCGGCCAGCATCGCCGAGAGCGGCCGGCCGGGACAGGCGAAGTTTGAACTGGCCGTCCAGGCGGTTGTGTCGCTGGAGCGGCATCTGACGGCCGGCGACAGCCTGGCTGTCCTTACCTTTGCCGGCCAGCCCGCCGTGATCTACGACAGCGGTTCGAGGCCGGCGGATTTTTCGGCCCTGGCAACCCGGCTTTATCCCGTCAGGCCAAGCGGACAGACGGACATGACGGCCGCCTTCGCCAGGGCGGCGGAATTGGCCGCGGCACCGGCGACCTCGCCCGCGGCCGGCGCCTTGCCCGGACAGAATCTGCTGATTCTCGTCAGCGATCTTCAGCCAAACGCGCCATCTCCGTTCGAGCCGGCGGCGGCGGCCGGCCTGCTCAAAAAGGCCGATCTCAAACTGGCGATCGTCGAGACCCGAGCGGCCGATCAGTCCCGGACGACGGCCCTTCGCGAACTTGCCGCGATCAGCGGCGCCCAGATCGCCCCGGCCGACCGGCTCAGTTCGCTTGCGGATGTTTTCGCCCAATTCGTCCGCAAGGCCCGAGGCGACATTGTCAAACGCGCCGATGACGGAAAAAATTTCCATGCCCGGGCAATCGGCGAATTGTTTGGCCGGACTGATCTGGTTATCCCGCCGCTGGATTCATATATTCTTTGCACGGCCTCGAAGGAGGCGCAGGTGCAGGCATTCGTGCCGGCGAGCGACAACCCCGCGGCCGGCGACCCGGTAATCGGCCGCAGGCTTTCCGCTGCAGGCCGGTGCGTGTCCGTCGCAGTCCCGCTGAGCAGGCAGGCGAGTCCCGGCGCAGCCGATTCGGGCAAACTGCTGGACATTATTTCTGCCGCGACGCGATGGGTGATGCGCCCGGCCCAGGACGGGCGATTCAACGTAACGGCCCGATTCGAGAACGACCGGATATCGCTGCGCCTGGATGCCCGCGACCCGGCCGGACCGATGAACCTGCTGGACCTGACCGCCGTCGCGCAGGGACTGGGTAGCGATTCCGATTCCAAACTCGCACAGGCTCCGCTCCGCCAGATCGCGCCGGGAATATATTCAGCCGACCTGCCTTGCGACGCATCGTCAGCCGGGCTTGAAATCAGACAGGCCGACGGCCAATCAATCTGGCGGGGAACCGCCGATCGAGCCGCGCCGCCGGAATATTCCGCCCTCGGGGCCGACTGGGACAACCTTCGGAAGCTTGCCGGACTGACCGGCGGAAAAATCATCCGCCGCCGGCAGATCGAGGACCTCTCCGCCGGCTGGGTCGCCAAACGCTACGTCAGTCTGCTGCCTTTCCTGCTGGCCGCCGCGATACTGCTTGTCCTTCTGGATTGGCTGACCACCCGCGTCGTCCGCCGGCCGCCGCGCAATTGACGACGTGCGAGAATCGGGCGATTTGGCCTTGCTTTCGGGATTGCGGGACTATTAACAGCCCGTTGAAAAAGCAGTATAATATGACCTTAATCAGACAGGATTGGAGTTTACAACATGAAAACAATCGCCTTCGCCGTTCTGCTCCTGCCGGTCCTCGCCGCCGCACAAACCGCCACGACCGCGCCATCGCAGACCGCGACAACCTCGCCTGCCTCCAGCCCGACCACGCAAAAAGACCCAACCGCCATCTTCAATGATCTCCTTAAAAAAGCACAACAGGGAGATGTAAAAGCTCAATTTCAACTCAGTGTGTGTTACTACAAAGGTAATGGAGTATCGAAAGACTTAGCAGAGGCGGTCAAGTGGTGCCGAAAGTCGGCTGAACAAGGCATTTCTGAAGCGCAATACAATCTTGGGATTAGCTTCGCTAAAGGCGAAGGCATCAACAAAGACCCTGAAGAAGCGGTTAAATGGATTCGTAAGTCGGCGGAGCAAGGATCTGCCAATGGGCAGAGCACTCTGGGTGAATGTTATGCTAATGGCGAGGGCGTCCATCAAGATTACACAGAAGCTGTCAAATGGTTTAAGGCACTCTAACAAAACCTCTGAATCTTGCACCAGCAGATCAGAATGCAGCCGATGATGAGGAATGCTTGATGAATATCGTCCCGTTTTTCATAACGCACCCGCAGCCTGCGGCAGAAGAACAGCCAACTGTGCGTG
>JACRIL010000165.1 GCA_016235825.1 Planctomycetota bacterium
CATTAACATTTGTCGTTCCTCTTGCGTCAACGTCACGATATACTTTTTCTTCATGGCGGGTCTCCTTGCCTGGGTTATACTTATCCCATCGGCAAAGAGGCCCATTATTAATCATCAATTTACGGCTGACAGAGCACTAGCTTCGTGGCGAATGAAATGGCGAAGTCTAAGGCCTTGATTGCTCCGGCTTCATCTGATTGGGCAATGCAACAGCGGGCAAGCTCGATGGCTGCCTCTGGAGTACTGGTCGATCCATAGCCGTCCTTGAGCAAGTCTTCGAGAATCTGATGGGCCTGGGCAAGGCCCGATTCCTTAATGGAAAGTTCGAGGGCCTGCGCTATCTTCTGGCGGCGCTGATTGACGTTTAAGGTTGAGGAAGCGATAGAATTCCAAAGTCTCTTGGCCTCCGCCAAGGCCTTTGCGTCATCTACCGCATCTTCACTGACCAATCCGGCGGCAAGCTTGCAGCGGCCTAATAAATATGTTGCCTCCACCCGGATCGCTTCCGTGGGAGATTTTATCAACGGTTCGAGTAGCTTCTCAGCTTCCGGCAGGCTGCCCTGATAGAACTTTGCCCACGCTGCTGCTATCTGGTCTTCAGGTCTTACCGCCGCTGACTTGGCTGATTCCGCCGGCTTGCCGGCATCTTTTCCCGGCTTGACTGATTGCGAGAATACGACCCCGCCCATCGCCGCCAAAATCAGCGCAGCGGTTATCGCCTGCTTGAAAATCCTCGAATGGCCTGCGTTGCTCTTTTCTTTAAACATATCGTTCCCGGAAATCTCGTTTTCTCAAAACAGATGCGAACTCCACGATAAGGAACGGCCTCCATTCATACGGCAAACGCCAGCCTTTCTCCATAAAGGCCGGGTTAAGGTGCTTAAACTACATTATAGTGCCGCCAATTGAGGAGGGCAAGGGGCCAACAGAGATTTTTTCCTGCCAGCCGAGAGTCTGATTGCTGGGCAACCTATAACTTTAAGCGAGCCGGTCGCGTGATGCGGCATTCAGGCTCAACATCCCGCCAAATATGGAGTTGCAGATATTTATGAGAAGCGAACACTTCGCCCCCTATACATTATATGTATGTGCGCCAAGAAGGCGGGCAGACAGACCCGCGGCAAGCCGGCCGAATTCCTCTGCCCGGTCAGCCCTCAGACCCTTTCCGCCGGGTGTTTTTAATCGCGGCCTCTATTGCCATTTGTTCGCAGTGTTTTCGGAAAATCTCCACCAACCTCGCGGAAATCTTCTCTCTCACAGGCGGGCCGCACCGAACCTGATCGCCTCGATATATGGCGGAAATTCTCGCACTCACCCACATCTGAAAATCTTCGCCCGCCGACGCCTCCAGAAAAACATCGGCTTCAACGGTCGTCTGGTCTGCCTTACGGTCGAACTTGGATCGGAAGTTGCCGACGATCTCGGCACCGGCATGTCTCATCGCAGAGGCGACGGCGTTGAGGTCCGACGTTTTGCACGTCAGATTGATCCGCTGGATCGAGATTTCGGAGGAAAGTTCTTTGGGCATTTTTCGATAGTCTAATCTCAGCGGGCGATTTCCGGGCCGGCTGGTTCGTGCATCTTCATTTTCATCAATCGTCCGATCTTGAACCTGACGGACCTTCTTGCCGGGATCATGACTTGGGTTCCATTCCTGGGATTTCGTGCCTGCCTGGCACGCTTCGGTCTGATCTCAAACACACCGAAATCCCGGAACTCCAGCCGATTGCCGCGGCCCAGTTCCTCGATGATCTCGTCCAGGAATTTTTGAAGAACGTCGCGGACGGCTACGGCTTTACAGCCGAGCTTTTCGGCGATCAGGTCAATCATCTCTTTTTTGCTGACGGTGTGCATGGCGATGTTATAACACAGCGCTGATAATTTTGAAACCTTCCTGCCGATTGACGGTCGATCTTGACAGATGGAATTCGGCAGACTGTTTTCAAATTCGCCCCGTGTCATGTATAATTCCCCGAAAGTTATGAAGGACGAGGATCGTTACAAACTGTATTTCGGGCCTTATCTGCCTCCGAAGACCAGGCGAGGTCGGCGGCTTTTCGATGAAATCCGCGGGACGGTGATTGTCAGCCGCTTCAGCGATGGGCACATCTCTTGGCCAAAACATGGCCGTTCACTCATTTTATGCGGTGATCTGGTGAAAGCGGTTCGACGGGAATCGATTTTAGCTATTCGCTATTGGTGGGGCGTTAGTCGTTCACAGGTAGATACGTGGCGTCGTACATTGGGGGTTAACGCCACAGAAGGCACTTACAGATTGAGGAGTGCATGGAGCAGGGAGACGGTTAAAAAAAACATACCCCTGTTGTCCGATCCAGTTTATTGCACTCGCCGCGCCCTGCGGCGGCGCAGGATGGGGCTCCCGGCCCGAAGCGATTGCCGTCAATGGACATCGTATGAAGACAGTATGTTGGGAACAGTGTCCGACGTCAAACTCGGGATAAAGTTTGGCTGCTCAAGAGGCAGCGTTGCGAGAAGACGCTATATGCTTGGCATCGCCCCCTTCCGCAAATCACCCGTCCCCACAAAGAACATATTGTTAATCTCTCCGGCTAAACTTCGTGCCAGACGGCTGGCGTTAAAACTGAGGCAGCGAGATGTTATTCGGTCGTCAGGGGTAGTTACTTATGGCACCTTAGAATACGGGTTGCGGAAAAACATCTCGCCTCAGGCCGTTGAACGATTGGCAACGACCTTGAAATGCCGGCCAGAATATATCCTCTTGAAGCGGGCTCCTCTAAAGCACACCATCCCTGATGATTCGTTGCTAGGCAAGATGCCGGATTATATCCTTGCGAAAAAGTGGAAATTTACGGCTCACATGGTTCGTAAAAGAAGGATGGAACTGGGAATTCCGACATATCAATCGAGTCTCGGCCAGTATATTCCCGAGAAATTACTGGGCACCATGCCCGATAAGGTTCTGGCTGCCAAACTGCGAATTCCATATAAACGGATCATCTTGCGCCGCCTAAAACTGGGGATTCCAAATTTCAAGCAGAGTAACAGGATGATTATATCGAAGAAAAAACTTCGCCTTTTCCGCAAAAACTTCGGACTGATCCAGAAACAGGGGGCGAAGCGATCTGGTTTGTCGACCAGTCTATATCGCCGGCTGGAAATAGGAGTGTGTACAACGACACGGAGATGCTCAGTTGATCGTATTGCCAAGGCCCTGCACTGCCGCGTGGAGGATTTTGCCAGGCCTCTGTTGACCGGGCAGACCAAGCGGTCGTGATGCCAATAAGTGATGATTATTTATCAGCTTTGAGTCGCGATGCAATTTGATCGTGGACCTGATCTCGCATTTCATTGACAACCCCAAGTTTTCGCCGGACATTGGCGAGGCAGCCGGCACACAGGCACGGCGAGATTATTTCCACAATCTTCTCATTGAGAGTCTTCTGAAAACTTTCCCATTCTTCCTGCAAAATTTTGGAAGTATCATCTTTTTTCATTTTTATCTTCATGGATGTTTTCCCTTTCATTTTCATGGATGAATCCGAAGACGATTATCGCCATCTTAAACAACGTTGTCTATGAATATAAACTTCACGACGAGTCTTGGCGTTATGCCTCAGCCGGACACTATGCGAAAGCAACCTGGCTGGCCGGGCAGATGGCGGCCGGACGATTGAGATAAGCGGCGAATTCACATGACGAGCAGTGGCCCTCGCGGTATAGCAGGCAGCGCCGATCCCGAAAATGTTCACAATTTTTACAATGCGTTTCGATCCGCCGCTGGGCAAGAGACAGCTGGGCCTTGGCGACGGGAATCAGTTTGATCGCATCCGCAAACTGCTCGGCAGTCTCAGGCGTCAACCAGGGCAGGCCAGCGGGACATTCGAAATATTTATCCGCCGCCATAGGATCAGGCAGCGGAAACACGCTAAGAATTGCCTGTCGCCATTCTTGCCCGCCCTCGCGATCCCGGCAGGTCCGGCAGTGTAGACGGCTGGTGCAATGGATTGTCTGGGAAAAAGTCATGCCTGGCTTATCGTTATTGTCGCCACAGAGCCGCTTCGGGCGCAGCAGTAGTTGTCAATATTGGGGAGGGTGAATGATCCTGAGAGTTTTCCGCCGCTTATTTGCATCGCTCCAGGGGGCAATGTAAGCATGCCCAGTCGATTGCGACCGCAAAGTTCGCCTTGATATTTGGCACAACCAAGCTCGTAATTTGATTTAGGCGGGTCTCGCCATTGCCCAAAGCCGGACCATTGTGGACCGTTCTGGTAAGTCATCATCGCCATCCAGCATGGACCTTGGTTGCTATCTCCCTCAAAATATTGAATAAAGAGCATGTTGAAGTAATAACTTATCTGACCCACATCCCACGCCCAAAAGCAAGATTTGCAATAACTGCCGTCGCCATAGTAGAAACCCCTCGAAGGGCCGACGAAGATTTTATTACACCAAAACGCCCAGTCGGGATCAATCGGAGAAACGCTCACGACCGCAACCGGATTATTGACTGGCGGGTATTTCCAATCGCTGCAGGGATTGGGGCACCTGGCGAGGATTTGCCCCGCCGTCTTGATCAAAAATCCGTTGCGGGATTTTAATATGCCGCTCATGGAGTTTTCTCGTTTTTATGTGCCGTAGGGCAATTTCCAGTACTGGACGTAATCGCCGCTGGCCTGTCCTGTGCCTGTCCCGCTCGTCCAGACAATCGCCTCCTGATTTCCGGCGTTGTATATGCGAACGATAACGCGAGTCACGTCAGTTCCAACCGTCCGGACGACCCGAAGGTAAAGAGGCTGGCCGGAACTGCTTCCGTCCTGCTTGCACTCAAGGTCAAAACCAACTTGGCTGCTCACGCATTCCATCGCGGGCTGGACCCGCTTCCAGTTGCTTCCATCGATATTCCAACATGACTGGAGAAAATAAAGTTTAGTGGCACCGTATCCCTGAAAAGTCGTGATGTTGATCTGCAGGCTGTGATCCCAGGCAATATTATTGAAGCTGCCGATCTCAACATAATCTCCGACGACCGATGGAAGCATGCGTTTGACGACCAACAATTCATTGGTATATGCCCCGATCATCGGCGTGCCCGTAACCGCCTCGTCTGCAAAATCCCATCCTTGTGCCTCTGCCGGCGTCGGAATGCCGTCGGCGTCTACAAACCAGCCGTAGCCGCCGGTCGGGATCTCAAACCAGACGACCAGCTTGCCGTTCTCAAAGGCGAAAAGGACATTCGGCTGGTAGCTGCCCTTGCTCGTCACGACCGCGCTGTCGAAAGACGATCCGTTCGACCAGCAGGGCAGACAAATCAGTTCCACAGTATCCGCCCCGTAATTGGCATAGCCGTGAACATGAATGCAGACTTTATGCAGGCCTGAGGCGGCAAGATTCGTCTTGAGTTTTATGCCGTTATTGCCGCCGCCGATGGTCCAGGAAGCCAGGTTTTGGTGTTGATAGTAATATGGCCAGTTCGGCGTGCTCATCTGGATCGGCCTGCGCTTGCCGAGCGAGACGAGGGCGGTCTGCGAGCCCTGGTCTTCCACGGACAAACCCGCGTCCTGATCGAGTTGAAGAACGGTCGCCGGGCTGACGGAGGGCGAACCGTCGGCCTCCTTTACCGTGATCGACCCACCGGCCCCAGCCAGCGCCGTCCGAACGGCCTTTTCAGTCGCAAGATGATTATCATCGCCCGGATTGCCGATGGTCGTCGCCACGCCGAGCATCGCGGCGGAGCCGAGTTCGAGGTCTGTCCGCGTAGCGGCGCGATTGGATTCCGCATTGCCCCCGGCAAAACCAAGGGCCGATTGGCCGCTGCCCGTGCCGGTAAAGACATATTGGCCGCTGCCGTTTATTCCGGCGACCTGGTTGCCGCCAGTATTAAATATTGAATGAGATTGGCCAGCGTTTGCGGTGTTAGACCGGCTGGCAGCGCCAGACCCGCCCAGCACCACGTTCTGCGAGGTTGCCGAATTTGTTACAGTCTGCGGCTGTGAAAAACTATTAGCGGCGTCCGTCTTTGCGACGTTTGTGTCCTCGCACTCTTGCGGCTTCTGGAACTGCGGTTTTTTATCAATCCAGACCTTTACCTGAAAGTCGTTGTCATCCGGTATCATCTCTGCCGGTGGATCGCCCAATCGGACGAGGGCCCATTTTTGACCCGTACCTGATTCCTTCCAGACTATCCTGGCAGTGCCGCTCTGGATGCTTTTGAGCATGGAACAATCGCCATTATTAACTTCGGCGAACAGGTGCGTCGCATCAGTCACATTGATCTTTGCTATGGCCAAACCATCGATGATCGCCCGACCGATTTTTCCTGATTCGACTGGCTCCAGCAATATGACAAACTTTCCCTTGTGGTTGTCAGAATTGGGCGTGGTACCTGCCAAGGCCGGCTGATTATTTTTGAAAGAGTCCACATCGTCGGTCGGTGTAAACAATGGCCCTGATATGCCGAGAATGTCGAACCTGCTGCGGTCGGAGCCGCTGTCGTTGCGGACCAGGATCACGCCGCTCTGCCGGGCTGCCTGACGCGAGGCCTGCCCCTGATCGTTGGCGCTATTGCGAACCGCCACCGCGGCGTCCACGAATGCGTTATATGCCGCCGCCGGGATTTTCAGGGATTGACCTGACGTGACTTTGGCAAGCGGATCGGCCATGTTTAGATGCTCCCCAGTTGGCCGAGATTGCCCTCTTCGAGCACCTTTTCGACGTATGCGGCCACGGGTTTTTTGACAATAGCCTTCGCATTAGTATCTTCACTGTCGTCATATCTGACCCACAGGTAATGCCATCCCTTTTTTGTGATCCCTGTGATATCGCCTATCGTTATGCCGGTCTTGTTCGGACTGGCGGCGAATTTATAAGTAACCTCCACGAAATCCGTCGCGCTGGACTCGTCCCCGCTTGCGCCCAGGAACAGGCATTCTCCGGCGTCAAAGGTATATGTGTCGCCATGGATGGTTACGGAGAATGGCGCATCGTTTACAGTCCTCGTCAGCGAATAGAGCACGCCGGCATAAGCAGCAGACCATTGCGCAATGGGTATGCGCCTTCGGATCGAAAAGTTAAATACAGGCAGCGGGATATCCACGCCCTCGACGCCGTCATGCGTAACGCCGATCGCGCCCTTGAAATCCGGGGCAGTTTTGCCTAGCGGGGCGTACCTGGCGATAGTCTGGAGGGATTGAGTTATATGTTGCGTGCCGCCAGTAGTGTCGAAGCTGAAAGTGCTTTCGCCGACTTCCGCCGGCGGTTTTACGCCGTAATTGGCCGTTATGTTCCAGATCCCGTCGTCGTTATCCTCGTCCACCCATTCAGGGTCAACGTCTATGTTCTGGAACACCAACCCCCTGTAGGTGGCCGGAATGTTCTCCAGCGCAAAGGCTTCGACAGCCTCGTCTTCGCTGCTTCCACGCACGATGTATTCGAGTTTTTTGCTGGCATTGTCGCCGGTCTGACCGCCGCGACTCTTGTTTTTTTCCTCTATCGTGATCGTCATCTTTTATCCCTGAAAAATCCCCGAAAAACTCACTCGAACGTCAGGCCGTCCCCGGCCTTGTCCAGGAGTTTCTTGGTGTTAATGGCGGTCCGCTCGGTGGCATTTGCGATGCGATCCGTTACACCGCCCGCGCCCATACCCCTGGCCTCCATCGCGTTAAAAGTTCCCCGCACGCCGATGGTTTTTTTGGTAGAAAGTTCCATCAGGTCGCCAAGGCCCCCGAGCTGCTTTCGAGCCTTGTCAATAACATCTTCGGGGCCTTCGAGCTTGCCCGGCCCGCCAGCCTCTTTGGCCTTACGTTTGTCACCGGCCTCCTTGATTGCGTCCTGCCATTCTTTTTTGGCCTGGTCCAGTTCCTTCTGATTCTGGGTTTGTTTGCCCGCAAATTCCTTGTCGAGCTGGCTTTTCTTCTTCTCTGCCTCCTTCAAAAGCTGATTCATCGCCCCTTCATGAGTTTGAGACTCCTTGTCGCGTTCGTTTTTCCGCTGTTCCTCGCGGTCCGCGATCTGCTTCTGCGCCTCGCTCCAGATCTTGTCCTTGCCGGCCTGGTACTGCTTTTCGATGACGGCGTTGGCGGCGGAGGCGTCAAAATTCTTGTCAAAAACACCTTTGAGCCAGTTCCATGTTTCTTCCAGCGACTTGGCGCACCAGTTCCATCCGATCTGGATCGCGGTGCAGAATCCCGTCCAGACGTTGGACAGGAAGGCAGTGGTCTCGATCCATGCGACTTCAAGCCCGTGCCAGATGACTTCCAGACCCATAACGAGTCCGTAAAAGGCCTCTGTCGCTCGCTTCTCAAGCCACAGGAGAGCGTCGTTCCAGATGCCGCTGATCCAGTTGACGCCCTTTTGCCATTCCATTTTGAGCGTCAGCCACAGGATTTTGGCGGCAAGACCGATGTCGCCTGCCGCCAGGGCGTCGGCGATCCCCTGATATGCGGCAAGGGCATCATCCTTTAATTCGCCAAAACGTTCGCCCAGCCAGCCGAGCGCCTTGCCGCCGGCCCCCGATGTATATAAAAGGTATCCGCCCAGTGCGGCCATGGCGGTAATCACCATGCCGATGGGCGTGAGCATCCAGGCCAGAATAGCGCCCAACATGCCCAGCACGCTCCCCACGCCCGTCAGGATCGTCGCCAGCGCCCCGAAGATAGCGCCTAGGCCGGATATGGCGTAGCCCAGTGCGATTAACGCAATGCCTCCTGCCGCCACAGCGACAGCAACCTTAAAAATGGTGAGAACAAGTTCCTTGTTCTGCCGCAGCCACTGTGTGGCGCTGACCACCACGCCCGTGATCCACTTTGCCAAATCTTTCAGGGAGGGCGCCAGTGCCGAGCCGACGACGAACACACCCTGTTTGAGCACTTTCCACAAGATGTCAAGGGCGCGGCTGAAGGAGTGGGCGGCCTGGGCATCCTCCGTGGATATTGTCAGGCCCAATGCAGCGGCTTGTTTGCACAGGGCGTTTATTCCATCAGCGCCGGCCGCCATCATGGGCAGCAGCGACGTGCCGCTCTTGCCGAAGATTTCCATAGCCATCGCGGCCCGGATGGTCGGGTCGGAGATTTTAGATATGCGGTCCGCGATCTTTTTGAACTGCTCATCGGGCGAAAGCTTGTCCAGGTCTTTGACGGTCAGACCCAGCAACGCGAGCGATTCCTGTGCGGATGACGAACCTGTCGCGGCCTGGAAGATGGTTTTCTGCATCTTTCGGACGCCGATCTCCAGGGCGTCCATCTCCACGCCGCACTGGCCGGCCGCGAAGGATAGCTGCGACAGGGCTTCCACGGATATCCCGGTCCGCTCGCTGATAAAGATCATCTGGTCGCCGACGGCAGCGAACGACTTTGCCGAAAGCGCCAGCGGGGCGACGACCATCGCGCCGAGTTTTGCCAGCTTCGTGCCGACCTCGCGGACTGCCGTCCCCCAGGCCTTCAGCTTCGCCGACGCCCGGCGCAGCGCGGCGACGAGCTTGCTGTCGTCGGCAAAAAGCTCGACGAACGCCTTTCCAGCCCTGATTGCGCCTGTTCCCGTCGCCATCTTTTACCCATGCCTTCCAGCCACACCCGCGCCCCTTGACTCGGACGAAGCCAAGAAGTAATCTTGAAAAGTCCTCGCACGGTTAACTCTCCTTTTCCGGGCGGGACATGTGTTCGGCCCGTCTCCCTCCACGGGCCGATTTTTTGCGCCTATCAGGCATTTTCAGGCAATAGCCGCCTTGACGGCTGCCTGCGTGGACGGGGCCTGCGCCTCTTTCTGTGCCGCTGTGAACAAATCCAGTACCCGAGCTTTTGAAATCATGTCGGCAGGAGCGGTCGCGGGAATCGGTTCATCGGCCAGCTTCTCCTTAAAAATCTCACCGCCGTTGATGATCTCCTGCGTCTGCGCCTGTGCCTGCTGGACCTGTTCGTGCTTCACCAGCCAGGCGACGACCGAACCAATGACCGGGATGACGGACGCAATCCACGTCAAGATCGTGGTGGCAATGGGCCTCGTGGCC
>JACRIL010000161.1 GCA_016235825.1 Planctomycetota bacterium
GGGAAGCTGCACGCGACAAGGCTGAGAACAAGGTCGACTGGCAGTTCACCACAGAAGATGCACGGATTAAACTGAAAAGATTATATCCATCAATTTACGGCTGACAGAGCACTAGCTTGTTGCCCCTGTTAAGGCAAGCAAAACACCATTCTTGTTGGCGGGTATGTTCCTGCATTATAGCAGCCCGCTGCGGCAATAGGCGCGTTTCAGGAAGATGATTTTTCTTGGCAGCCGCCGCGGTTCGCGTATACTTCCATCGTTCAGGACAACCATAAACGCGACAGGAGAACGAAATGAATTTACGGGTTATTTCCGGCGTGCTGCTGGCCGGGGCGGTTCTGGCGGCCGGCGGATGCGAAAAAATGGCCAAGATTCCGATCACCCAGTACCCGGAGTTCTGGGACGGCTCGATCAAGGTCATCGCTGTTACCAAATTCAGGAACAGCACCCGAGTGCCGGGCCTTGATGATGCCGTCTCCGACGCCCTTGCCGCCGGCCTGGACCGCAACGGCACATACAAGGTCTATAACCGCGGCTATCTCAAGACCGTCGTCGACGAACGCGACATGATCGAGGCATATTCGGGCAATGCATCAAAGATGGTCGCCAAGCTCAAGGGCATGACCGACGTCCAGGCCATTCTCGTCGGCAATGTCGTCAACTGCTCCACCAGAACCACGAACACGCCCAAGAGGGAAACCTATCCGAACTATCAATACAATCCTTACACAAAGCAGATGGAGATCGCAGGGTACAGTGAGAGAGAATACGTTGTTACGCGCAACGAGGTCGTCTTCGAGGTAACCGCCAGCCTTATCAGGATCGTGGATGGCCAGACGATCTACTCGACGCCCGGCGTCGTCGGATACACCAATACGGCCGAAGGCTCGCCGCCCCAGTACGACTGCGCCGCGCTGCTGGCCAACGCCAAGAATCTCACCATCGGCGCGCTGGTCAAGACCTTCGCCGTTACCAGCCAGGTAATCGAACTGGACATGAACAAGTCATTCCGCACCGCCGTTGATTTTTACGACGGCGAATTCAAATACACGAACAGGCTCAAGGCCGCCGACAAGAAGAATTTCATCGTCGTAACCCTTCCGGAGAGCTGCGACCGCAACCGGTTCAGGATAACCGCCGTCCGCAAGGACGAGCGAAACGATCTGCTGACCATGAACATCGTGTGGTCGGCCAAAAAAGCCGGCTGCATGGGATATGAATTCAACCCGTCCAAGCTCGCCCAGGACGGCGGGGGGCCTGGAAAATACGTCTTCAAGTTCTACTCCGGCCAGACGCCGGTCATGACGCACGAGTTCGAGATACAACAGTAGCGTCGGTGTCCGATCCCCCGCTTGACAGCGGGGGCCTTATGAATGGTTCGCCGCCGGATTGTTTCTAAAGCCCCGCGTGTAAACGCGGGGACGCCTTTTGGGTTTTTTAGTGGTTAAAAATAACGCATGTCCCCCTGCTGGCGCAGGGGGCTTTATGAATGGCTCGTCGAAGGCGGAGTCAATTGTCAAAAATGACAACTGCCGCGAAAAAATGGCTGAAGATTATCGCCGTCCTGCTGGTCGTGTCGGTCGGCGCGACGGTCGTGTATTTCAAGCTGACCGGCCTCCAGATCGGCCGGCTTCTGACGGCTCAGACCGCTCCTTCGGCCGCGTCCCGCCCGGCCGACTGGGCCGCTTCCATGCCCGCTGCGCCGGGATTGAGCAACTTCTTCAAGGTCAGCGGCGACCTCTATCGCGGCGCCCAGCCGGAAAAGGCGGGCTTTGGCGAGATCAAAAAACTCGGCGTCAAAACCATAATCAATCTCAGACAGTTGCACTCGGACGAAAAGCTCCTGGCCGGCCTGGGCCTTTCTTACGTGGAAATTTCCTCCAATGCCGCGACCGTCAGCGACGACGAGGTCGTCGAGTTCCTCAAGGCCGTCTCCGACCGCGCCAAAGGGCCTTTCTTCGTCCACTGCGAGCACGGCTCGGACCGCACGGGCACGATGTGTGCCGCCTACCGCGTCGTCGTCCAGGGCTGGGACAGGCAGAAGGCCGCGCGGGAAATGACCGAGGGCGGCTACGGCTTCCACGAGGGTTTCCAGAACCTCGTCAAATACATCCTCAACCTCGACTCCGGCAAAATCAAATCAAAGGCGGGGATGTAAGCAAAGAGGTTCTCATCCCAAAAACGTGGTGAATGCGATGGTCGTTTTGCCGCATAACGGCATTGTTAACAGTGCGTTCAGGCATCAGCAGGAACAGGCGATATTGGATCAGTTGTGGAAGATCGCGTTGGAGTGCAAGCTATTTTCCGAGACAAAACTTTTCAGCACCATAGGTGCGGAATATTTGCAGCCCAGGGTGAAGCGGAATCCGCGGCAGCGGATGGAGCGAAACCCTGGGAACAGGTCGTCATTCATCAATTTTTTTTCGATCCCGCCGCAGGCGGAATTGGCGGGATATCATAATGCCCCGACCGGGGATTTTGGGCGAGTCATTTATCTGCTTCGGACAGGGCCAGGAGAGGATGAACCTGGCCGCGCGTGCCGCCGATGAAAATATTCTGCCGCGTTTATTTTTATCTGTTCCCTTCCGCGGCAGACTGTAGGGGGAGATATCTGTATTTTCCCCGATACAGTCGGAAGGACTTGCCTAAAAATATTGGCCGGGGCGGTCCGGCATTCCGGCACGTCTGCCGTGGCGCGAGCGAACGTTGGAAACTTTTTAAATTGCGCCTTTTCCCAGGGTTCCGCTTCGACCGCCTTCGCTGACGCTTCGGCGGGCTTCGCTGCACCCTGGGCTACAAATATTTCGCACCTGACGGTGCTGGAAATATGTTTTTATCGGTCGCGGCGCGAATGGAAATTCGGGAGTCAGGAAAGATGACATTCCAGGGATTTGTTCGGACGGCCTCGCCGTCGGGCTAACCGGACAGGCAACCGGATGGAATTGCCAGGCGCAACACCCGCACTATGCCTACCCACGTTTTGGGGAGGTGAAGCAAATTTGAAAGGCCGATTAACTGAAAATAGCGGTGATCGGCAAAAGTTGTGTTGCTCGCATCCTTACCCGATGTTTTTTTCTGCCATGTCCGTCAACGATTTGACGATTTCGTCGGCCCGCGCGGGTTCTTTTGCCTCGGCGAAGATTCGGATGATGGGTTCGGTGTTTGAGGCCCGGACGTTGAACCAGCAGTCGCTCAGGTCGATTCGCAGGCCGTCCCGCTCGTCGATTTTGGCGTCGGATCGGCCGGCGTAGCTGTCGCGGATCGCCCGAATGACCTTGCCGGCGGAATCCTGCGGGCAGGGGAGCTTGCCCTTGACCAGATGATATTTCGGCAGGGCGTCTGCCAGTTCGCTGAGTTTTTTGCCGGTCTGGGCCATGTGCTGGAGGATGTATGCGATGCCGACCAGGCTGTTGCGGACCGGCACGACCCGCGGCTCGATCACCCCGCCGTTGCCCTCGCCGCCGAAGATGCACCCCTCCCGCGTCATCAGTTCGACGACGTTCGCCTCGCCGGTCGGCGCCCGCAGCACCTGACAGCCTGCCGCCGCCGCGATGTCGTCAATCATCCGCGACGTGGAAAGGTTGGTCGCCAGCTTGCCCTTGCGTCTGCTGAGCACCCACGCGGCGCAGAGCGCAAGCGTGCATTCCTCGCCGATGTATCTTCCCTTTTCGTCCACGACGGCAAGCCGGTCGGCGTCGGGATCCTGGGCGAAGCCGACGTGCGCCTTATGCTTCAAAACGGTCTGGCAGAGCTGCGTGAGGTTCTTTTCCGCCGGCTCGGGTTCGTGCGCGAACAGGCCGGTCGGCTCGCCGTTGATGTGCGCAACCTCGCAGCCGAGCTGTCCCAGCAGCATCGGCGTAACGACGCAGCCGGCCCCGTTGATGCTGTCCAGCACGACCTTGAACCGCCGGGAACTGATCCCCAGCAGGTCGATGGTCTTGCAGACCGCGTCGATGTGATTGCCGTGCGTGCGGCTCTCGGCCGATTCGCGCCCGACGGCGGTCGGATTGGCCTGAAAATATTTGCCCGACTCCCAGAGTTCCTTCAGTTCCGTCGCCTGGCCGGCTGGCAAGCCCGCGCCGCTGGATTGCAAAAACTTGATGCCGTTGTATTGCTGCGGGTTGTGCGAGGCCGTGATGACGACCCCGCCGTCGGCCTTGAGCAGCCGCGCCATGAAGGCCGCGCCCGGCGTGGTTACTATTCCCAGGTCAACGACGTCCACGCCCGCAGCCATCAGGCCCGATGCCACCGACGAGCGGATCATCTGCCCGCTGGGGCGCGTATCGCGAGCCGTAACTACTTTTTTGCCCGACCCCAGCATCGTGCCGAAGGCTTGGCCGAACCTGCATCCCGTCCGCGGCGACAGGCCGTCATCGGCCCCGATCACCCCGCGAACGCCGGACACGCTTACTATCAGATTTTCACTGCCCATGAGTCGCATTATCCGAAAAAAAATACTTTTTAGCAAGGCGGCAGAAAGCACCTGGATGGGCTTATTTATATATGTGGCATTTCCCCGCGAAATCCGGCAATTGTCTTGACAATGCCGTATCTTCTTGTCTTATAATCACTAACATTATATGGCCGGCTGATAATGGCCCGAGGGCGGCGATAGATGCGATTTGGGCGAAAAGCGGAAAACTCGTATAAAACGGAAATGGTTATGAAATCTGGAGTTAAGTTTTTGCCCGCTCTTCTTTTTTGCCTTTTGGCCGATATAATAGTATAGAGTAGGTGTGCATGGCATATCGAGTATCCGTAGGCCGGCGGTTGAGGTCTATGCAGACGATCCGCCGGCGAGGAGAAATGTATATGAAAAATGGGATGTCAAAACTTGTCTGCCTCTTGGGCGTGGCTCTGGCGGCCGGGCCGGCGATGGGCGCGGTCATCACATATGACGGCGACCAGGCCACCGGCAACTGGAGCCTGAACGGCAACTGGGTGGGTGGCGCTGCGCCCGTCAACAACGACGACTTGGTCTTTGCAGGCGTGGCCAATCCGCTCCGGACCACGGCCAGCAACAACATACTCAATCTAACCATTCGTTCCATCACGTTCAACACCACTCTGACCAGTAACATGACGCTCAGCGGCAACGCGATCCGCCTGACCACCGGCATCAACAACCAGAATACGACCAACACGATGTCGATGAGCCTGGGCCTGACGCTCACCGGCGCACAGACCTTCAGCAACGCCGGGACGCTGAATATCAGCAGCACGGTGGCAAACGGCGGCAACAACCTGACGGTCAACGGCGCCGGCACGACTACCATGAGCGGCGTCATCAGCGGGACCGGCCAATTGATTTATAGCGGCACTGGCGTTCTGAACCTCAACGCGACCAATACCTACACCGGCCAGACGCTCATCAATACCGGCACGGTGCAGCTTGGCAGCAACACCGGCCTGGGCAGCACGGCCGGCTCAACGATCATCGCCAGCGGCGCGACGCTGAACGTCAATAACAGGACCGTAGGGGCCGAGCCGATCAGCGTCAGCGGCACGGGCGTCGGCGGGCTGGGCGCGATCGTCAACAACGCCGTTGGCACCGGCACGCTGGGCGGGCCGATCACCATGACCGGCGCGACCACCTACGGCGGCACGGGCAACCTGACGCTCAGCGGCGTCATCAGCGGGGCCTTCCCGGTTACCAAGACCGGCGCGGGCATACTCACGCTGGGCAACGCGGGCAATACCTTTACCGGCAACATCCTTATCAACCAGGGAACCGTCGCGGTCAGCACCGACACCAGGCTTGGCAACGCCGCGAACGACGTCATCTTCGGGGCCTCGGGCGCGGGGACGTTGCAGACGACCGCCAATATGACGCTTGGCGCCGGCAGGGTACTCGATTTTTCCGGCGGGGCGGGCAATCTTTCGGTTAATACCGGCACCACGCTGACGCTCGGCACGGCCGGGCAGCTCACTGGCGGCAACGCCCTTTCGCTGGCCGGGCCTGGCACGGTCCGGCTGTCTGTGGCCAACAACGCCTACAGCGGCGCCGTGAACGTCAACGCCGGCACGCTGCGGATGGACAACGCCAACTCGCTCGGCAGCGCGAGCAAAGGGCTGATAACGGTCAACAACACCGGCCGGCTTCAGCTTGCAGGCGCAGCGGCCACCAATTTCGGAAACGCGGCGGTCGTCAACTCCGGCGGCGTCATAACAGGCACCGGCAGGATCGGGGCGCTTACGATCAACACCGGAGGCACGCTCAATCCGGGCGCTCTGGGCACTACCACTCCGTTCTACCAGGTCGGTGCGATGGGCGCGGGCAACACCGTCTTCAGCGGGGCCGGCAACTACAACTGGCAGATTTACAACGCCACGGGCGCAGCCGGCGTCGGGTACGACGTGCTCAACGTAACCGGCACGCTGGACGTCTCGGCCGCCAGCGCCTTCAAGATCAATGCGTGGTCGATGAGCAGCGCCACGGTCAGCGGCAACGCCATAAACTTCAACAACGCCAGCAACTACACCTGGACGCTGGTTACGACCACCGGCGGGATCGTCGGCTTCGACCCGTCCCTGTTCCAGTTGTACCTGTCGCCCAACAACGGCACGGCGGGCTTCACCAACGCGCTGGGGCCAAGCTCGTACTTCCAGCTTGCGGTCTCCGGCACGAACCTGGTGCTAAACTACATCGCCGTGCCCGAACCGAGCACGCTGCTGCTGCTGGGCCTTGGCGCAATAGCCATGATCGTCGTAACCGTTCGGCGGCGCAGGGTGCTCGCGAAAGTCAGAATTTAAGCGGCTTCGGCTTTTAGGCGAAACACAAAGACGGGCGGCCCGGAGGGCGGAACCGCCCGCTTTTGTTTAACAGCCAATCTTGGAGCATGGGGTTGTTTTTACAGCCATCTGATGCCGCCGACTCGTCCTACTGCTTGGGCAGCATGTCTTCCGCGAAGCTGGAAGCTTTCGCGTAACCCAAATATCTCGAATCGGACAGCCCCGGCTTGTTAGCCCGATAGGCGTTTGCAAATAGCCCCCGAAAATCAGCTACATTCCGCCGTAATCCTTGACAACTGGGAAACTGCCTTTGCATCCCGCTTTTGTTTAACAGCCAATCTCCACTTGCGGACGCCTCGCGTTCGGATAGAATCTACACCCCCGCCGGACCGGAAGTGCCGGTTGCCGGCGTCAGGGAGCTCGCTGTCGGATTTTGAGGAAGATTTGCATATGGCGATAAAGGCGATAGATCTGCGTCGCGGGATGGCCGTCAATTTCAAGGACGGGCTGTGGATATGCGTGGAGAACCAGAAGGTGGCCAAGGGCAACTGGCGCAGTTATCAGGTCATCCAGCTCAAGAACATCAAGACGGGGCAACTCATCGAGGACCGGTTCCGGACGGATGAGAACTTCGAGGAGGCCTTCCTGGAGCGCAAGCCGATGGAATACCTCTATTCGGATTCCAGCGGGCACGTGGTCATGGACGCCGACAGTTATGAACAGGTAACGATTCCGGTGGAGCTGATAGGCGACATGAAGGTGTATCTGACGCCTAATCTGCCTCTGCTTGTCGGCAGCGTGGACGGCAAGCCGCTGACAGTCGAACTGCCCAACACGGTCGAACTGAAAGTGATCGACACGCCGCCGCAGGTGAAGTCGGCCACGGCCACCAACGTCATGAAAGAGGCCCTGTGCGAGGGCGGGGCGAAAGTGAAGGTTCCGGCCTTCATAGAGATCGGGACCGTGCTGAAGGTTGATACACGCACGGGCGAGTATCTCAGCCGGGCCTGACGCCGGAAGACAGGCTCAAAATGAGCACGGTCGTAATCATACCCGCGAGATACGCCTCGACCCGCCTGCCGGGCAAGCCGCTGCTGGCCCGGACGGGCAAGACCCTGATTCAGCACGTTTACGAGGCGGTCAGGCCGGCCAAAAAGGCCGACCGCGTCGTCGTGGCCACCGACGACCGGCGGATTTTTGACGCGGTTCAGTCGTTCGGCGGCGAGGCGGTGATGACGAGCGCCGACTGCCGGACCGGCACCGACAGGCTGGCCGAGGCGGCTGAAAAACTGAAACTGGCCGGCGGCGACATCGTCATTAACGTGCAGGGCGACGAGCCGAACATGTCGCCGGAGCACGTCGATAAACTGATCGGCCTGCTGGAAGATTCCGGCGCCCCGATGGCCACGCTCGCCGCGCCGCTGTCTGCTGAATATGCCGCCGACCCCGCCAAGGTAAAGGTGGTGGCCGACCTTTCCGGCAGGGCGATGTATTTTTCGCGGGCCGCGATACCCTTCGACCGCGACGGCCGGGGCGGCGTCGGATGGCTGCTGCATATCGGCGTGTACGGCTATCGGGTGGAATTTCTGAGGCAGTACGCCAAACTGCCTTCAACTCCGGCCGAACAGGCCGAAAAACTCGAGCAGCTCCGCGCACTCGAACACGGTTACGCGATCCGTCTTGCCGTGGTGGATTACTCCGGCTGCGGCATCGACACGCCCGAAGATTACGAGCGTTTCGTCGCCTCCTGCCGCGGAAAATAATTTTACGCAGTGTTCATCGGCGAACCACACATAAAGCCCCCTGCGCAAGCAGGGGGACATTTGTCATTCTTCAAAATCTGCGACGGGCAAATGTCAAAAATACCCCCACGATCAGGCGGGACATTCTTCATTTCTTTTCGGCCGGGGCGGGCTTGAACAGGCTCATCGCTATGTTCCAGCTCTGATTGACGAAATAGAGCCCCTGATGCGCGGCGGAGCGCCACGCGTTCACCTTGCCGATGTCGCCCCTGATGGTGGTGTCGCGCACGGTGGCGTTGCCGTCCCGGACAGTCCTGTCGTCGCGGACGATCGTCGCGCCGGGCACATGCACGACGGTGTGGCCGTCGGTCGTGTCGCCGTGGCGGACCTGGATGCTTTCCCTGGTGGACTTCTGGCCGTCGGGGGCGATTATCCAGCTTATGCTCTTCCAGACGTTCTTGGTCCACATCGCGACGCTGTGGAAGGTAAATGTTCCGGCGGCGCCCGTAATGGTGGCGTCGCGGGTAACCTTGTTGCCGTCCTTGACGGTAACTGCCGAGCCGGTAACCACTGAGCCGTCGGCCTTCGTCAGCGAGGCGGTCTGGGTAACGGTGTTGCCATCCTTTACGACGGTGTCCTGCCTCGTCGAGGTGCCTTTAGGCCCGGTTACGGTCCCGCTGTGCTGGACGGTATTGTCTGTTTTGGTCCATGTGTCGCCGCGGGCCACTGTCGAGCCGTCCGGCCTGACGGTCTGGCCGTCTCGCGTTACCGTGTTGCCTTCCTTGTTCCACTCGTCGTGCGCCGTCTTCGTGCCGGCCGGGCCGGTAACCGTCGCGTCGCGGGTTACGGAGTCGTCCTGGCGGGTAATCACTTCGTGGCCGGTAACCGTGCCCTTGGGCGCGTCGACGGTTGTGTCCCGCGTAACCGTGTTGCCGTCTTTTACCGTTACACTGTGCTCGGTTACGGTGCTTTTGGGCGCGTTGACCGTCGTGTCATTGGTGGTCATATTGCCGTCTTTTACCGTAACTCCGTGCGCTGTAACCGTGCCGGCCTGCGAGTTTGTAACGCTGTCGCGGGTGGTCTTGTTGCCGTCCCGGACCGTAACCTCGTGTTTCGTATAAGCGGGCGGGTCTGCCGCTCCGGCGCGCGGGGCTATGCCCAGCAGCCTGCACATATTGGCCAGTTCGTCGGTTGTGAGCACCTGGTCGTCGGCCAGTTTTTTTGCCGCCGCCCTCAGGCCGGGATATTCCTTTTCCATCGCGGCCTGCTGGTCGGGCAGCAAGTGGGTGTAGCTCGTCCATGCCGCGGCGCCGGCCGCATCGGCCGCCTGTGCATTGCTGCCGCAGCGGGTCCGAAGCGCGTTCAGCAGATCATGCCTGAATTCCTTGAGCCGTTTGTCCTTTAAACGTTCAAGCTCCTTTTTGGCGTTTTCGGTGATTTTCGCGGGCGTCTCGGCCGGAAGGGCCGCTATCCCAAGAAATGCCCATGCCGCGAATGCGGCGGATATCGCCCATATTCTGGCGTGCCTGATCATGTTTGTCTCCTGTTCCACGGCGCGGGCGCGGACCCGGCGCCTCTTTCGTGTCAAACGGTCCGAAAGACATGTTATTGCACATATTATACGCTTTTAGCGGAAATAAGTCAAATTGCTCCGGCCGCTTGATTGACTCCGACATGCGGCGATGATATATATTACCGCCGTTTCATGTCCGCATTTAGCGTCCGGCGGCTGGCCGACCGGGCGGGCATCCGATGGCTGAAAGGATTTCATGGCTGATTCAGACGTGATCGAAACCGAAGCGGTCGTCAAGGCGGCTCTGCCCAACGCGATGTTCCGTCTTGAGATCGAGGTCGGCGGCAACAAGCACGAGATACTCGGGCACATTTCGGGCAAGATGCGCCGCAACTACATCCGGATCACGCCCGGCGACAAGGTGCTGGTCCAGATCAGCCCTTACGATCTGACAAAGGGCAGGATAGTCTACCGCCAGAAGTGACCTCCGCGGCTGGGTCCTCAAACCGCAACGTCGAGAAAAACCGCACGGAACGGAACATTGTTGTTATTCCGATGATTTTTCAATCGACCGCGGGCTTGTTTTCGTCCGGCGTTTGTCCGACCATGGCCTTGTAGGCGCCGTCGAGAATTATCTGGCGGATGTCGTTGGCCTGGACTATCGGCCTGTCAGTTTCGATCCAGGCGCGGTTGAGGAATTCCGGCGAATGCGAATCTCCGCAGTTGACCATCCGCAGATTGAACCGTTTGGCGGCGGCCGTTGATTCTTCCGCCATCTCCGCGTCATGGCTGGCCGTGCGGCACTCGATGGCGTCGGGCATCAGCCCCTCGCGGTAGATAAGATTGGCCCCCACCCGCCAGCGGAACGGGTGGGCAAGCACAGTCAGGTGTCCCAGCTTGCGGGCCTTGTCGAGAATCTCTCTGCTGTCGATCATATGGATGAAATTCTGGTCCACCGTGCCGAGGATCAGCAGGTGCTGGAACGAGTCCTTGCCCCCGATGGTCTTCTCGATGCCGGGGAAGATTTTGATCTTCGGGAAGGCCGCCTGGAGCCTGTTGATGTCGGCTTCCCGCCAGACCACGTCATGCTCGGTGATGTAAACCGCTTCATAACCGGCGGCGATCAGGGCCGCCATCATGTCCTCGGACCGGCTCTTGGCGCAAGGACTGTACCTGCTTGTATGGCAATGCAATTCGACTTTCATGTTTATTCGATTGTCAGTTTCCTGAAAGGTCCTGCCGGCAATTCCCGATGCGGGCAGGTCTTCGTTAAGAGTCCCTAACAGAATGTCGCGGCCACGGGGCATCCTGTTAGGGACTCTAAATCTCAGGCCGCGAGTATATCATATTTCCGGGAAACCAAAATGAACTTTTCATGAGTTTTCACAAAAAATGTTTTCCGGGAAGCGGGATGCGTTACAACGGTTTGAGCCGTCCGGCGTGCGTGTCGGGTGCGAGGCATTTGGTGAGCACCTCGAACGCCTCGTGGACCTGGATGACGAACTGCTCGAAGGTCCGCAGTTTCGCCAGCCGCCGCAGCAGGTAGCCGGGGCGGAGGTAAAATTCCCTGGCCGCCAGTTTTCGCAGGGCCACGAGCTGTAGGGCCGACAGTTTGTTCGAGCCGATGATATTGCCGTCGGCCAGGGTGTCGAAGTGATGCTCATCCTCCGCCATTCTGCCCTCGGCGACGGCCTGGCGGCGGATCGACGAGCCGGGCAGCGGCGTGGCGATGTTGAACGACGCGAAATCCAGCTTCAGGGCTACGGCCAGGGCGATGCTGGCCCGCACGTCCTGCTCGGTCTCGTCTGGCAGGCCCAGGATGATGTCGCCGCAGACGTTCATCCCAAGTTCGTGCGCGTGGCGGACCAGGCCGCTGATCTGCTCGGCCGTAACGTTCCTGCCGAACCGCCGCAGCGACTCGATGTTCGCGCTCTCCACGCCGATGACGATGGTGTGGCAGCCGCTGCGGGCCATAAGATTCAGGAATTCCGGCTCGTATTGCGACGGGTGGAAATACGTGGACCACGAGAAGTTCATCCGCCGGCGGACCATCTCGCCCAGCAGGTTCAGGATGTTGTCCCTGGGCAGGCCGAACGATTTGTCGGCGAAATAGACCTCGCTGATCCCCATTTTTTTTACGGTTTGAAGTTCATCCAGCACGCCCTGCCACGGCCGGTAAACGAACGGAAAGCGGGCGTCGGTGCAGTAGCTGCATCGGTAGGGGCAGCCCCAGGCGGTCATTACGGTCGTGTAGCGCAGGCGAGTCGAGAAAGGCCAGCGGTAGCCGGACTTCTGGAACAGTTTGTGCCGGGGAAGGTTTATCGTCCGCTCGCGGGGTTTCTTTGATACGTCCTCGTAGAATCGCTCGTGGCGGAGGCCTTCGATCCTGCCGGCCTGGCCCAGCCGGCCTGGCTGCGCCTGCAAGATCGCCCCGACGTCCAGGTCCAGCGGGCTTGCGATGATTCCGTCGGCCCATTGCATGGCCGCCGCAACGCAGTTTTCCTCTATCAGGGCGTCGCCCAGAACCAGAATCAGGGCTTGCGGGAACCTGGCCCTCAGCAGGCGAAGGTAATCCAGATCGTTCGACCAGAGGACCTCCGAGAGGGCCTGGATGATGATGTCGGGTCTGGCGCGGCTGATGCGTTCGATTGCCCTCCCGGCCGGCAGATTGTCGGCCGTCGCGTCAACAAGGCTCATGGGGCAGCCGGGCGGAAAGCAGCCGCTCAGCAGCATCAGGTCGTAAGGCTGGATGAGGTAATGGCCCTTGGATTCGATCGCGCAGTCTATGTTGCGGATGATCCTTCGCTTGCCGGACGACGGCGGATTTGTAAGAACAATGGTTTTCAACTGACGCGATCCGTGCCTTGTTGTCGCCGGTCCCACAATCGGCGGGGCCTTCGGCGACGCGCCAATTATATCGGCAACTTGCCGCCTGTGAAGGAAAGATATTGGCCGGACCGGCAATTTGGAGTTGCGCCGGCGCGGACGCTTCATTCAAAGGTCAGCGGCTCTTGCCGTGGTTGCGGCCGACAGCCTGCTTGCGCCGCACGGGATTGATGTCGACGACTTTTCCGTCTCGCAGAATGTACAAGGGCGTGCCGGTGCGTATTGCCAGCCGGCGGGCAGCCTTGGCCGCCCGGCGAAGGGCAGGCAGCGAGGCAATGATGTCCGGGTCGTTTGAACCGATCGATTTTTTCATGGATTATCTCCCGCGGCCAGCAGCCTGGGTGCGCTGCCTGAATTATCGTAGATTGCCCCGGCATTGATGAAAACCGGACATCCGGCCTCGTGGGGCAGGAATTGTTCGGCGAAGGTCGTCTTGCCCGCCCCGTTAGGTCCGGCAATAATGACGATTTTCCTGCCATGATGGATATGCTGGTTCATCTGAAGACACTCGTTGACACGTACAGGTCATTGAAGAAAGTTTCCTGCGGATTCATGGTTAATGTTATAACACAAACATCCGGCACGCTCAAGATTGCCGGTTATTCGCCGTCCTTGTCGAACGGCATAACCTGTTCAGGATTGGCAAAAGTCGAGTTCAATCCCATGCCTGTCGGGTTTTGTGTTGCCGGAACGGTTGCGACGGCTGAAGCGGTTTGCCCTCGACGGTTCCCTCGACCATGTATCGCAGCCTGTCCACCGGCCTGATCGCGTCGCCGGAGCGCCTGACTTTCATGGTGTCGACGATGATCCTGACGGCCTCGTCCAGATCGTCGGTTATCCTGTACAGGTACATATCCTCCGGCGAGATCATTTTCAGGCTGCCGTCAAGCAGCGTTTTTTTCATCCATTTGGCCAGCCCGCTCCAGTATTTCCTTCCGATCAGGATGACCGGGAAGACTTCAGCCTTGCTGGTCTGGATGAGCGTCATGGAGTTGAAGAACTCGTGCAGCGTGCCGAACCCGCCCGGAAAGCACACGAACGAGCATGCGTACTTGACGAACATGACGAGGCGGGCGAAGAAGTACCGGAATTCCAGCCGGACGTTGGTCCACTGGTTTGACGCCTGCTCGTGCGGCAGCGTGATGTTCAGGCCGACGCTCTTGGCCCCGGCCTCGAACGCCCCGCGATTGGCGGCCTCCATTATCCCCGGTCCGCCGCCGGTGATGATGGAAAAGCCTTTCTTGCCGAGTTTTCCGGCGAGTTTGCGGGCCCTGGCGTAGTCGGCGTGGTTTTTGGGCGTGCGGGCCGAGCCGAAGATGCTCACGGCCGGGCCGACGTGGCTCATGGTCTCGTAGCCGTCCACGAACTCGCTCATTATGCGGAATATCCGCCATGTGTCCTGATTGGTGAACTCGTCGCTCCTGGCATCCTGAGTCATTTTATCTCCGTGTGAACAACCCGGCCGCGTTTTGCGGCCCGCTATTCCTTTTATCGGCGAACATTTGACAAATGCCGCAGTTTTGTGCTAATCATTGCCGAATGAAAAGGTTTTTCGCAATTTTGGCGGCCCTGACGGCCATATCAGGCGGCTGCAGCGGGAATGTCAGGATAACTGTCGGCGACCAGGTTGCGCCGGCCGGCGGCGAGGCCGTCGTCGTCGCCCGCATCGAACGCAGCGAGGTCTGGAGATACTATCTGCCCGTCAAATATTCGCTCCTGCAATTCCGGCTGGGCGAGGGCAGGGATCGCGGGGCTTATACCGATTTGTCGGGCTACACGGCCGTGAGCGTTCCCGTGCCCGCAAAACCCGGAATATATCCGCTGGCGACCCATTATTGCGATTCATGGACTGGCGACGAGGCCTCCGTGCAGGCCAGCGTTTACGTTTTCGATCCGGCCAGGCCCGTTGTGGCGGTTGACCTGGACTGCATCGACTTTTCGGGTTCGCAGGCGGGCCAGTCGCAGAGGCGGGCCCTGGCGACGGCCGGCGAGAAGGCGGACATCATCTATTTCACGAGGCGGGACATAGACGAGCACGCGAAAATCCACGAGTTGATGAAATCGTCGAAATTTCCCGACGGCCCGATCCTGATGTGGGAACGAAAGAGGTTCCACATAGTCTTCGAGGACAAACATTTCGCCGGCGAGACAATCAGCATCCCGACCCGCGTCCAGTTCGAAACCCGCATGGAGAGCCAGATACCGGAGCTCAAGAAAATTCTGCCGAAACTGGCGGTCGGCATCTGCGATTCAACGGCGGCTGCCAAGACGTTCATGGCGGCGGGGCTCAAGTGCGTGGTGATCGGCCAGGCCGAGGCGAGCGGATACGTGCAGCGGTTCGCCTCATGGTCCGATCTGGCGTCGAAGGGGCTCTGACCGATGCGCGCGGCGGTCTTCCTGCCCAACTGGGTGGGCGACGCGGTGATGGCAAGCCCGGCGCTGCGAGCGCTGCGGGCACATCTGTCCGGACAGCAAATCACGTTCTTCGGCCGGCCGGCCGTTCTGGATGCGCTTGAAGGCGCCGGTCTTGCCGATGAGATGCTGATCGACCATTCGGGCCAGAGACCGCGACTGGCCGGCATGATTTCCACGGCCAGGACGATGCGGCGGATCGGTTTCGATCTGGCCGTCCTGCTGCCCAACAGTTTTCGCGTCGCGCTGGCCGCCCGGCTGGGCGGGGCGAGCCGGCGGGTCGGCTACGCCCGCGACTGCCGCGGCTGGCTGCTGACGGACAGGATTCCGCCGCCCCGGCAGGCCGATGGCCGGATGAAGGTTTATCCGGCAATCGATTATTACGCCGATCTGATGGGCCTGCTTGGCGTTTTGGTCGCCGACAGGTCGATGAAACTGGCGACGACGCCGGCGGGCGAGTCGGCGGCAGGGCAACTGCTTTCCCAGGCCGGCTGGGATAAGACCAGGCCGACCGTCATGTTGAATCCGGGCGGATCGTTCGGATCGGCCAAGCTCTGGCCGGCCGACAGATACGCCGCCCTCGCCGACTCGCTGGCGCAAGGCCTCGCCGCCCAAATTATAATCAACGCCGCTCCGGCCGAACGGGAAATTGCGCGGTCGGCCGCGACGGCCATGAAAACAAAGCCCCTGGCGAATCTGGCGGACCGGGAAAACAGCATTTCGCTGCTGAAGAGCCTGCTTGCCCGCTGCGACCTGCTGATAACCAACGACACGGGCGCCCGGCACGTCGCTGCGGCGATGGGCAGCGGCGTCGTAACAATCTTCGGCTGCACCGATCCGGGCTGGACCACGATCAATTATGCCGCCGAGCGGATAATCCGCGCCGACGTGTCTTGCTCGCCTTGCCAGCGGAAGCGATGTCCGTTTCCGCTTGGGCCGGAACATCTGCGATGCCTGTCGGAGATTCCGGTGCAGACAGTTCTGGATTCGGCCAATGAATTGCTGGCAAGCCGGCCGGCAGGCAGGGGGGCCGCGCCATGATCTTCGGCGATTGGGTGGACGAGCCGCTGAAACGGGCCTTGCAGAATGCGGGGCTGGCGAACGTTGATGGGGCTTTTGCATATGACGCCGGCCAGGACCTTGTGAAGCCCGGACTGGCTCATCGCCGGCGGACACGAATTACGCTCACGGACGATCTTGGGCGGATCCACGCATTGTATCTCAAGCGATACGAAAGGCCGGCGCTGTCCCGGAGATTCAGACGGCTGCTGGCCGATTGGCGATGGCGATCCGAGGCGATCGATGAGTTTGACAATATCACTCTGGCCGGCCGGGCGGGCGTGCCTCCGATGCGGGCGGCGGCCGCCGGATGTCGGGGCGGACGGAGCTTCATAATTGTAACGGCCGTGCCGGGCGACGCCCTTGAACGCTGCTGCGATGATTTTCTTGTCCGGCACGCCGGCGACGGCAAGGCCGAAGAACTGGCGCGCCGGCTGACGGAACTCGTGAAAAAATTCCATGCTGCCGGCATGGTCCACCGCGACCTGTATTCCTCGCACGTGTTTATGCACGATGCGGACGGCGGAATCTCGCTGAGCCTGATCGACCTCGCCAGGGCGTTTCGCCCGTGTCTTCGGCGATTTCGCTGGCAAGTCAAGGACCTTGCCCAATTGAAATATTCTATGCCGGCCCGATGGGTGGAAAGATTCTGGCCGGCTTTTCTGGCGGGCTATCTTTCCGGCGGCCGGGAGGATAAACTTGCCCGCTGGAATAAAGCGATAGACGCCAGGGTTGCCGGCATGACGCGCCGGGCCGGACGCAAACGGCCGCGGGCTGGGCCGGCCTGAAAGAAACAATGCAGATTGCGATAGTGATAGAGCGGATGGACCCCTTCCGGGGCGGGCGCGAGACCTCTACGGCCCAGATCGCCGCCGAGCTTGCTCGCCGCGGGCAGAAGGTTACCGTCATCTGCCGCCAGGGCGTCTGGCGGTGCGAGGGCGTCGAACTGCTCGCGCTGGGCAGGCGGGGAGCGCTGCGGATATGCCGCCTGAAAAACTTCATCGAAGACGTCCAGAAGACCCTCGCCGGGCGGAAATTCGACATCGTGCATTCGATGTTCCCGCTGCCGGGGGCCAGCATCTGCCAGTTTCGCGGCGGGACGGTGCCGGCGCAGGTGCTGGCGTCGAAGCGAAAGCGTTCGATTCTGGGCGACCTTGCGGTGAGCCTCTTCGAGCCGTGGAATTTCTGCCGGCGGAAGATGGGCGTTCTGGAGCGGATGGTCGCCGCCGACAGCGGCACGTGGTGCCTGGCCGTCAGCGAAATGGTCGCAAAAGAGCTTCAGGAGCACTACGGCAGGACGCAGAACGTTCGCGTGGTTTACAACGCCGTTGACATGCCGCCCCACGACAGCCCCGAACGGGCCGATCACCGCCAGCGTCTTCGTTTCAATCTGGGAACCGGGCCTAACGACCCGGTCTTTCTCACTGTGGCGACCAACTTCGAGCTCAAGGGCGTGGCCGAGGCGATCGAAGCCTTCGCCGAATGGTACCATTCGCACAACGGGCAGATCAACGGCAAGCTGGTCGTGGTAGGCAGGGACCGGCCCGAAGGGTACGAGAGGCACGCGGGCCTGCGGGAGATCGGCTCGCAGGTGGTGTTCATAGGGCATAGCGACCATATCATGCAGTGGTACGCCGCCGCCGACGCGTTCATCCTGCTGAGCTGGTACGACCCGTGCAGCCGCGTCGTGCTGGAGGCCACAAGATGGGGCATTCCGTCGATAACCACGGCCTATAACGGCGCGGCCGAGATTCTGGCCGAAGGAGGCGGGGTCGTTGTCGAGTCGCCGAAGAACCGCAAGCAGGTCGTCGCGGCCATGGATTCACTGGCTGACGCAAAAAGCCGGGCCGAGCGGTCCGCCGCCTGTCTGAAAATATCGCCGCGTTTGAGCATCGAGCGGCATGTGGACGAACTTCTGGGCATCTACGAAGAAATTCTCGGCCAGGCCGGGAAAAATGCCAAACCGAGCGCGGCCGGCCGGAGCAACCCGGATTCGCCAGGAGCCGCGGAGAGTCAGAAGGCATGACGGACGATCCGCTGATCCTGTACTGCGCCGCTCCCGTCGCGGCGTACATCATCGGCAGCACGCCGTTCGGCGTGATAATCGGCAAATTCAAGGGCGTGGACCTCCGCAAGGCAGGCAGCGGCAACGTCGGGGCGACAAACGTCGCCCGCGTGCTGGGGCGATCATGGGGATACCTGTGCTTCCTGCTGGACCTTGCCAAGGGGCTGGCCCCGGCGCTGGCCGTGTGCCTGCTGGTCAGGCCGGCGGCGGGCCAGACCGTCCCGTCCGTCGCGCAGCAGTGCGTATGGCTGGGCGTCGGCATGGGATGCATCCTCGGCCATGTTTTAACGTTCTGGCTGAAGTTCCGCGGCGGCAAGGGTGTGGCTACCGCGCTGGGCGTCGTGCTTGGGATATTCCCGTATTTCACATGGGCCGGCCTGTCCGCGCTGGCGATCTGGATAATTTTCACGCTGGCAAGCAGATACGTATCGGTCGGCAGCATAGTCGCGGCCCTGGCGTTCCTGCCGCTGGTCATGGCATTCAACCATTCCGCGATTGCGGCCCTTTGGCCGCTGGAGGCCTTCGCCGCCGCGATGGTCCTGCTGATACTGATCCGGCACCGCTCGAACATCGCCCGGCTGTTCCGCGGCCAGGAAAACAAAATCGGCGGACAGAAAAACGAACAACAATCCGCTAAAACATAAGAAATATCGGGTGCCACGGCTTGCTTGCAAGTCGTGTTTGAACTGCTACAGATATTTGAAAAAAGGAGTTGGAGATGAGCAAAAATGAAATCGTATGGTTAATAATACGAGCTGTTGGAGTTTATTTTGTGGCCCGGGCAATTCTTGTTTTACCCAAACTGATATCATTCATCATATTGTTGTGTTTGAACCGGCCATTCCCAATAGAGAGTCTTGATAAAATCAATTCAGCTATTATTGAACAACTTGCATCTTCATGTGCGGGGTTGTCTGTAGAATTGGTTATTTATGTGGCCGCCAGCATATACCTTCTTCGATTTGGACGAATTATTTTTAAATTGTTAAGTTATGTCGGGCCGACTGCATAGAAAATAAATCTGATAAATCAGATGCGTTGCCCGCGTCTGCTCGGCGGACGCCGGAAAGAAAGGAAACAAAAATGCTGCGATTCATGATAGCGACCGATTGCGAAGGGGCGGCGTGCGTGGTGGGCCGGCCGGGGCAGGGGCTTTCCCATCCGTCCGATTACCAGTTCGCCTGCGACCAGATAACCCGCGAGGCCGACGCCGCCGCCCGAGCGCTGCTCGACAGCGGGGCCGATGAGGTTATCGTCTGGGACAACCACGGCTGGATGCAGAATATTCATTACGAGAAGCTCGACAAACGGTGCAAGATCATGCTCGGATGCGTCGATGAGCACCGCTGGACGGGAATGGATAAAAGCTTTGCCGGCGTGCTCATGGTGGGATATCACTCGATGTCCGGCACGGTCGGCGGAGTGCTGTCGCACTCTTACAGCTCGGATCAATACCAGTACATCAAGGTCAACGGCGTGGAGGTCGGCGAGATCGAGATAGACGCGGCGATGGCCGGCGAAATGGGCGTGCCGCTGCTGTTCGTCGCCAGCGACCAGGCCGGCGTGGACGAGGCCAAACGGTTCATGCCGCACGTCAGGACCGTGGCCACAAAAAAGGGATTCGGCTGGCACCTTGCCGTCAGCAAGCACCCGCTCCAGGTCGTGGATGAAATTTACGACACGGTCCGCCAGGCCTTCGACGGCCGGGCAAAGGCAAAACCGTTCAGGTTCCGCAGGCCGGTCGTCATCGAAAGACGCTACACGAAGATTCATTATGCCGACCTTGCCATGTTTGAAAAAGTCGGCTGGCAGAGGGTGGATGCCTACACCGTCCGACGGAAGGTCTCCAAAATCTCCGATTGCTATTGAGGGGGTTTATGAAATTGGTCGCGAGATGTTGGCGGTGTCACGCTCATCGCAAAAGCGATGGGGCGAGGGTTTTAATGGCCAGCGCGTCGGCGATGCTGGCCGGGATTCTGGCGTGCGAGATTTTATCTGCGGACGGACCGTCGTTTGCTCCAGCGGCGAATGCGCAGGCGACGACGAGTTCGGCCGGGGAGAAGGGGCTGCTTGAGGATAGAAATTTCTTTCCGCTGGCGGTCTGGATGCAGGACCAGCGCAACGCCGCGAAGTTTGGGGGTGTGTTTGGAACCATGACCTGACAACTAACGAGATTCAACAGAGAGCTCGTTTTAATAAAATTCATTCGTCCCGCTCAAGCGGGACTCTGGGACTTTATACGCTTCTTTCCCACGGGCGCAAGCCCGTGGTTTCTGTCGCCCAAATAAAGAAGAGTCCCGCTTGAGCGGGACGATTGAATTTTCCTCGTTGAAACAACCACCACCCCCAAGCTCCGCTTCCGGCTTCGCCCCTGCTTCGCTGAAGCTTCGCAAGGCTACGTCGGACAAGTCGCTACGCTTGAGGGTGCCGCCGACCGCGCCAAAATGCCATACCCCGCGCTGCCGATGATATTTATTGTTCCGTCCGCCAGTCGAGGAGGATCTTGACTGCGTCGCGGCTGGTGCGGACGAGATCGACGGCCTGGGCGAATTGCGAGGCGGCGAAGCGGCGGGATATGAGCATGTCGAGCGGAATCTTGCGGCCGGCGGCGAGGGCGACGGCTCGGTCCCACGCGCCGGCGGAGGCGTTGGAGCCGATCAGTTCCAGTTCGCGGTGGAGGAGGTGGTTCCAGGGGAAATCGGCCCGGTTGCTTCCGTAGTCGCCGATGACCACCACCTTGGCCATTTTTGCGGAGATATCCATCGAGAGCGTCATGGCCGAGGGCGATCCGCTGGCTTCGATCACGTTGGCGAACGGGCTGCCGGGCGAGCGAGCGATTGAATCGGCCAGCGCCTTGCCCGCATCGTGATAATTCACGGTTGAGTCGGCCCCGAGCTTGCCCGCCAGGGCCAGCCTGCCCGGCCGGCCGCCGACCAGCGTTACCGTCTTGACGCTGTCGAGTTTCAGAAGTGCGAGCATCAGCAGGCCGATCATGCCGTCGCCGAATACGATGGCCGAGTCGCGGTGTTCGATCTTCAGACGATTCATGGCCCGAATGCAGACGGCCAGCGGCTCGATGAGCGCGGCCTGGTCCAGCGGTATGCCATCGGACAGCGGCCGGACGTTCCGGGCTTCCGTCAGCAGAAATTGCCCGTATCCGCCCGGATGCTCGAAGCCGACCTCGCCGCCGTCGGCCAGCACGTTCTCGGCCACGCAGGGCCGGCCCGCCAGGCCACCATCAACACCCGGCCCGACCGCATCGGCCACGCCCGACCACTCGTGGCCGGGAATCGAGGGAAAGCCGGTTCGCTTCCAGCCCTTTATCATCTCCAGGTCGGTCGCGCAGATGCCGCAGAACGCGGTGCGAATCCGGACCTGCCCCCGGCCCGGCTGGGGCGTGGGAACGTCCTGCCACTGGAGTTGGCCCGGCCCGGTGTTTACGATCGCGTTCATGGATTAATCATCACCTTGTTTCGCTCCGGCCGGCCCATCGTCTCGACGGCCTTGTGGATGTCATTCAGCGCGAACCGGTGCGAGATGATCCGCTCCACGTCGATGGTGCCGCGTTCCATCAGCCGCACGGCCATCGCCATCGCCAGCGGCGTGGTGCCGAAGCTGGCATCCATCCGTCCCTCGAGAAAGTGCGTCAGCCCGCCGTCAAGCTCGAAGGTCTCATGCGTGGTGATGCCGAAGATGTTCCACTTCGTCCCGCGGCGGCGGAGATCGACCATCAGCTTAACCGCCTGAATCGGCCCTGCGGCCTCGACGATCAGGTCGGGCCCGTCCGGGATGATCTCATAGACCCGCTTTTTCGCCTGCCCGTCGGAAGGATCGACCACGTGGGTCGCGCCCAGCTTCATCGCCTCGGACCGCGCGTAGGGGCTGGTGTCGATCGCGATAAGCCTGCCCGCCCCGGCCGCCCTGGCCAGCATCATGCAAAGCAGGCCGATCCCACCCACGCCGATCACCACCACGTCGTCGCCAGGCTGCATCTGGCTGTTGCGGATGACGCCCTTCCACGCGCCGGAGAGCGGCTCGGTCAGCGCGGCGGCGTCGAAGCTCAGCTTTTGCGGCTTGTGCAGCAGGCAGGCCTCTCTGGTCCGCATGTATTCGGCGAACGCGCCGGGCCAGACATCCTCCACTCCGTCGCCGCCGGTTGTGAAGGCGTGCTTGCAGTAGTGATTGTTGCCCTCGCGGCAGTGGCGGCAGAAACCGCAGAAGCCCGACGGCTGGCAGATCACCTCGTCGCCCTCGCGGAAATGCGAAACGCCCTTGCCGACGGCCGAGACCACCCCGGCCGGTTCGTGGCCGGGTATGAACGGGAACGTTACGTTGCGGCGGATGCCCTTGATCGCCTTGTAGTCCGTCGCGCAGAACCCGCAGCTTTTTATCCGCACGACCGCCTCGCCCTCGCCGGGCGCCGGCGCGGGCACGTCCTTGAGCACAAGTCTGTCGAAGTCTTCCAGAACGGCTGCAAGCATGGAAATGTCCTTTCTTTGTCCCGGCATTTTATCTGCCTAACATCTTCGGGAAAATGATAATCCGATTTGGGCGCGTCTTCAATCGTCTGGAGACAGCAGGCTGCTGAAAAAGTAGCTTGGGCATTTTGCCCACGCTACATCAGAAAGGCTTTTTTCAACGGATTGTCAGCGAAGCCGGAGTTTCCCGATCTCATTCAGCATCACCGGCCAGGCGTCGTCGGCGTAGAAGCGATGCCCGCCGCCGCCCACAACCAGATGGCAGCGATTCTGTGCCCCGGCGGCCTTGTATATCCGCCGCAGGTCGCTGAACGCCGCGCGTGTCGCGCCGATGGGAAAAATATCATCGGTCCTGCCCGCCACGATCACTACCGGCTTGGGCGCGAAAAGGCCCATAATGTCGGACATCTCGGCGTGCTTGAGCAGGCCGGGGACATAATTGTCGGCGCAGTGGCCGATGGACATGATCGAGTCGCGAAACGTGCAGAAATAGCAGCTCGGCATGGCAAAGGCGATACGCGGCAGAAGGGCGGCCGAAAACACGCTGATCGTCCCGCCGCCGGAATTGCCCATGACGCCGATCATCTTCATGTCCGCGTCGCCGCGAGTCGCAAGGTAGTCGATGCCGCGGTCCACGTCGTACACCCGCTCGCCCAGCAGCGTTTTGCCGAGCATGATGGCATGCATGGTCGCGTCGTGGCAGCCGTGGTTTGAAACCATCTTCTGCTTCTGCTCGCGCCGCAGGCCGAACGACCGCTGCTCGACGCACAGCGCGGCCAGCCCGCGCCTCATGCAGCCGATGGCGAAATCCCTGTCGCCCTCGGTCTTGATCGGTTTTGTCTCGTCGTCGCGATGAAAGCCGATGGAATTGTGCATCCCGGTCGAATGACCCTGAAGGCAGATCATGAACGTATACGGCGGTTTGACGCCTTTGGGCAGACAGATATATGCGACAACGTCGCTGCACGGCTCGGAGGTGAAAGCTATTTTCTCTATCGTGCCCAGCGGGTGCTTTCGCTTCCAGAGGCTCCGGACGTTTAGCGGGCAGCGGGTTTTCGGCCAGTCGCCCACCAGCCGCGCAAGCTCCCGGCGGAGCCGCCCCTGCCATTTTCGCACGTCCCCGCCCCTGAAACGCAACGCGGGAACGGTCCGTGACATGATGTGCCTGTGATACTCCGTCGGCGAAAGATGCAAAGCTGTCGTCTTTGAAGACATTTGGCGGACTCCTCAGTGAATGTTGATCTCCCGTTTATGATACATCAACGATCCGCATGGAGCGAGTTCAAATTTTCATGTGCCGATTGTTCATGCCGAAATCAGCGACCGGATTTTGTCCAGGCTGATTTTGGCCGTCCGGTCCAGGTTTTCCCCGCTCCCGCCGCCGCGAAGCGGAGAGCACATTTCATATGCGACATAGCCGGAAAATCCCCCATCTTTCAGTCCGGCGAAAAAACCGTCCAGATCGACGAACCCCTCGCCGAGCGGCACGGCTCGGACCATTTCCGGCAACTGCCGGTAGTTTATCAGCCCCGGCATATACGCAAACTGGCGGATTTTCACGTAGTCGGCTAGCGTCGTCTGTACCATCCGGGGCGCCATGATTTTCGCGCATTGCCGCAGGTCGTCGCCGTGCAGGGCCGGCGCCCACGGATCGAACATGGCCTTGCAGTTGGGATGATCGACCTCGTCGAGAAATTCCCGAAATCCCTCGAAAGAGACGGCCGTGTCGTGATGGTTCTGGACTCCAAGGATCACGCCCGTGTCCCCCAGAATGGCGCTGCATTCCCGAATAGCGCGGATGCACTGCTTCCAGTCGGACCCCGCGGTTTCCGGGCCTGTCATGTATCCGGTGAAAATCCGGACAATCTTCGCCCCCAGCATTTTCGCGAGCCGCCCCAATTCCCTGGCGCAGAATATCTGCATCTCCGCGGCTGGAATCTCCAGCGTGGCTTTGCCGGCCGTAAAATCCGTGTACGCGGCGACCGTGGCGATTTCAACGCCGTTGCCGGCCGCCAGATCGCGAAGAGCTTTGATCTTCCCGTCGTCCATGTCCAGCGGAGACAGATGCGGGCGCTTGCCCATTAATTCAACAGCCGGGTACCCCAGCCTGGCCGCCTTCGCGATGAAGGATTCAAGCCCCAGAAAATCCTGCCCCCACAGGCCGGCGTAACTGACGGAAAAAAGCGTTGGCGTCATCATTGTCATCTCCTGATGGTTTTCACGGGTTTTCATTTGAAGGCCGGCAGCACGTCCTTGTGAGCCTTGAGCACGTCGTCCAGATATCTCCGGGCCATGTCGAGATCGGTAACGATGGGATCGATGGCGAGGGCCTGAAGGGCCTTCCGGCGGTCGCCCTCGACCGCCGCCTCCACGGAAAGTTCCGCGATGTCGATCTGGCGGGCGCACAGGCTCCGGATTCCTTTGGGGAGTTCGCCCATTTTGCAGCCGACGATTTTTCCCCTGCTGACGACGGCTGGAACCTCGACGATCGCGCCGTCCGGCAGATTCGAGATGCAGCCGCGATTGGGAATGTTCACCGCCGTCTCGCGATAGCGCGGCGACCGGCCGATGAAAGATGACATGAAGGGAACGGCGCCTTCGCCGCTGAATGTCATGAATCCCTCTTTTGAAAACGGGTCGATCTGGCCCAGCAGGCACTTTCCCATTTTTTCCCGGTCCTCAACCGCCTTTCGCCTGTAACGGTCCATGTCCTTCCGTGAAAAATAATAACGCGGATTAAGCCCGCCCTCGCCGCCCCGCCAGTGATGCACGAATTCCGTAACGTGATGCCCGCCGGGCGCAACAATCCGCCCAAAAATATCGAGCAATTCCTGCGAATAAGGGTCTGATTTGCCCTTGAGAAACGCCAGCGCCGCTTCTTTCCACGCGTCTTTGCCCGTGTCCGCCCATTTTATATCGTAAATCCAGTTGAAGTGGTTCAGGCCGAAACCCTGGACTGCCACGTCGCGTTTGAGCAGCTTGGAGAGATGGTGCTGCCGCATGAAAATCCCGTGGCAGAGTCCGACGGCGAGAACGCCCGTGTAGCGGGTAATCGCCAGGCAGATGCGCGGGACGGGATTGCATAGGTTGAGTATGACGGCCGACGGCGAATATCGCTTCACCTCGCGCGCGATGCGCAATATCATTGGGACGTTGCGAAGAGTCAGCGACAGGCCTCCGGGACCTCCGCATTCGCCTTGGGGCTCGGTCAGGCCGTATTTCGCCGAAAGTTTCAGGTCCGTTTCCCACCGGTTGATCCTATCTATGGCCACGCTGATGAGGACGAAATCGGCGCCCGGCAGGGCCCCGGAAAGGCTGGTATGGCTCGATATCCGCAGGTTCGCCCCCCTTTTTCCGCTCATCATCACCGCGAGCCTTTCGGCGTCTTTCAGGGCGTTTGCGTTCAAATCCACCAGTCGCAGCTGGCTTCCGCGTAGGGCCGGCGACTCGCATATTTTGGCGCACAGGGCCGGTCCGAAATTCCTGCTGCCGGCGCCGACAAACACGATTACCGGCTTCTTCCCGCCGCGATTCGATTCTGTTGCCTTCATTTCATCTCCTTCGCGATTTATTTGTTTTGGATAATCGCACGCTTCTGTAGAAATAATAGTCGCAAATTTCAGGGGTTTCAATGGACGAAAAGAGGAAAGTTTTGTACAATTCACAGGTATATGGGAATAGACAGCCTGTCTGTGGCCAATCGGGTGTTCTCGAATCCCGACCGTTCGCCGGACGCGTCGCAAGTACTGGTCTTTCCGTTCGACGCTGTTTACCGGCCCAGGCTCGATCATGCGGCGTATCGGGAATTGCCGGTTCCCCGAGGCGCGTCAAAACGCCAGCACGTGCACGACGTCTATCACATTGTCCTGGTTACCGGCGGAAAGGGCGAATTCCTGATTCGCGGGGAAAACATTCCGGTGAGGAAGGGGCTGCTTTTTCTCGTCAGTCCCGGCTGCCCGCACAGTTTTCTCAACACCAGGGACGAAACCAAGGAATATTGCGTCGTAACGTTTGAGATACTGGACGGGAACAGGCCGCTGACATGGCCGTTTCACCGGCTGATGGCCGAATGGACGGGCAGGCCGTGCCGCGAAATCGCAATGGTCGATGCTCCGCCGCACGTTTATCAGTTTCTGATGACGGAGATCGAGCAGTTGGTCCGGATCGGCTTCGCGGGAAAGACGGATTCAGCCCTGTACATGAGCCAGTGCCTTTCCCGCATCCTTATGGGCCTTTATGAGCATTTGTACTGCCGGGACCGGGCCGAGGCGTTCTCCTCGCCGGTCCTCAAAATCCGCGAATATCTGCGCCTGAACTACATGCACGACGATTCCCTCGCCGTCCTGGCGAAAATCGCGTGCCTGAACGCCAATTACCTGTCCTTCATATTCAAACGGGAGACGGGGCTGACGCCCGTCCGATATCGGCAGAACCTGCGTGTGCACACGGCTGCAAAGCTGCTTTGCAACTCCGAATACCCGCTCAAGCAGATCGCCGAACTGGTCGGATTCAGCGACATCTACTACTTTTCACGGATGTTCAGGAAAATTCTGCGCGTCCCGCCCGGGCAATACCGCCGCCGCATCCGCGAAAAACAGACGCGAGAAAAATGATTTATCGGCGGCGAACATCACAAGGAATATTGCAGCCTGCTGCTGAAAAAGTGGCATGGGCGTCTTGCCCGTGTGTTCCACGACCGTCTCGGTCGTGGTTTGTATTATTTCATCGGATTCCAGGGGCGAGACGCCCCTGGGACACACGGACGAGACGTCCGTGCCACGAAAGATGGTTTTTTCAACGGGCTGTTATCACTTTACCATAGCGGCGATGTCGGCGGAGCGGGCGAGGAGGTTTTTTGCCAGGGCGAACTGGGCGAGTGCGCGGTCGCGGTTGTGGTCCGGCCGGTGGATGCGGAAGTAGCGGTCGCCCTGGATGTGGTCAGTGAGGAATCGCGTGCCGATCTCGAAGGTGATGACGGCCCCGGCGACGGCCATAAGCCGGCGTTCGGCCGGGCCGGCGGAATTTCCGCGTCCGGCCAGCCAGCCGTCGACAAGGGCGGCCAGAAATTCCATGTCGGCCGTCATGTCGGCCGGGTCGCCGTCCTCGGCCGCCCGGCACGAGGCGGTGCGGACCAGGTCGCCGAAATCAAAAAGCGTCAGGCCTGGCATCAGGGTGTCAAGGTCTATCACGCACCGGGCCGTTTTGCCGTCGGGATCCATCAGCAGGTTGTTGATCTTGGTGTCGTTGTGTGTGGCCATCTCGGCCAGTTCACCGGCGTCGCGGGCGGCCAGGAGGGTTGCGGCGAGCTTGCCCTGATCCAGCGCCCATCGCGTTTCGTCGGCGACGCCCGCCAGCCGGCCGCACGGGTCGGCCTTGACCGCCTCGGCCAGTTTCGCAAGACGCGACGGCGTGTCGTGAAAGTCGGGAATCACCACCGCCAGCGGCTCGCCCGGAAGGTCGGCCAGCAGGGCTAAAAATCGCGCGAAGGCGTAAGCGGCGGCACGCGCCTGGGCCGGCTGGGTTACCTGCTCGATCGTTACGGTCCCGGCGATTAACGGGTAGACCCGCCAGAACGCCCCGTCGCCGTCCTGTATCCAATGCCTTCCGTCGCGGGTCGGCACCAGCGACAGCCGGCGGTGCGGGTCGCTCTCGCGGCGGGCCAGGTGCTCCAGCACGCGGGAGATATTGTTCATCACGGCCAGGCCGTCGGGAAAGACGTGATTGTTGAGACGCTGGGCGACGCAGTCGGCTCCGTCGCAGTGGATCAGCAGTGTGTCGTTGATGTGGCCGTTGCCGTAGCGATTCCACGACTGCATCGGGGCGGGCAGGGCGAAGTGGGAAAGGATTTCCTCGGGATGAATGGATGTTTCCATAGACTTTCAGGGCAGATGCCGGCAACAGCGGCACACGCCGGCCTCTCCATCTTTCTTTCTGCGATAAACGATCATGGGATCAAAACCTGCAATTTCGGGATGTATGATATAAACTATTGGCCCTGTTTCAACCACGCGATGGCCAGTAGTGGGTCAGTTTCAGGAAAATTGTGGTGCAGGCATCCGGCTTCGCCAAGGCTACGCCGGACAAGTCCTGCCTGCAATGCAAAGAACAGAAAAAAATGCAGGCGAGACGCCCGCACCACAAGATGGCATAATGTGACTTGATTCTTTTCCTGAAACTGACCCACTACCCGATGTCCGGGTCGGCAGGTTTGCGGACTTTCGCCGGGCTGAACGGCCGCCGGTAATTTGTTGAAGAACTGCCGGGCAATGCTGATATCATGGCAGTATGCCGCTGGCATATCCGGCATTGCAGGGGAGCCTGTGGAACAGGAAGATAAGGAGCACGACATGAGACGAAAAGGTTTTACCCTCATCGATCTGCTGTTTGTCGCCGCCGTGGTCGTTATTTTGGCGATGATTATATTGCCGCTTCTGGGTCGTTCCCGAGGGCATCCGAGATGGATATCCTGCCAATCGAACCTCAGCAGCATTGCAAAGGCCTTGAAACTTTATGGCGGCGAGTTTAACGACAGCTATCCGTGGATATGCTCGGATTCCGACACTTCATGTCCTTACAACTTCAGGTCCAACATGCAGAATCTGGTTCCTGAAGCCAATTTTTATTCGTTGCTTGATTCAGGTTCGGGAACTAATCATCAGAATATCTGTGAGAACCTCAATCTTCTGACCTTTCACAAAAAAATGGTTTCTTACAAGGCGTTCCTTTGCCCGGGCAGCTCGGCAAACCTGTATCAAGATCGAGGCGATAATTACGGATTCCTGACTACCGGAACACCAAAAGTCCAGTGTGAGTATGGTTATCATGCCGGGTGGAAATATACGGCCGCCAATGGCGTGAAGAATCCTGCGCCGTTGGATGCAAACCTTCCCGGTGATTTCGTCATCATGGCCGACATGAATTCCGGCAAGGATACTCCGTTCGTCGATCTGAATGGTCCGGGCTGGAACCACGGCAAGGTAAAAAGCATCTTCATCCTCAAGGCCAACGCCTCCGTCGCCTTGTCTACGACGGTCAACTGCGACCTGAACAATCACAGCATATACATGGCCGGCACCACGGCCGCATCCGACGCAACGAGCGCCACGCCTTCCGCGCCGCTGGACAAAAACGACTCCGTCCTGTATGTTTCCGGACAGTAGCATTACAACGCAACAAAGTCGTATCTGTTTTGTTGCCCATATGCGGCCGGTTCCCAGGGCGTTGCCTTGGGCTGTAATATTGCGCCCCTTTGGGGCTTTGCGGTTTCGTCGGTGTAAAACAGTAGGCGAGATCAGACAAAATGGTCGGCCAAACGATGAGTAATGTTTTAAAGCCCCGCATGTTAATGCGGGGATGCCGTTTCGCTTTTTATGTTTTAAAACAGATGTCCCCCTGCTCGCGCAGGGGGCTTTATGAGTGGTTCGCCGATAGTTTTATTTTAAAGCCCCGCATGTTAATGCGGGGATGCTGTTTTGCTTTGAACGAAAAATAACAGATATCCCCATGCTTGCGCATGGGGCTTTATGAGTGGTTCGCCGATCGTTTTTTCAAAAGCCCTGAAAGATGGCATGAGTAAAAAAAATGGTCTCCTGTCGGGTCGTGTACAATAACCCGAATGAAGGCAAGATATGACAGCCCGGGGCAAAGTTCCGGGAACTCAGATTTGTCGGACAGCCGGGCTGATAAAGCGGAGAAAAAAATCATGAAGCGAAAAGAAGAGAGTTACGACGTCGTGGTGTGCGGCGGCGGCTTGGCCGGGCTGTGTGCCGCCGTCGCCGCGGCCAGGCTGGGCGCAAGAACCTGCATCATCCAGGACCGACCGGTCTTCGGCGGCTGTTCGTCATCGGAGATTCGCGTCCCGGTGGGCGGCTGCGGCAACTATCACGTCTACGCGCGGGAAACCGGCATAATTGCGGAACTCCTGATCGAGGAACGGGCGAAGAACCATGAGCCGGTCGACGAAGGCGGCTGGACCAACAGCGTCTGGGACATGGTCATGTACGACCTTGCGATGCGGACGCCCAATCTGACGATTCATCTCAACACGGCCGTACAGGACGTGCTTCTTGAGGGCGCAGAGCCGGGGTCTTTCACGCCGGCCGAGGCGAACACCAGCCGGGGCTATTACTTCCGGCCGGCCTGCTCGCCATCGCGGAGGATCGAGGCGGTGCTGGCCCGCGTGGCCAACGCGGAACTGGAAGTCGTCATCCGCGGAAAACACTTCATCGACTGCACCGGCGATTCCATAGTGGCCGATCGGGCCGGCTGCGAATGGCGGATGGGATCGGAAGGAAAAGGCGAGTTCAACGAGATTCACGCCCCCGAAAAGCCCAACTGCGACACGATGGGCAGCACTATCCATTTCAAGTCGAAGGATATCGGCCGGCCCGCGCCTTACGCCGCGCCGGACTGGGCCGTCAGACACGATGACGCCAGATACTTCTACGATCAGGGCCGATATCCTTATAACGTCCGCTGCGGATACTGGTGGATCGAGATCGGCGTGCCCTGGCACACGATCCATGATGCCGAAAAAATCCGCTACGAGCTGACGCGGCACTGCCTTGGCGTCTGGGACTGGCTGAAGAACAAGGATCCCAGGCTCAAGGATAAGGCCAAAAATTATATGCTGGATTGGATCGGCCAGGTGCCCGGCAAACGCGACAGCAGGCGGGTGGCGGGTCTGTATCTCCTGAACGAAAACGACTTGCAGAATAAAACGACTTTCCCCGACGAGATCGCATACGCCGGCTGGTACGTGGACCTGCACACGCCGGGCGGCCTGCTTGCGCCGACCAGCGAGCCGGTCAACGCCGATGGCGGCAAGGCTGACAGCAAGATAATGGCCAAGTGTTACGTCGGGCCTTACGGCATACCGCTTCGCAGCCTGATCTCCAAAGACATTGACAATCTGCTTTTTGCCGGCAGGAACATCAGCGTAACCCATGCGGCGCTGGGTTCGGTGCGGACCATGGGCACGACGTCGCTTATGGGCCAGGCCGCAGGCACGGCCGCGGCCATCGCCTTACGTTCCGGTATTCCGCTGGCAGAAGTGTCGAAAAGGCGATACGGGAAGTCCAGCAGAGGCTCCTGCGCGACGGCTCCTTCGTGCCCAGCGTCTGCAACGAGGACGCGGCGGACCTGGCCCGCGGCGCCGGCGTAAGGGCCAGCAGTTCGGCGAGGGCTTGGGGGGCCGGTCCAACCAGTTCTTCCAGCAGCATGCGTGGCCTAAGCCTATGGCGAGACCAGAGCGTCAAGGGAGAACTGAACCACCGTCGCGGCCAGTGGATCGCCATCGGCTCGTCTGAACTGAACAGCCTGTCGGTCTGCCTGAGCAATGTCACGGACCAGCCGCAGAAAGTGGAGGCAAGGCTCTATCCTGTGGAGCATATCTGGGACTACCGGTCCGAGCCGGCGGCGCCGCTGGCCGTAACGACCTTGACGGTTCCGCCGGGAAAGCAGCATTGGGTTGAATGGCGGGTGGCGTTGAAGAATCTGCCGACGGGCCGCTACCTGCGGCTGGACCTGATGGCGCAGCCGCAGTTGCTCTGGCATATCTCCGATGGGCTGGAGCCGGCCCATCCTTCGGCGTTTGAAATGGCGCCCGGCAAGATGAAACGTTTTCAGTATGGCCCGACGCTCTGCTACCGCGTCGATCCGCCGCAGCCGTGCTATGGACCGGAAAATGCGATTAACGGAGTCTTCCGCCCACACCGCTTTACTAATCTCTGGCGCAGCGACCCGGCCCAGCCGCTGCCTCAATGGCTGGAATTGAGCTGGCCGAAACCGCAGCGGATACAACTTGTCGAACTGACCTTCCCCGATCATATTTGCCTGGCTTACATCCACTGTCCGCCATTTTTCCGCGACCCGCAATGCGCGAGGGACTTTGCGGTCGAGGCATGGGTTGACGGGGCGTGGCATGAAGTCGCGCGTGCGATGGACAACTACCAGCGGCAGTGCAGATTAGTCTTGAAGGCGCCCGTAACAACGATGAAAATGCGCGTAGTGATCGAGGCGACCAACGGCGACCCATCGGCCGCGATATACGAGGTGCGATGCTACTGAAGGAGCACATTATGGGACGAAAAGGTTTTACCCTCGTCGATCTGCTGGCGATTGTCGCCGCAATCGTGATAGTGATTACGATTGCGATCTTATTTACTCGCAAATCCCGCGATGAATTGCGCCTACGAATGAACTGCCAATCCAACCTCAGCAGTATCGCCAAGGCGTTGAAACTTTATGAAGGTGAGTTTAACGATAGTTATCCGTGGATCTGCTCGGATTCAGACACCTCATGCCCCTACAACTTCAGATCCAACATGCAGGGCCTGGTTTCAACCGCAAATTTCTACACGCTTTTGGATTCAGGCTCTGCCATCAACCATCAGAACATCTGCGAGAACCTGAACTTGCTGGTTTTCCATAAAAATATGGTGTCTTACAAGGCGTTCCTCTGTCCGGGCAACCCGACAAACCTGTATTCCGGCCGAGGCGCAAATTATGGTTTCCTGACACCCGGAACCCCGACAGTCCAGTGCCAGTACGGATATCATGCGGGTTGGAAATATGCAGGCGTCAACGGCGTGGAGAATCCAGCGGCCTTGAACGAGGACCTCGACGGCGATTTCATCATCATGGCCGATATGAACCCGAACAAGGACACTCCGTTTGTCGATCTAAGCAACCCGAAATGGACACACAGAAACAACGATGGGATTAACATCCTCAAGGCCAACGCCTCGGTCCAATGGGTAACGACTGTCAACTGCGACCTCAACAATCACAGTTTGTACATGGCCGGCACGACGGCCGCCTCCGACGCCGCCAGCGCCGCGCCCGCCACGCCGCTGGACAAAGGCGACTCCGTCCTGTACGTCTCCGGCCAGTAATTCGCGGCTTTCGGCGCCATTTCGACGATGCTTGCAATCGGCATCGGAGGCGCGGCGGCGGCAAGATCGCGGATTTTGGAGAATTTTCTCGCCGGCCGGCGGCTTTTTGACGAAATGAAATCATGGCGAAAACGTTTTGTCTTGGGCCGGCGGTCTGCTAGAATGCCGCAATCCCCACGAGGGAGTAGCTCAGTAGGTAGAGCAATGCACTTTTAATGCATAGGTCCTGGGTTCGAGCCCCAGCTCCCTCAGTTTGGCATTTTATTATGACTTGACGGCGAGGCTGTTTCGGGTAGTATGCCTCGCCCCGCACAGGCCGGGACATTTCCGGCTGGGCGCCGACAGGCCCCATCGTCTAATGGTTAGGACACAGGCTTTTCAAGCCTGCAGTCGGAGTTCAAATCTCCGTGGGGTCAGTTTGTGTCTGTTCTGCGTTTTCGCACAGAACCGTATCCTCCCCCATCAATCCGCTTTTCTCTTGTTCACGCAAAGAGTTATCGTTGTCGGAAGATTCCATACGATTCTGTATGGTTCCCTGCGGCAGCGGTTTTTGCAGCGCCCCAGGCATCGCTTTTTGCAGCGCTGTTTCTCGACCCTCAGCGATCCTGATATCAGAACTAAAGCCGCATGACATAGCATAGTGCTTCAAGCCGACTTCGGGAGAATGCCCCAACCATTCCGAAACGGTTTTTATGTCATGCCCATCGCGGAATAGCTGGGTCCAGCAACTTGCCCGGAGATTCTGAAAAGGCTTTGGCCATCGCTTCAGCCCGGCTCGATCAATGATCTTCTCAAACGTCGTCCGCAGATTTGCCGACGGAATATGATGCTTGACGACGACAAAATCCTTTTCCGCCCATCGGTGTGGCTGTTCGACAGAGCAATGCAATATAATAATAGCCTGCCTGGGATTCGTGGTATAATGCCGGCATGTCCCGGAGGCGAAAGGCAATCTGGCTTGGCTCGATCCTGCTGGTCCTGGCCGGCGGAATCGGCGGCTATTACTGGCACTGGCAATCCCATGCCATTGACCGGAAAGTCTGCCAGCTTGTCTACGAGGCGGCAGGATATCCCGACACTCAAACCGAGAAATTTTTCAAAAAACTCAAACTGAACTTTCTGCTCCATGAGAAACCAAAATCTCGCGATCTGGAAATTGTCAGAAAAGAGATTATGGCGATCTGTACGGATGCCACGCCAGGACTCGCCTCTCTGCTGGATGAGGAGGATGACAACGTCCGTAGGGAAGCTGTCTTTTATCTTCATAAGTTTGGCGATGCAAGGGCAGTAAACGCCCTGATCGAGGCCTTGCAAACGGACAAGTCATGCGAAATTCGTTTTCAAGTGGCTCAAACACTCGGAAGGCTTGGCGATAAACGGGCTGTCGGACCTCTCATACAGGCGTTGCAGAATGACTCCGATATTTTCGTGCGCGACAACGCGGCATTTTCCCTGGGGCGGATCGGCGACGTTACTGCGGTTGAACCATTGATTCAATCTTTGCAAAATAAACAGAATATAAGGTCATCCATTGCTGCTGCTTTAGGCCTATTACGTGACAGACGGGCAGTTGAACCTCTATGTCAGTTGCTGAATGAAAAAGGAAATAAAGAGAATTACATGGACCGTATACTCTCGATAACGGCCCTTGGCAAGATTGGCGACAAAAGAGCAGTCGAGCCGCTGATCCTGGCATATCAAACGGATGAAAATGCATGGATTCGATGGGAGGCTGCGGAATCGCTCGGAAAACTGGGCGATACAAAGGCCGTCGAGCCATTGATAAAAGGTTTGTTGAAGGATATGGAATTGTGGAAAAATCCCGAATATCTCCCGCAAGAAGGCGAAATTATGATTAAAAAATATTCTGCAATCGCGCTCGGTGAAATAGGAGAGCCGAAGGCTATCGAACCCTTGGAGCTGGCAAAGCAGAATAATTTGATATCCAACGAGGTATTCGAAAAGGCGATGGCGAAGCTTAGGAAATAGAAGCATGACCCGGAGGCGAAAGGCAATCTGGCTTGGCTCGATCCTGCTGGCCCTGGCCGGCGGAATCGGCGGCTATTACTTGTACCAGCAATCAACCGCCATAGATCGCAAGGTCTGCGAATTGGTCTATGAGGCAGCCGGATATCCCGATTCAAGTATGGGAAAACGCCTCAAGGAGTGGAAGCTGGATTTTCTGCTGAAAGAAAAACCGAAACCGAGGGAACGGGATGTTGTCGAAAAGGAATTGGTGGCAATAGGACATGCCGCTACGCCTGGTCTTGTTTCCTTGCTGGATTATGAGAATGACACGGTTCGTGAATATGCGGCTGAATTCCTTGGTTGTGTCGGTGATGCAAGAGCGGTTGAACCGCTGATTCAGGCATTACAGAAAGATACGGATTTCCGGGTGCGAGTTGAGGCGGCAAGAGCCCTTGGCGAAATGGAGGATAAAAGAGCGGTTAATCCGCTGTTACAGGCATTAAAGAATGATGAAGAACTCCGTAGGTGTGGACAAAATCTCGTCGCACGAGTCATTGGCAAACTTGGCGATAAAGGAGCCGTTGAACCGCTGATTCAAATGTTGCAGACGGAACAGGATATGGATGTTCGCAGATATTCGGCTTACGCTCTTGGGGACTTGGGCTACAAACGGGCAGTTGAACCGCTGATAAAAGCATTGCAGGATGAAGAACCTTGGGTTTGTGAAGACGCCGTTGAAGCCCTTGGCAAACTGAGTGACACACGTGCGGTTGAACCTCTGATACAGGTATTGCAGAAGAATCATTATTCGGACATTCGATGTCTTTCGGCTGAAACCCTTGGCAAAATGGGTGATAAAAGAGCGGTTGAACCGCTGATTAATTCTTTGCTGGAAGATAACGATAAGGAAGTTCAAAGATCTGCCGCTTACGCCCTTGGCAAACTTGGAGAGATAAGGGCAGTTGAACCTTTGATACACACATTGTTGGGGAGTCATATATTAGAGGTTCGCAAAGAGTCGGCTAAAGCCCTTGGCAATCTCGGCGATTCGAGGGCTATCAGTGCATTTGAAGAAGCATTGCGAAAAGACGAATATCCTGAAGTTCGAGAAAAGTGTATTGAAGCGATAGCCAAGATCAAATCCGCCGCTGCACAGCCGGGGCAATCAGCCACGTCGCCAGCCCCGGCAAGTCAGCCGGACTGATCCGCCATGATGCGCCGGACAGCAGCGGCCTTTTCAGCATCGGACAGCGGCAGCCGGTCGATTATCGCCAAAGCACATTTTAACCCATCTTTCGCAGAATGAGGATTTGTAAAATTATTTTCATTCATCCGGCGTGGTGTTGAGAGGACGAAAAGGCCGGAATCGCAATGTAGTGAAGATGAACGGGCTTGGCAGGGCCGGCGGGTGGTCTACAATCACGGCATGTATCTGCGGCGATGCTGCAAGACTGAAGGCCTCAAGCGACATGGCTATTGGGCCCTGGTGGAAAGCATTCGCACCGTTGACGGCCCGCGTCAGCGTGTGGTGGCGTATCTGGGCCGGTTGGAGAAGGAAGTTCGCATGGGCATAGAGCGAGCGGCTGGCGAGGGACAGGGATTTCAAGGCAAGCTCTTTGACGAGACGCGGCCGCAGTGGGTGGAGATCGACGCCTCGCGTATGCGGAATCTTCCCTGGGAAAAGTTCCACATCAAGGA
>JACRIL010000166.1 GCA_016235825.1 Planctomycetota bacterium
CATTAACATTTGTCGTTCCTCTTGCGTCAACGTCACGATATACTTTTTCTTCATGGCGGGTCTCCTTGCCTGGGTTATACTTATCCCATCGGCAAAGAGGCCCATTATTAATCATCAATTTACGGCTGACAGAGCACTAGCAGCCCGCAAGATATCTTTTCAGCCCGTAGATTGTGGATAACGTCGGGAATGGCATCAGCACCGGGGTGGATTGCCTGCCAAAAGAGGCATTTATCGTTGGTCGGGACGGCTTGCGCGGATGTTGCGGCGTGAAACCGCGTCCGATAATTATTGCCTGAATTTGACGGGATGTGGTATCATCCCGAAAAGGTTAAAAATGGCACAGCCGAATGCATTGGTTTTGCGGGTTGCCGGAACGAACTGCGACATGGAGACGCAGTACGCGCTGGAACAGGCCGGCTTTAAGGCGCAGCGCGTTCACGCCTTCCGGCTCATGGAGCAGCCGGAAAAACTCCGCGATTTTCAGTTTCTCGTCATACCGGGCGGGTTCAGCTACGGCGACGACATCGCGTCGGGCAAGATACTGGCCAACCAGATGCTCTACCGGCTGGCCGGGCCGTTAAATGAATTCGTCGCGGCGGGCAAACTTGTGCTGGGGATATGCAACGGTTTCCAGGCGATGATAAAGGCCGGCCTGCTGCCCTGGGCGAAGGTCGAGCCTGCTGCCGCCCACGCCGACGCGACGCTGGCCTGGAACGACTGCGGCCGGTTCCAGGACCGCTGGGTCCACATGCGGTCCGACAGCGGCAAATGCGTCTTTATCCCCAGGGGCCAGGTCGTCGCCCTGCCGATGGCGCACGGCGAGGGCAAGTTCGTCCCGCGCGACAAGGCCGTCCTCGACGCGCTTCGCGGCCAGGACCAGGTGGCCCTGCGATATTGCGACGCGGCCGGCAAGTGCGGCCCGTACCCGATCAACCCCAACGGCAGCATAGACGACGTGGCCAGCCTGTGCGACCCCTCCGGCCGCGTGATGGGACTCATGCCGCACCCCGAACGGTTCGTCGAGGCCACCCAACATCCAAACTGGACTCGCAAAAAAATCGACCGGCCGGACGGCAGAATCTTCTTCCAACGAGCCTTTGAATATCTCAAGGGTTGAATCGAACAAATTCTGTTTTTCGGATTTGTGTCGTTACCCAGGACTGCGAGAACGGAGTCAGACTGATGTTCTGGTTTGAATGCGGTCATTGCGACAAGATGGTCTCGGCGCAACTCCGCCGCCGCGGAAGAAGCCGCAGTGCAACAGCTTCGGGATGGCCAGGAGCTTCGCGTCATAGTCAGGAACGACAAGGCTGATCCTCCGATGATGGATGTGGTTGAAATCCTGGAAAGAGATTCGTTTGACGGCATCGACACTCAACCGGGCCGCGTCTGGTACGAGATTAATCCGAAAAGATGGTGGCAGTTCTGGCGTCGATGACTTGCTACTCCTTTGAGACATTGTCGATGGGCGAGCCGGGGTTGGATATCAGCGGATGGGGAACGGGAGCAGATTCCTTCTGCCAGTCGGTCGCCTGGCCGGTTTTAAGGATGGCCAGTCGGCGTTCTTCGCTCTGCCAGCGGAGTTCGTCGCAGCGGTCGGGTTCCCAATTGGCGAGGACCAGTTTTTCCAGCCGCCGCCGCGCCTGGCTGTATCGCCTGTCGGAGGCAAGATTGTTCCACTCGTCGGGGTCGGCGGCAAGGTCGAAGAGTTCCGGCTCCAGGCCCGGCACGTAAGTCATTTTGAGATTTCCCCGGCGGATCATCCGCCAGCCGCGCCAAACCCCTTCGCCGTAGTTTTCCATGATCGCAACGCCCGGGCCGCCGCGACGTTTTGCCAGGACCAGGTCGGAAAGGTCTCTGCCGTCCGTAACGTCATAAACCGGCTGGACATTGGCGAGCGAGCAGAGCGTCGGGCCGATGTCCAGAAGGCTCGTCGCCTCAGAAATTCTACCTTGGGGTATTCCCGGGCCGGAAATTATCCACGGCACGCGGCTGGACCATTCGTAAGCGGCGTTCTTGAACCACAGGCCGTGTTCGCCCATCATGTCCCCGTGATCGCTGGTGTAGATGACTATCGTGTCGTTGTCCAGCCCGGTTTCATGCAGCAGCCGCAGGATCCGCCCGATATAGTCGTCGAGCATCGTGATACGCCCCAAAATCGCCCTTCTGGCCATGCGGCAGATTTTATCGGATACGAGTTTCTCGAACTGGCCGTGACGGCGAAGCCATTTGACATATTCATGTTCGCGATTGGCATAGTCTTTCGGAATCGACGGCAGATCGACGTCGCCGTCGTCGTAAAGGTTCCAGTATTTTTCCGGTGCACGGTACGGGTAGTGAGGCCCGGTGAAGGAAGCACACAGCATGAACGGCAGGCGGTCCTTCTGTCGTGCTATGCGCCTCAGGCCGTACTCAGTGCGGAAAATAACCTCCTCGTCGTAATCCATGTCCGGCGTCCAGCCCTTGCCGGCCTCAAGGACGCGATCTATGCACTGGCCGTCGTTGACGGCCGTGGCGGCACGATTCGAGCGGGTCCACTCGAACGTCGCCGGGTAGATGTCCTGCGTCCAGCGTTCGTCGAAGCCGTGCACCTGGTCGGGCCCGACGAAGTGCATCTTGCCGCACAGGATCGTGCGGTAACCGGCCGCACTGAAACTGTGCGCGAACGTGGGCCAGTCGGATCGGAATGGCGAGGCGTTGTCCCACACCTCGATATTGTGCACGTGCCGGCCGGCCAGCATCGCCGCTCGCGACGGCGCGCAGATGGGACTGGGGCAGTACGCCGCGTCGAAAATCCTGCCGCGCCGGGCCAAGCTGTCTATCGCCGGCGTCCTTACGCTGCGGTGCCCGTAGCAGCCCGTCATGAAAACCGGGTGCTCGTCGCCCATAATAAGAAGCACGTTCGGATGCCCTGATTTTTTTCCCATCGCCCTTTTCTCAAATAAACCAGATTGTCGCCGGAATAAATAATTTTATCTGATTTTCGGGCGGGTATCAATTCCAAACAGTTACGGCCCTGATTATCTAAGAACGTGTATGAAAACCGGTTCTGGCCGTAGCACGGGCGTCCCGCCCGTGAGTATCAGGGGCATCTTGCCCCTGAAATGCCGGGAAAACTGCAAAAATCCACGGCCAGAACCGGTTTTCATACGCGTTCTAAAAGGTTGACAAGGCTTTAATTCTCGGATAATCTGGCGTTTATTCAGGGAGATATGAAAAGGAGGTTCGCCCATGATCCGGTTTGAATGCGGGCATTGCGAAAAAACGATCTCGGCGGCCGACGATCAGGCCGGCAAGGCGGTTAAGTGCCCGTCATGCGGGCAGCTCACGCTGGCCGAAACCGGCGAAGGCACTTCTGCCAGAATTGTCGCCACCCCGCCGCCAATTCCGCCTGACGAGCCGCCCGAAATCCCTCCGTCCGCCAAGCCGCCTGCCCGGACAAGGCCGAAACTCATGACAAACACCACTCCCCTGGCCGTGCTGGCGTTTGCGATGGGCATCTTCAGTATGTTTATGCCGTTCTTTCATTATTTCTTTTCATATTTTCTCTGGATGCCCCGCAGGATATGGACATTCGGTCTGATCTGCGTCTTCGGAGGCGGAATTTGCGGATTGATAGCTTATCTCACCCCGCGCCAAAGCAGGAGAGGCAAACGGATGGCGCTGGCGGGCATGATAATGTCCATGTTGGTGCTGCTCTTGTTCATCATTTGGGGTTTGTCGGCCTTTTTCTCGATATACTTCTAGCTCGACTTTTGCCAATTTACCGTTGCGGAAACATAACTATGCCAAATGCCACGTTACTGATCGACGATTTTTGCAAGGTCAAGGGCACAGCATGCATCTGCAAAATTCCATGAACGATATCAATCGTCCCGCTAAAGCGGCTAAAGCGGGACGATTGAAAGTCGGACAATACCTGTATTTCAACGCCTTATAAAATTGGCAAAAGTCAATTTTAACGAACTTGAACGCAGCCTTGAACCGCGGTTCTTTTCGGGATATACAAGACGTCATGCCAATCAGATTCCTTTGCGGGAAGGAGGACTGCGGCCAGTCGATTCGGGCGTGCGGCGCGGCAGCCGCCGGTCCCGCGGCCGTTACGATCAGACGCAATGACTGAACAAGAGCCACAATCCGGCCAGGGGCAGAAATATGCGGGTGAGGTCGCGTACATCTACGCCTACGACGCGGCCTACGAGATGGCCCGCAGGCCGATACCGCAATTGCTGGGCCAACAGGTTACCACGTTCGCCTTCGACTCCGACAAGCGCATCCCCCGCGATCTTTTCTTCTATCGCCCGCAGATGATCCGCCTTCCTGCCGTCCGGTGCAAAGGCCCGCACGGGCCGGTCGAGGTCAGAAGGACTGTCAAGTTGTATTCAGTCGGGGCCGTCAGCATAACCGTGCACGTCCCGTTCGGGATTGACAGTTTCGACGAGCTCGTGGCGTATCACGACCTGGAACTGGACGGCGAAAGCCTGCATAAACAGACCCTGGAGCTGGCCCGGCAGGTCTGCCGCGAGTTGGGCGGCCTGCTGATCCGCCCGGTCCGGAATATCCGCGAGGACGAGCCTTACACGGTTTTTTGCATCCATCCGTCGCTGCTGGCCGGCCAAGACGGACGCCGGGCGGAAACATGGCTGGCCGAAAACGGCAGAAAGGTCGCCTCGCTGCTCACGCAGGAGCCGAACGTCGATCTGCTGTCGGAGCAGGAGGTCAAGGCCACCATCAATAATTTCCTGAGCTATTACGATTATGACCTGGTCGTCATGGACTGGGACGCCGCCCTGCTGATCGACGAGCCGCAGAATTTCCCGGAAACCCTGCATGTGATCGAGATGGCCACCGTGCAGCTTGCCGAGATAGAGGCATATGACAGGCAACTCGACGAGGTGCTTCAGCGATCTTACGCGGACCTGTCGGCAAAGGCGACCAAGAACAGCGGCAAGGTGCTGGCCGAGCTGCGGGAGATACGCCTGGACTTCGCGAGGGTCGGCGACGAACTGTCGAATATAACCAAGTTCTTCGGATACTGGCATCTGGCCAGAATTTACGGCCACCTGTGCGAGCTTTTCGGCCTGCCGCACTGGCAGAAGGTCCTCGACGAAAAACTGAAAACCCTCGACGAACTCTATCAGTTGTTCACGCACAACCGGTACAACCGGATCATGGCCATCCTCGAAGTGGCCATTGTGGTCTGCTTCATCATCGACCTGGTCATACTGTTCCTGGAATTGATGAAGTAAGGCTCGCGATCATTTGCACGCGGGAATATCCGCCCGCAATCCGGACATTCACATCTTGCCCGCGGACTCATTGCAATAGTATACTTATCACTGTCCGGGATAAAACGATGGCCGACGTCATGGCATTTTTTGACACCTGCGTGCGGATCGGGCGGAGCAGGGCGCCCGAGCAGGCGGGTTTTGCGCCCGGCGTGGCCGATCTTGGGGCAATGATGAAGCGGTTCAACGTGTGCGGAGCCGCCGTGGAACACGCCGTGGCGTTCGAGTCGTCGCCGCGCTGGGGACACGACATGCTGGACCGCCAGATTGCCGGCAGGCCCGAGCTTCGGCCGGCCTGGCACCTCATGCCCGATGTGAGCGAGCGGATCGAAAAGGCCGTCACGGATCCCGATAAGTTCATCCGCCGGAAGGTCGCGCTGGGCAGGATCGATGCCAAGGATTTCTGCAACGGCAGCGGCGACCATGCCTGTTTCGCCCCGGTCCTTCGGGCCTGCCAGGCCGTCAAACTGCCGGTGTGTCTCGACTTCCGCAGGCAGGGTGATTTCCTGACCTTCGACTTCGGGATATGCGGGCGATGGCCGGAGATACCGTTCGTGATCGAGGGATTCGGCGGCTACCCGCTGCATAAGTTGGTATGGTGCCTCCGCGAATATCGCAACATGCACCTGTCCACGGCCTGTGCCGGGCCGGGCGGGCATCAGTTGGTTCCTCTGCTGATCGATATGATCGGGCACGACCGGATAATCTTCGGCAGCAACTGGCCGAACCAGTCGCCCGGAATGGCGATCGGGCATGTCATGCTTTCGGGGGCGTCCGACGAGGCAAAGCGGGCCATCGCGGGCGGAAACTTCCGGTGGCTGCTGGAGGGGATCGGAAAATGACCCTTAACGAAAAATCCGCAATCTGCGAGCGCGGCAAAATTCTGGAATATCTGCTGGCCGGCAGGGGGCTGGAAACCTTTGATGTCGTCGACTGCCATTCGCATATGGGGCCGGCGCTTTATCAGCAGGTGCCCGACGGCGACCCCGACGGACTGGTGCGCACAATGGACGGCATGGGCGTCCGGACGATCTGCGTCTCGCACACGCTGGGCCTGGTGAGCGATTGGGAATTGGGCAACACGCTGCTGATCGAGGCGGTGCGAAAGTATCCGGAAAGGATTTTCGGCTATGCCGTTTTCAATCCCCGCTACGCCGGCCTGATGGACGCCGAAATGGACCGCTGTTTCGCGGCGGGGCTGCGCGGCGTGAAAATTCATCCCGATTTCCACCGCATGCCGGCCACCGCGCCGGAATATGACCGGGCGTACGACCGGGCGCAGTCGGAAAACAGGATAATACTCTGCCATTATGGCGCAGGACCGGGACAGTTTGCCGGTTCGCCGTTGTACAAAACCGTGGTGGAGCGGTTCCCCCGCGCCAAATTCGTGATGGCGCACAGCCTGCCGGGCATCCCGGCCGTCGATACGGCGGTTGAATTTTTCGGCAGCAGGCCCAACGTCCGCTTCTGCCTTGCCAACGCATTTCCGTCAGGGGTCATTGAATACGCACGGAAAAAACTGGGCGTCGAGAGACTTTTGTACGGCTCGGACGGATGCTGGAGCAGCATGTCCGCCCGGCTGGGGCTGGTCTGCGCGACGGAACTGGACGACGAGGACAAACTCAAAATCCTCGGCCAAAACATGCGTCAACTCATCAACGCCTCGGCATAACTGCAGGGACCATTTCACGCTTCCCTACACGGCTTACCCGGCGTCAGTGGCCCTCGCCCATTTCGCGACAAATGGTTAATTCTGGTGCCATGGCCGCATCTGTTTGCGGCCATGTGTTTTTTTTCTGCCATCATATTCATCTTGGACATTTTAGAGCATTTTGCATAAATACTGTCGTATTTTTAAGGTAGCAAAAAAACAGCATCCCCGCGTTAAGGGCTTGTCGATTTAGTCGTCCACAACCTTGATTCGTCGCGAGGCCGTTGTTGTTTTCCGCAAGTTTCATATTTTTGCGTTAAAAATCTGTCCTTATCGGCCCTGCTGCCTGTTTATGGCGGGCAAAATGTCGCTTTGC
>JACRIL010000162.1 GCA_016235825.1 Planctomycetota bacterium
CAATCTGCGGCGGGAAGTGAAGGCTTGGGAAGCTGCACGCGACAAGGCTGAGAACAAGGTCGACTGGCAGTTCACCACAGAAGATGCACGGATTAAACTGAAAAGATTATATCCATCAATTTACGGCTGACAGAGCACTAAATCGAGTCGTAATACTGGCGATATCGCTGATTAGGTATCTGATTTCTAAAGTAGCCCTTCGAATTAATACGGCATTAAATATAGCAAAAGCATAGGAGTCCCTAACAGAACACCCACGCATCCCTCGCACGCCGAAAGTAGGTCAGTCACCCTTCAACAATGTTTAATTGTGCATAAAGCATCGATGTGCTAAATTCCCCATGCAGATTCAATGGCGTCTGACCGTATCCCCGGCAAACGCCTCTACAAGGGAGAAAAGAATGGCACACACAGGGCCTGATCTGGACCGTATCATTGCATCAATCCGTGAATCCCGGCTGACTATCTATGACTTGTTGGATGACAAACAGCCACTTTATCTGGCTGCCGATGGGCTGCAGGCTGTTCTTCAGAGCGGCCTTCTTGGTCTGGACTTGAACTATCCCCTTCGCACGCGGTCGAAAGTCCTCAAGAGTCGCGTGTGCGAGATACTTGGGTATCCGGTGCCCAAGACTTTCCGACGCACCAGGCCACGATTTCCCGGCCAAAACTTCGACACCTACGTGCAGAAGGCCAATAACCTTCAAATCTGGAACGAAGATGTTTCTCCATCTCGCCGATACGCGATCATCCGCGTGGATGACCAGCACAAGGCGACCGCAGTGCGGGTGATTTCCGGAGAAGCCCTGGCGTTGCTGGACACCACCGGGACGTTGACGCAAAAGTATCAGGCCAAGAGCATATCGCCTGTCACGGATTCGACGCTTGTGTCCAGGCAGGATACGCCCTTCGTAGCGGCAAAGTCTGCTTCAGGCGGGTTGCTTCAGATCGGACAACTCTACCAAGCATTAATCGCACTCGTCGGCAAAAGTTTCGATGATCCGGGTGCGGATCAGGAACGAAACCGCGGTGGCCTGATCCACAAGATGGTGTCAAGCGTTCTCCCCGGCGGAGAGCATCATGACACGGGGCAATTTCCCGATGTGCCCAGTCAGCTTCTTGAAGTCAAATTCCAGACTTCCCCGACCATCGACCTCGGCTTGGTCAACCCCGATAGCACCGAGCGCGTCGCGGATAGACCGGAGTTTCGCCATTGCGACGTAAGGTACGCCGTCTTCTATGGGGGCATCACTGCGGGCAAGGCACGGGTCGGGAGCCTCGTTGTCTGTACGGGGCAGGATTTCTTTAAGTTCTTCCGGCGTTTTGAGGGCAAGGTTGTGAACAAGAAGATTCAGATACACCTGCCCAAGAGCTTCTTCGATTGACTCCTCCGCGATGCCTGTTCAATTTGGCGGCAGTCACCCGGCCACGGCATGGGAGATGGCGGTTGCCAGAATTTCTGCTCCGAGGCCAAAAGCTTGCCAGATGTGTTTGTCGATGGCCGTTTCCAGCCGGGAACGAGTGTCCTGGTCCTTGGTTGCCAACATATCCTGTACAAGCCCGATGATGTCCTGGACCGGCGGGCGACTGATGTCGGGCAAGGGAAACTCGCTCGTATACTGGGTGATGAAACGACGACGCCCGGAATACAGCTTGTTGTGGAACCGGGTGTCGTAGAACTTCTCGATGAACGTGGAGTTGGCGACGGCCATGATTAACAGGAGCCAGTCCTCCGATATGCCAGGCCGTAGCGTCATCCAGTAGCAATCGCCGTTGACGATTGCACCTGAACGGTCTAGGAAGAAACACGGCTTGAGCGAAATGTCTGGACATACCACCTTCGCCTTGAACCATTCCGAGGGATCCTGTGGTACCCAAATCTCGTACCAGTTCCGGCCGCCTTCGATGACGTAGGTCCTGGACTCCAGCCTCTTGCGGTTCGCCTCCAGGTATCGCCTAGCCCGGGGATAATCTCCCAATCGGATAGCGTATCGTTTGCCGTCACGAACTTCATGGGGGTACAGGACTCGCTTTCGGCCGACAAGAGCAGACTGTTCCAAGCTCCATCGTTGGGCAACGTGGTGCGTCAAGAGTGGATGAAGCAGCAAGGCCTCCGGTCGTTGGGCATCATCCAGAGCATCCCAATCCTCTCGGATGAACACGTTGTCGGCGGTTGTCTTGATGCCGACGCGTATCTCAGCCACATCCACAAAGCGGCAATGTGTGTTCGCCGCAACCGCCTCCATCCACCCGTTGACGTGATCGCTGGCAAGAAACCACGGTTTGATACAGTCTGCGGAAGCAGCCAGATGCCCTCTCTCAACCCGGAAACATCCGCTTGAGGTTTGAACCATGCCATCCCGACCGGCGCGAAGTGCGTCCAGAACCGAGGAGCAGAACGGGGCCTCCTCGCCCTCGGATGGCCGGGCCTCGTAGGCACGGGCAAAGCCACACGGTTGGCGACGACGCTCCTTCGTGCGTCTGCCGATTACAATGGCAGGAAGGACGGCCGCCTCGAAGAGCTTCGTATCCCCCAGGTCGAACACGGCCTCGAGGTCAAGCCGGTCCCTTAGCAACTTGCGCATCGACGCGCCAGCTTTCGTGACCAGGAAACGGTTGGACGTCAACAGCCCGATCACGCCCTCGGGTTTCAGTACGCTGGTCATTGCCATTGCGAAGGCGTGGTAGAGGTCCACCCGACCGGACAACCCGAACTGCTGAGCTAGTCGCTGGGCCTCCGCTGCGCCGAGCACCTGCGTCCGAACGTAAGGCGGATTTGATATCACCGCGTCTACTTGTAGCGGGCGATTAACCGGTTGGTGTGCGAACAGGCCACCGTCACCGGCTTGTTCAACCGCAGCCAAGGCCAGGAAATCCGCTGCATTGACTTCGACTGCCTTGACCTCCAGCTCAGACAGGTATTTGGACGCCTCCGCCACCGCTTCCCGGTCGGTGTCGTAGCCGACCAGAATCAACCTATGGTAGGCATTTTTCGGCATGGCATCAACAAACGCCTTCAGGAGACCGCCATCGCCGCAGGCTGGATCAAGAACGACGATATCCCCCACGGCGACTGAAAGCCGCTCGACAATCTGCTCCGCCAAAAAGGCTGCCAAGTCTGTCGGCGTGTAGTGAATGCCGTGTTTCTTCTGGTGTGTAACGCTCATCTTACTTCCTGTTTTGGGATAGGCACCGTTGCCGACCCCTTCTACGGACAATCTTACCTTGTGCGGTGGCAATAGGCAAGCTATACCAGACGAGTACCTAACATCATGCCGGCAGCGTTATGATCCACATGCAAACACCGGCCATTGCTGCCAAGGTTGGCCACTCCGGAGACATCACCGACCACAACCGCCTTGGTATCCTAATTCAAAAGCAGCAGGCCAGCAACGGCATGCCCGGTCTCGTGCAAGCATATACGCCAGCGGGTAGCATCTTTATCGTCGTTCATTTCAATGCTCTTTTCCCGCAAAACCAAACATCTTCTTCTGCTTCTCCCATGCCACCGGGATATCCTTGTTTAGCGCCCGCAGGGATAGCCCACCGGGTTCCGCCCCAGAAAGAAACGCCTTTACGATGTCTGGTGCCAGTGATGCCAAGCGCAAGATTCGGAGGACATATGATCGGTGAACGCCTTCCTGGCTGCCGAGTTCCTCCAACGACTTGACCTGCCCGCTTTCGATCATTTTCTGCCAGCGGAATGCTTTCGCAATCGCAGCAACCAGTGGACGATGTTCCATCGAACCAGCATCGGAGGCATCCATCTTCTCCGGCAGAATTATCTCTCTGCGTCCGCTGCGAACCTTGAACTCCATCGGTACGCGGATGTCCACAGTGTGGCCATCTTTGCCCGGCTCGACAACTGAATCGCCCTGCAACTCTGCCACTAGCGAGTTTATCCCATGCAGCCGGAGGCGAATGAGCAATCCATCCTTGCTGATGATTACCTCTTCCACCAGTAGCTTGACGATCCGTTCCTTCTCGGCTGGGAACAATTCATTCCACAGCGGATCGAGTTTTTGTAGGGCTTCACGCACGTCGTCCTCTGTCGGACCATCAGAACTCAATATATCCATCGTGTGGCTGATTTCGTCCAGTCGGTTCTGCGTCTGGGCATACTCCTCATTGAGTTTTCGCAATTCATCGGCCAGCATGCCGTCCTTGGTGTCCGACTTAGCCAACCTTCCGACTGCCCGTTTCAATTCTTCCAGCCTGGTTTCCAACCGTTTCTTCTGCCCGGCCAACTCATCCCGCTCGCGGCTCGACTGCGCCTGCACCTGCCGGAACGTCTTGGCGATCATATCCGGGCTGCGGAGAATTATCTGAATGCGATCCTTGACTGCCGTTTCGATCTGCCCGGCTCCGACAGACTTTATAGGGCATGCGTCATATCCGTTCCTCTGGGCGTGGTTGCAGATGTAATAGCGATATCGTCGGCCTCGCCGCTTGGTATGGCCGGCACCCATGATTTTTCCACAGTGCCCACATCGGAGTATGCCACGAAGCAATGCTGGTGCCTTCTGGCGAATCTTCATAGATCGGACGTGATAATTTTCCGCCATGATTTTCTGGACTTGGTCCCACATCTTCCGGTCCACTATCGGCTCGTGCTCGCCAGGATAAGATTTGCCCTTGTGGACGATCTCGCCGAGATATTTTCGGTTGGTCAGCACGCGATAGACATAAACCTTATTCCATCTCTTGCCGCCAGATACACTGCCATTCCGAATAACCTTATATTCCTTCGTGCGATGATCTTTCACATTCAGTTTACGGGCAACAGATAAACACGACTTCGTCTTGATGAACGACTCAAAGATATGCCGCACCATCTCCGCCTCGGCTGGGTTCACCACGAGGCGTTTCTTTTCCCGGTCAATGTCGTATCCCAGAAAGGGCTGGCCGCCGATGTACTTGCCCTTCATGGCCGAGGCCAGTTTCTTGTCGCGGATGCGTTCGCCGATGATTTCACGCTCGAACTGGGCGAACGACAGCAGGATATTTAGCGTAAGCCGGCCCATCGAGGTGGTCGTGTTGAATTGCTGCGTGACTGAAACGAACGATACCTGGTGCTGATCGAACAGCGTCACCAGTTTGGCAAAGTCCATAAGCGAGCGGCTCAGGCGGTCGACTTTGTAAACGACCACGCAGTCCACCTGGCCGCGTGCGATGTCGGCCATGAGCTTTTGTAAGGCCGGGCGTTCCATCGTACCGCCGGAGAATCCGCCGTCGCTGTAGTCTGTGGGCAGGGCTATCCAGCCCTCGTGGCGCTGGCTGGCGATGTATGATTCGGCAGCCTCCCGCTGGGCGTCTAAACTGTTGAACTCCTGCTCCAGCCCCTCCTCGTGGCTTTTCCGAGTGTAGATGGCACATCGGACAGTCTTTGTTTCTGCCGCCGTCTGGATCATGACGCCTCCTTGACCTGCTTGGCCGTTCGCAGGCCAAAGAACTGCGGGCCGCTCCAATGTGCGCCGGTGATCGCCTTGGCTATCGCCGAGAGGGATTTGTATTTTCGGCCTTTATACTCAAATCCGCCCTCGACGGCCGTAATCTCGTGGCGCTGGCCGTTCCAGTCCCGAACTATGCGAGTGCCGGGCAGCGGACGCGTGCCCTTGGATTTACCACGTCGTGTAGGATTGCCCTTCCGCCGGCCTTCATCTTCTTCCGCGATCCGTTCCAGTTCGGCCTTGGTCTCGTCCGGCAACCCGCCGAATGCCAGTTCCTGAATGCGGTATGCCAGCCGGCGGATTATATGCTCGCGCTTGTATGCGGGCGGCTCGGTGCCGTACAGGCTGCGCCATCGTTCCTTCAGCGCCGGGTACGGCATGTCCTGAAGTTCTGCCAGCTGCTTTAAAATAGTCTTTTCCATGCGGTCATCCTTTCTGTTAAAGGTCGACCACACAGGGCCGAGGTTTTGGAGGAACTGCAAGGTCAAAGTCCCGCCGAATCTCTGAAATCTCTCTTTTCTCGCACTTGCCGACATGCCTGGCATGCAGACGCAGGAAGGCGACGGCGAGGATTTCGGCAAGTTCATCCATGATGTTGCCACTGGGTATTTGTTCCGGTTCATCCTGGACCATAAAAACTCCTGATTTTCCGCCTAGGAAAAGCCCACTTTTCGGTCGGGCAATTGTTCGGCAGCCAGTTTTCGGGACGTTAACATGCGATGTCCCTCTATTTCCTAGATACCGCGGCGAAGCTCAAGCTGTCCGCATTGTGATCAAAATTCAGCGCCCTGCCTGGCCGAAATAACGCTGATTTTTGCGGAGAAAATCTGCCGTCCAAACACCAAACATTACCTTTAAATCTTGTATAACAATTAGATCATTTGCGAGCTTTAACTAGCTATTTCTGCAAATGTTACAAAAATATATTTTTAAGATGTTTTAGGTTGACCAAAAACTGCCAACATGCTATATTAAGATCACGTTATACGAGCTGGAGGTTGGGAGTACCGCCTCGGCTGTTTTTCCACGGAAGGAAGGTCTTTTGTGACTGCTGAAATGGCAATGGATGTCGTCGAGACTGTGAACTGCGAGTTTTGGGAAGACGATCTTCAACTGTGCCTTGACCCATGGTTGAGCTTGGCCAAAGATCGCAATTACATGCGCGCCTGGGTTGCGGGTTTGACCAAACGGCAACTCCAGATTCTGTCTGAAAGCCTCGGGTTGGATGGCGGAGAAGGCCTCCAGAAACAGCGCGAGGCTCTTGTAAGATGCGACGGGCAACTCATACCGTATTTCCTCGTCGACCGATATGCATATCGCCGTTCGAAGTTTGCCACGGCTTCTATGAGTAAAGGTCGCCTGTCAAGTCAATAATGTATCCGTCAGGGTTCCAACACCGAAGCGGTTCATCCTTCTATTGCGGCTCATGCAGGCCCGATTATGGTTTTGGAGGCAGCG
>JACRIL010000163.1 GCA_016235825.1 Planctomycetota bacterium
CCGGACATGCCAAGCGAATATGTGGAATTCCATGCTTTTTTGAGCATTTCACATGCTTTGGGGGGTGCGCTAGTTATGTCAAATGACCAGAAAAACTCGCTGATTTCTACAGATTCCAGCGATGCCCAATCCGCCAAACCGGCTGCAAATCGCGTCGATCCGCTGGCCATGACGGTCGCCCAGGCGGCGAAGATTCTTTCCGCCGTGGGCAACGGGCTGGTGACGGAGGAAATCCTTCGTCGCCACATAGCGGCGGGAGCGCCGACCACGGCCGACGGGAAGGTCAACCTGGTTCATTACGCGGTCTGGCTCAACAAGGCCGGCGGGGAAACACATGGCGATTGACCCGCAAAAAATATCTCCGACGGAACTGGTGCGGCTGCTGAACTCCACGCCGCTGGGCATGGTCACCAGCGTGGCGAAGATGCACCGCCAGATGAACTCCGCCGGTCTGAGGATCGGCGACGGCCGGACGATCCACCTGGTCAGGTACGTCGCGTGGATGGCCATCGAGCGTGAAAAACCCAAGTCGCCGAAACTTTCCGTCCGGGAGGCCCGGGCTCGTGACCTCGCCGCCAAAAACGCCGCACGCAAGGAGTCGCAGGACATTGGTGAGATCCCGCCCGTGGAAAACCCAGAACGTCGCGAAAAAGTATGTAAGGATTTCAGAAAATTCTGTGAAACATATTTCCCGGACATTTTTTACCTGCCGTGGTCTGATGATCACCTCCGCGTGATAGAGAGGATCGAAACGGCGGTGGTGCACGGTGGCCTATTTGCCTTCGCCATGCCCCGTGGCTCCGGCAAAAGCGTGCTTTCCCGCATGGCCGCACTGTGGGCGATCATCACAGGCAGGCGAAGATATGTCTGCCTGATAGGTTCTGCCGCAGACCAGGCCCGTAATCTCCTTCAGGGAATTCAGGCGGTCCTCCTGCGGCCACGTTCGCCCCTACTGGCCGATTTTCCGGAGGCGGTCCATCCCGTCCAGGCCCTAGAAAACTCCGCACACAAGCAGCGCGGCCAGCGTTATCGCGGCGAACTGACATTCCCGATCTGGACGGCCGACAAGATTGTTTTTCCAACTATACCCGACAGTCCCGCCTCCGGCTCCGTCATCACGGTCGAGGGCCTGGATAGCAACATACGCGGCCAGCAGCATTCGACCATTGATGGCCAGGTCCTCCGGCCCGACCTCGTTCTCATAGACGATCCGCAGACGCGCGAGTCCGCGCAATCGCTTCGCCAGACCGCCAACCGCCTGGCGATCCTCAACGGCGACGTGCTGGGCATGGCCGGGCCGGGAAGCAAGATTTCCGGGCTGCTTACCTGCACGAAGATATATGCCGGCGACCTGGCCGACCAGCTGCTGGACAGGAAGAAAAACCCCGAATGGCAGGGCCAGTGCACGAAGATGGTTTACAGTTTCCCGGCAGACGAAAAACTGTGGGAACAATACGCGGCCATGCGGTCGGAAGAACTTCAGGCCGGGGGCGACGGCAAGGAGGCCACGGAATTTTATCGCAGCCGTCAGTCTGAGATGGACGCCGGAGTGAAGATCGCATGGCCGGCCCGGTACAACGAGGATGAAATATCCGCCGTCCAGCACGCGATGAACCTCAAATTCCGGGACCGCGAGGCTTTTTTCGCAGAGTATCAGAACGAGCCGTTAACCCAGCAGATCGACGACACCGCCCTGACGCCCGAAAAGGTTTGCCAGAGATTTAATGGTCGCAAACGCTGTGAAGTTCCCATCTCGGCCAGCACGCTGACCATGTTCATCGACGTGCATGACGCGGTGCTGTTCTACTGCGTCTGCGCATGGGAGAAGGAATTTACCGGGTACGTCATCGATTACGGCACATTCCCGGACCAGAAGCGATCCTATTTCAGCCTCCAGGACGCCAAGAATACCCTTGGTCGAAAATATCCCGGCGCCGGTGTGGAGGGCGCCATTCAAGCCGGTTTGGAAGAACTTGTCGGAAATTTTCTGGGAAAAACCTGGCAGCGATCAGGTGGGGGTGTTGTCCGCATCGAAAAAATGCTCGTGGACATGGGTTACAAGCCCGGACTTGTGGCCAACGTCAAGCACAAGGCCGGGGGCACCGCGATGGTCCTGTCCAAGGGTATGGGCATTCGTGCCGGCGGCAGGCCCATGACCGCCTATCGCCGCCATCCGGGCGAGGTGCACGGGCACAATTGGTATTTTCCGAATGTCAGCAAGAGCAGCGAGTTCGCCCACGTCGCCTTCGACGCCAACTACTGGAAAAGTTTTCTCCATGCGAGGCTGACAGTTGCTCCCGGTGACGCTGGTGCGCTGACGCTGTTTGGAAAAACTCCAAGCGAGCATGCCCTCTTCGCCAATCACATCGCGGCCTCCGAGACGTGGGTACTCACGCACGGCCAGGGCCGCGACGTGCAGGAATGGAAGCCCAGCCCCTCCAGGCCTGACAACCACTGGTTCGATTGCCTGGTCGGCTGCGCCGTGGCGGCGAGCATTTCAGGGATAGCCCTGCCGGGAATGGAAGCAAAGCCCAAACGTCCTCGTAAAAAATACACGCAGGAAGATTTTTTAAGGAGGTAATCGATGGACGAAGAATCATCGCGAAAAAAATGGGATCCGGCCCAAAACACTCGCGGCCTTGAATGTCGCAAGTGCGGATGCAGGGATTTTCTGGTGGACCACACGCGGAAGGTCAACCGGATGATCATCCGATATCGCCGCTGCCGCCACTGTGGAAAACGCCTGACGACGTGCGAGCGGGCGTTGGCCGGGAACGATGGCGATGGACAGCGGTCATAGGCGCAAAAGAAACGCCCCGTTTCCAGGGCGTCGGGCCGGAGATGCTATCTCCGGGGGGGGGCTATTATACGCTACTTTATGTATTCTCGTCAAACGCATCGGTTTTGTCAAGTATTTTCCGGCTGTCACACGCAATGGAAAGCCCCATGAAACGAGTTGTCGCATATATAGACGGGTTCAACCTTTATTTCGGCCTCAAGAGCAAGGGGTGGAAACGTTACTTCTGGCTTGATGTTCAAAAACTTGTCCGGAATCTTCTGAAGGACGATCAGGAACTGGTATTCACAAAATATTTTACTTCTATGGTTTCATCAACGCCGCAGAATCCGGAAAAGCATAAAAGGCAATCGGACTTCCTGGAGGCGCTCGGCACCCTCGGGGATTTCAAGATATATTTCGGGCAGTACCAGCTGCGTCCCCAGAAATGCGGCCGGTGTGGATTCGTCCAATACATCCCGACTGAGAAGATGACCGACGTCAATATCGCAACGCAACTGATGACCGACGCATATGAGAATATTTATGATATGGCGATGCTGGTCTCTGCCGACAGCGACCTCACCGGTCCAGTGGAAGCCGTTAGAACCCTTTTTCCCGCCAAACGTGTCGTTGTGGCTTTCCCGCCAGACAGGGTTTCCAAGCAGCTGAAACTTGTCGCCAGCGCCTATTTTACCATCGGCAGGGACACGATTGCCCACAGTCAATTCCCCGACGAGGTCCGCAAACCGGATGGTTTTATTCTCCGACGCCCCCTCAAATGGCGATAGACGCAAGATTTTTTCCATATATGGAAAACCGCCCCTCATAAAAGCCGTTTCCGATGCTTTAAAGTTTGGCAAACTTCCTTCTGTGTGGGAAAATATACTTCGACGATGAAGCTCGCGACGCGGCAGTTGATATCGTCGGCATGACATAAAAATATCGCCCAGGGAACAGGGCCGGCCGGCCCTGAGCCTTCGGAGACGAAGCTAAAGCCCGTTGGATTGTGCACAACGATCCGGCGGGCTTTTTCTTTGGGTCTTTCAGGGATTTTCAGGGACAGCAGGGAGCGAACTGTGGCTGAAGAACTTGATGACACGATCAGCAGGAACGCAAAGGGGCCATCTTCAGCCGAGGTGGACGGCGTGAAGGTCCAGCAGCACAGCCTTCCCGACCAGATCGAGGCCGACAAGTATCTGGCGGGCAAGCAGGCCGGCAAGAATCCGGCCAAGGCGCTGACGCGTGTGAAGATCGTTCCGCCGGGAACGGTGTGAGATTTTTCGGGAAAAAGGATAAATGGGATTCTGGCCCTGGACAAAACGAGTGAAGTCGACGGTGCGGACCGCGGTGCGGTTCATCCGCGCGAAGTTCGACTCCGCCCAGACCACGCCCGACAACCGCAGGCACTGGGCCAACGCGGACGGCTTTTCGGCAAACGCCGCAGCCTCGCCTGAAGTCAGGCGGATACTCCGCAACCGGGCCCGCTACGAGGTGGCGAACAATTCCTACGCTCGCGGCATCGTGCTGACGCTGGCCAACGACGTGATCGGCACCGGCCCTCGACTCCAGATGCTTTTGGACGACGACAAGGCCAACAGGACCATCGAATCTGAATTTGCGAACTGGGCCAGGGCCGTAAATCTCCCTGAAAAACTCCGCACCATGCGCCAGGCCCGTGCCCAGGATGGCGAGGCCTTTTCGATACTATTCAACAATCCAGGCCTTGGCACACCGGTCAAACTCGATCTCAAGCTGATCGAGGCCGAACAGGTGACAAGCCCGATTTCTGCCGCGATGCAGCGTAATACGTCCGGTGCCGCAAATGCCGTCGATGGGATCATCTTCGACATCCTGGGAAACCCTGTGGAATATCTCGTCCTCAAAAACCATCCCGGAAGTGGAACATTTGCCGGGGCCGCTGATTTTGACCGCATCCCCGCAAAGTACGTCATCCACTGGTTCCGGACAGATAGGCCGGGACAGTCCCGCGGCCTGCCGGACATACTTCCGGCCCTGCCGCTCTTTGCCCAGCTGCGAAGGTACACGCTGGCCGTGATCGCGGCGGCTGAATCGGCGGCCAACATCGCCGTGCTGATGAAGACCAATGCTCCGGCCGGTGGCGAGGCGGCTGAAGTCGAGCCGATGACGGAGATGGAATTCTCGCCCAATATGGCGGTCTTCACGCCTGAAGGGTGGGAACCGTCGCAGATCAAGGCCGAGCAGCCGGCGACGACATACGACATGTTCAAGCGGGAAATCCTCAATGAAATCGCCCGCTGTCTGAACATGCCCTACAACATCGCGGCCTGCAATTCCTCGGGCTACAACTACTCCTCTGGTCGTCTGGACCACCAGACCTACTACAAATTCATCCGCGTGGAGCAGTCGCAGTGCGAATCAGTCGTGCTGGACCGAATCCTCCTCGCGTGGATGGCTGAGGCAGTCAAGGTTTTCCAGATCGGTACTGGCGCGATTGATGATACGTCCCATCAATGGTTTTGGGACGGACACGAGCACGTGGACCCGGCCAAGGAGGCAAACGCCCAGGCGACCCGGTTGGCAAGCAACACCACAACACTGGCCAGCGAATATGCACGCCAGGGGAAGGACTGGGAGACGGAACTTCGCCAGCGAGCGAAGGAAGTAAAGCTCATGACGGAACTGGGATTGACTGTGGCCGATCAGGCCAACCCGCCAGTCCCCGAAAAACCAATGAATGATCCACAGCAGCAGGACAATTCAGAAGGGAATGACGATGGACAGGAACAATCGCAGGCCGCCTGAGAATTTTGAACTGACAGCCGCGGTCGAAATCGACTTGACGGCGCAGACCACCGGGCCGGCAGGCGCGGGACAGGATGGTGCTGGAAAAGTTCCATTGCCGCGTTTCAGCATGGTCGCATACACGGGCGGGCCCATGAAGATCGCGGGATGGCGCTACCCCGTAGTGGTTGACCTTGCCGGCCTTTCCATACCGTCGCAGGCGCGTCCGATCCGCTTCGGCCATGACGCCAACAGCGGCGTCGGTCATTCGGACAACATCCGCGTGGCCGACGGAAAACTCGTCGCTGCCGGCGTCGTCTCGCGTGACACATCCGCCGCAAAGGAAATCGTTACCTCCGCGAAGAATGGTTTTCCGTGGCAGGCCTCGATAGGCACGTCGGTGGAGGAGTTTGAGTTTGTCAAACCGGACCAGGCGATCCTGGTCAACGGCAGGAAGTTTAGCGGTCCCTTGAACGTCGTCAGGAAGGCGACGCTGGGGGAGATAAGTTTCGTCGATCTTGGAGCCGACGGGAACACGTCGGCCAGCGTGGCCGCGAAGGCCAGGGAGAAAAACATCATGGAAGACAGGGAAACTATTGTTCAGGAAAAGCTTTTTGCGGACAATGATGTGGACACGGAAGTTCACGTCGCAGCCGGGGCCGGCGGTCAAAAGACTGCCGCCACCGGCCTCGTCGATGGTCAGGCGACCGCCGGCAAGGACGCCGGCGGACCTGCCATTCAAACCGCCGAGCCGGTAAAGGCGGCTGCCGATCAGGCATCCGATCCGGTCGCCGAGATGCGGGCCAAGGTTGCCGCCGAGCAGGAGCGGATCAACGCGATCAGGAATATTTGCGGCGAGAAGCACACTGACATCGCCGCCAAGGCCATCGGCGGTGGCTGGAGCACGCTGAAGGCCGAGCTTGAGGTCGAGCGCGCTGGTCGGCCCAAACCGCCGTCCTCGCAGATTCCGGACAATTACGTCGGCCAGAACGTGCTGGAGGCTGCCTGCATGCTCACAGGCCGCCACGCCGACGCGGAAAAACTGTATGATGAAAAGACACTCGAACTCGCCGCCAAAAAGTTCAAGGGCGGGCTGGGTCTGCAGGAGCTTCTGCTCGAAGCGGCCTGGGCCAACGGCTATTCGGGAAAAAGCTTCAGGGATACTCGGGAAGTCCTCCGCTTCGCGTTCAGCCAGGACGTCCAGGCCGGGCTTTCAACTGTGGATATCGGAGGAATCCTGTCGAATGTATCTAACAAATTCCTGCTCGATGGTTTCTACAGCGTCGAGCGGACCTGGCGGAACATCTGCGCCATAAGGAATGTTTCGGACTTCAAGACCGTCACCAGCTATCGCCTGATCGGCAAGGACCAGTACGAGGCTGTGGCTCCGGGCGGCGAGATCAAACACGGGACGCTGGGCAATGAGAGCTATACCAACAAGGCCGACACCTACGG
>JACRIL010000164.1 GCA_016235825.1 Planctomycetota bacterium
CAGAAGTATTTGAGTTCGATCCATCGATGTCGTAGCCCATCGTCTCATGCTGTTCTCCTTGACGGGCACGATTATACCATGCCTGTCAAGATGGCAATTCGCGTGCCAACTAAATCGACAAGCCCTAAAGCGGGGGCCTGCTGCACAACCCGCCCCAATGAATCTGCCTCAACAACGGTTTTCAACAGGACAATGGCGTACTTTACCACCTCCGCCGGCATCGGCAAGTCAAAGCTGCCGCCGCACGGTTTTAATTTGACAACAGGGCCGTAAAAATGTATCAACAGGCGGTCAAGACAAAAAGATAAGCCGTAACCCGCGAACTGCGGCAGGCCGCGGGTTTAAGGTTTCTTGGGAAGGAGAAACTCATGTCAAGATTGCTCGTGGTTTCAGCGATTCTCTCAATTGCGATAGTCATGCTCGGCTGCGCGGAACAACCCGCCACTCAGCCATCCCAACAGCCTAAAATTGAGCCAAAACCCGAACCTAAACCTGAGCCGAAGCCGGAGCCCAAGCCCGAGCCAAAACCGGAGCCTAAACCCGAACCCAAGCCTGAACCTAAGCCCGAACCAAAACCTGAGCCTAAGCCTGAACCCAAACTGCCGCCATCCACTCAATCGACCAAGAAGAGCGATCTCGGCTCGCCGGCCAATCCGGTGAAGATTTCCGGCATCAAGGCGGTTGCCGTGGACGGCGACCTGAAGGAATGGAAGGACGTCAAGCCGCTGCCGCTGCCTTTCATGAAAAAGGACGCCGGTTCCCTGAAGCTGGCGTGGACCAAGGACGGGCTGTTCGGCGCGATATCTGTAAAGAAGGACGAGATCAAGGTCGACGCCCAGCATCCGTGGTCCGGCGACTGCATCGAGATATTCATCGAGAAGGACTGCGCCCGCGCGGGCGACAAGGGCGATACGGAAAACGCCGCGCAATACGCCTTCGCCCCGGCCACTGAAGGCGAAGGCGGAGACGGCACGGTAGTGGTGGCATGGGGAGCGGAGCGGGATGTGGCCGCGGATATGACATGCTCGTGGAAGAAGACCAAGGAGGGTTATACCCTGGAATTCTCCATCCCGGCCGAAATGCTCGACCCGGCCAAAATGAAGGAAGGGACCAAGCTCGGATTCAACTTCGCGATTGACAAGGACGGCAAGGCGGACGAGCAGTTCTACAGCGACAAGGACGCCGACCAGGGTTATCGTTCGCCGTCGACCTGGGGCGCGATAGTCCTGGACAAGTAAAATTCCGGCCTGATTGCGATTCATAATCTGCCGCTGATCGAAACCGGGACTGCGGTTGGGCTTGGCGTCATTGTAATCAACGTCGCGACGCAAGTTCGCGTTCCATATCTGACCGACTGAATTGCAAAGGAAGCTTTTCGTCGATAAGGCATTTGTCCGCCAGATTTTCGTCGGCGTAAAAACCAAGCAATTTTCGCCCTAAATTTACTCTGTCGTCGGGTTCTTTCACAAGATCGTATAAGAATAAACCAGAGACTTGCGCCCCGCATACACTTCGATGCCGCCGGGTTCTTTCACGAGATCGTACAAGTCCAGCATGTATTTGGAGTCTTTTGTTTTTGCGTACAGGATGTCATATGCGCAAATTCGCCGTCCCCTCGTCTCACGAGAATCCCGCCCTATAGCTTCCAATCCCATTTTGACGTATTCCAAAGAATCGCTTCTGAGTAAAAGCGTACAACACCAGGCCTCCGCCTTGCTGCCCGGGAAATCATATTTCTCCAACGCCATGTCAATTGCATGCTGATTATTCTTATTTTCATCAATGAATGCAGTAATTTTATCCCTCTCGTCAGAAAACGTCTCAATATATGTAAACATCAAATATTTATTCCTGCCGCTGATGAACATGAGGTATATCGCAAGACATGCCATCAGCGGGATGGTAGCGACAATCAGGATGATTTTTATTTTTCGCGATTTCATTACAGTTTTCCTCTGTTATTTCCGGCGTTTTTTCCAGTGATCCAATTCCCCGATGAACTTCTGTGGAGTTGGCCAAATCTGAACACCTCAATCATCGCGAGGCCGGTACTTGTGTGCGAGCGATGCCGATAAGCGAGCGCAATGCCTTATTGACGTCTCTGCCGCTCTTGAATACGGCCGCAACATCCGAATCCAGCAGGACCAGATTGGTCCCTTTGCGGAATCGCTCGGCATACTTTCCCCTGACTCCGCCCGACATGGCGGCAAAGTCATATTCGGGGCGCATGCCGGCCCGAGGCATTTTCTTACGGACCATCCTCATAGAATTTCCTTTCGCGTCGAGTGGCCTTTCTTGCGCTGATAATCCGAATGGCGCCGGGCCGGCCGGTATGAATAACAACAAGCAGCCGACCCGTATCGGCTGTCCCTATGGTAACAAATCGATCTTCTAAAATCGAGTGGTCAGGATCGGGAAACGTCGTTGAAAGGGGATCAGCCAAAGCAGTTGCCGCCTCGTTAAAGGCAACGCCGTGCTTGGCCTGATTTTTTGCCGCCTTTTCTCTATCCCATTCAAACCTGAGCACGATTAATCCTAGCCTGATGCAAATCTTATTTTCTTCGCATTATGCCATTTCCCGTTGCGGTCTTCACGCATGTTCTGAGGCCAGGGCGAGCAGGAAAGAGGCCTTGGCGCGCCTGAGGACGACTGGTGCGACGCTGCCTTCCCAGAAGGCCCGCGTGCCGGCCTTACCATGAGTGCCCATCACGATCAGGTCGGAGGCCTTTTCGGCGGCGGTTTGCAGGATCATCTCCGCCGGGGCGCCGCGGACAACCCTGCCCGACGCGCAAATACCCCGCGACTGGAGCCGCAGAGCCAGTTGCGAGAGGTATTCGGCGGCCTGTTGTTCGGCCATGTCCAACAGTTCCTGCGTAACGTGCGGCAGGAGCGCCCCCGCGGCCGCCTGCGCGCCGGCAAGCGTGGACGCTGTCTGCACCACCGTCAGCAGCAGAATCGGCGCCGAGCAGATTCCGGCCAGCGCCGCCGCCGCATCGAGGCCTTTTTCATGTTCCGGCTGGCCGTCAAGCGGGACAAGCACGTGGCGGATCGGCCAGACGGCCTTGCCATCGGGCCCGGCCCAGAGCAGCAGCAGCGGCGTGGCGTCGCGATGGACCACCTGCTGGGCGACGTTGCCGAAAAGCCTGTCCCGCAGCGGCGCCCTGCCGTGCTCGCACATTATCACCAGGTCCGGTCTGAATTCCTGGGCGTGCCATGCCAGGCTCAGCGCCAGGTCGCCGGCGGCCTCCTCGTGCACGTGCCAGCCGGTTTTGACGCCCGACGGCATTGTCGCGGCGACGGATTGAAGATATTGACGGGCCTCTGCCGCGTCCTTCAGGTGCCGCTGGCCGTGGACCTGCTCGCCGGCGCGCCGCTCGATGACGTGCAGCAGCGTTACCTTCGCAGCGCAGCTTCGGGCGATGTCGACAACCGCCGGCAGGACGATCTCGGCCATCTTCGTCCCGTCCAACGGCACAAGCAGATGTTTGAATGTCTCATCCGGCATGGTCAGTCTCCAAAAATGGTCTGCCAGAGCAGGAACATGTTCAGCGCGATGATAAGGGCCGAAACCAGGCAGGCCAGCACGGTCGTAAAAGGCCTGTTGGCCAGCGGGCCCATTATCTTTTTGCGGGCGGTGAAGACCACAAGCGGCACGATGGCGAACGGCAGCGCGAAGCTCAGCACCACCTGGCTGATGACCAGCGTCCTGGTCGGGTCCCAGCCTTTGAATATGACGATCAGGGCCGGCGCCATCGTTACAAGCCTGCGTATCCAGACCGGGATGTGGTACTTCAGAAAACCCTGCATGATGACCTGCCCGGCCATGGTTCCGACGGCTGAACTGGACAGGCCCGACGCCAGCAATGAGATGGCAAATATATATTTCGCCGCCTCGCCCAGCATCGGCAGCGTCTTGTGTGCCGTCTCGATAGTGTATTTGATTGTTTCATGGTCGGGATTATGGAAGACCACCGCCGCCAGGATGAGCATCGCGGCGTTGACGAATCCGGCGATAAGCATCGCGGCAACCACGTCGATCACCTCGTATTTGAACAGCCGGCGCATCTGCTGCGGTTCGCGCACGACGATCCTGCCCTGCATCAGGCCCGAATGCAGGAAGATAACGTGCGGCATGACGGTCGCGCCAAGGATTCCGCAGGCAAGCAGAACGCTTTCGGTCCCGGCGAAGCCGGGCTTAACCGCGTGCCAGGCGACTTTTTCCCAGGCTGGCTGGGCCAATGCCAATTCGACGATATAGCAGATCGCGATGACGGCCACGAATGCGGTTATAACGGCCTCCAGCGGACGGAACCCGTAGCGTTCCAGGGCCAGTATCAAAAACGTGACGACGGCCGTCAGCAGTCCGGCGATCCAGAGCGGCATGCCGAAGAGCAGATAAAATCCCAGGGCCGCACCGAGGAACTCGGCAAGGTCGGTCGCCATCGCCACTATCTCCATCAGCACCCACATTATCCAGACGACCGGCCGGGGCAGATGGACGCGGCAATGCTCGGCCAGATTCATTCCGGTCGCAATGCCCAGTTTGGCCGATAGCGACTGGATGAGCATGGCCATAAGGTTGCTGGCCACGATCACCCACACCAGCGTGTAGCCGAACTGCGCCCCGCCCTGGAGATTGGTGGCAAAATTGCCCGGATCGACGTAGGCCACGCTGGCGATGAAGGCCGGACCAAGGAACGGCAGCAGTTTGGCCAGCCCGCGCCGCCGGCTCTTGCCCGACAATATCTCCACGGCAGCCAGGCTGGCTGCATTCTGCTCCGAACTGGCTTGCTTGTCCTTGCGGTCGGGCACGGTTATTTTGATCCTGTCAGGCCGACAATCCGGCTGATTGACAATCATAGTGAGTCGCCGCCGACAATCCAAGTCCTGACGTAAAAGTCAGTTGCGTAAGCCACAGCGGGCCGGGCAGGAGTCTTTTCGGTCAACAAACCGGTTGCAAATAGCCGAAATTATTCTAGAGTAAGGCAATCAGGCCGCCCGTAAGGCGGCCGGCAGATATATTATCGCAATCCGGGCGACAGGCGGCTGTCCGCCGGCGCCTGCGGCGCCATGAGGTTACAGGTGGGAGACGACAGTCGTGCATTGGACGAGATTGCCCTTTTCGTCCGGACATTGAGCGAACAGGAACGCATGCTGATCGTGCTGAAGCGCGAGTTATACGAAGGCAGTTGGAACGAAATGGTCGCCGACCTGCGGGCCAGGCTTGAAGGCGGGCCTTATATCTTCAAGCTCAACAGCAGGATCGGCGAAGACCTTGAAAGAATCGAAAAGTTGCGCCGGTTCGAGACCGACCACAAGGGCCTGGACCTGGCGGATCATGTTACGATGGAATAGCTTTATGCCCGGATTTCCATAGGGACGTTTTAAGAGCCTATCCGAATAACTACGATGAGCTGCGTTTCGGCAAAAACCGGATGGATGCAAGGAAGACCGACGCAGGCGACCCGAATAGGGTCGTCGAGAAGGTCTGACGCCGCAGACGCCGGTTTTTGGCGAAACCCTGCGGGACGGGCCGCTTTTGCCGCAAGCCTTCGTCGCTCGGGCTCGACGACCTTAATCAGGTCGGCGTCGCCCTCGCTTCTTGGCCTGCGGCAAAATCGGCTCCGTCGCAGCCATTGTAGTTATCCGGATAGGCTCTAAGGAGCACAAGATGCGATCTTACATCGGATTGGCCGTCATCGTCGCCGTCGCGAGCCTGTCTGGGGGCTGTGCCGACAACAAGCCGAAGGTAATCGGCGAGGAGGCCAGATATGTCGGATTCACCCATCAGGACGTGCTCAAGAAAGTGGGGCTGCAATATTACTGGGACATGCAGGTGCCCCTGGGGCCGGGCGAGCGGGTGGGCAGATTCTTTGCCATCGACGAGAACCTCTACTGCATGACCAACCAAAACAATGTCTATGCGGTGGACGCGGCGGTGGGACTTTACAGATGGGGCAACTCGGTGGCCAACTCCAACCAGACCCTTTTCGACCCCATCCACTTCGACAACATGGGGGTCAAAAACAGGGGCGGCGAGATTCTCGTGTTCAACGGGGTTCTGTTCAACACCCTCGACCAGATGATGGTATATGAGCGGTCCAAGGGCATATTGGTGCGACAATGGCCTCTTGGTTTCTCGGCTAACACGACCGGCGCGACCGACGGAAAATACTTCTTCGGGGGGGGGACCGACGGCCTGTACTACTGCTTGAGGATAACTGACGGCATTCAGATGTGGAAACTGGCGATGGATTACCTGGGCGACCTGCCGAATCAGATCGCCGACCTGTCCACCAGATACAAGGATTCCATTGACGACAGGGAAAAGCTGTATCTTCAGGGGAGGATGGTGCTTCTGACGCTGCGGATGTCGTCGGAGGTGCTCAAGCGATTTAACGACCTTATTACTGCCCCGGTGTTATATTACAATGAACGGCTTTTTGTCGGCAATGAGGCGGGGCAGTTCCTTGTCACAAAGATTGACGGGGAAAAAGGACCCTATCAAAAGGTGTGGGGATTCGCCTCGCCTGGCGGATTTCGCGCCCCGTTCATCGTCAACGCCAGCGGATGCTATATGGCGTGCAGCGATAAACGGATATATGCCAAAAATTATTTAAACGGCGCCGAAATTACCAGTTGGAAGGACGGGCCTTTCATGACCGAAGGCCTCGTTGAGAAACCGCTGCAGGCCACCGCGCACGGCCTGTACGCCTGCGCGACGGACGACGCCTTCTACGCCATCAATATTGCCAACGGCAAACAGATGTGGAAGAATCCGGACGCCCGGCTGATCGTCGGCGGCGGGCAGGACAAACTGTACGTCCTGGACAGGAATAACAATCTGCTGATCGTGAACGAAACCAGCGGCGCCGTCTCCGCAAGCCTGCCGATGACGGGCCTGGACTTTTTCGCCGCCAACACCGGTCCCATGGCCGAGCGTATTTACGCCGCCACCGCGTCGGGAAAGATTTTCTGCATCGCGCCTCTGAGGGCCAGCCACAAAACCGCTGAAATGCTGCGAAATCCGGTCAAGTAAGCGGGACTGAATCGTGGCGACTGAAAGGCCGAATGTCGTCATCATCTTTTCCGACCAGCACCGGCCCGACTGGATGGGCTGCTCCGGCCAGGCCGGCAGCCGTCTCGTCCGCACGCCCAATCTGAACGCACTGGCGGCCAGCGGGGTGCTCTTCAGCGCGGCCTGCTGCAACGCTCCGCTGTGCGGCCCCAGCCGCATGTCGTTCATGACCGGCCGGCACCCGCTATTAGAAAAATGAATACCATGATTGTGTGTAACTGCCTTGACTAATCCGCCGGTTGTTCTGTATAAGCCTCTCCTGTTGCAATCGCCGGCCGATCCATTTATCAGCCGTGGATGTTGCCGGATTCGCCGGGCCGGAATCTGTTTATCACCCGCGAGAAGCCGAGCGGCAGGATATGGAATCGGTTCTTGCATCAAATGACCCCGAAAAAACGGAAAACAGCATGGACAAGAAATATGCAAACGCACTGAAGGGCAAAATCGACGCTGACAGCATGAAGAAGCTGGATGCCCTGAAAAACGGCATGCTGCACGCCTTCGTGGCAGAGGCGGTTGAACTCTGCCAGCCCGATTCGATCAAGGTCTTCGACGACTCGGACGCCGACGCCGACTATGTGCGGAAAAAAGCCGTGGAGTTGGGCGAGGAAAAGCCGCTTGCCATCCAAGGCCACACGTATCATTTCGACGGCATGGCCGACCAGGGGCGCGACAAGGAAGTTACCAGATATCTCGTGCCGCCCGGCGACAGCCTGGACAAGACGCTCAACCAGATCGGGCGCGACGAGGGGCTTGCCGAGGTCCGCTCGCTGCTGGCCGGGTCGATGGAGGGCAGGCAGATGATCGTGCGGCTGTTCTGCCTGGGGCCGACGAACTCGCCGTTCGGCATCCCGTGCGCCCAGATAACCGACAGCTTTTACGTGTCCCACAGCGAAGACCTGCTCTACCGCCGCGGCTACGAGGAATTCAGGAGGATCGGCGACAGCGACCGGTTTTTCCGTTTCCTTCATTCGGCCGGGCGGATGGAAAACATGGTCTCGGCCGAGCCGGAGAAAAAACGCATCTACATCGACTATTCGCGGGAGCAGATTTACAGCGTCAACACGCAGTACGCCGGCAACACGGTGGGGCTGAAAAAGCTGGCCCTGCGCCTGGCGATCCGCAAGGCCGACCGCGAGGGCTGGCTGGCCGAGCACATGTTTGCAATGGGCAGCAAGGGGCCGGGCGGGCGGATAACATATTTCTGCGGCGCGTTCCCTAGCGCCTGCGGCAAAACCTCGACGGCAATGATCCCCGGCGAGACGATCATCGGCGACGACCTGGCCTATTTCCGGATCATCGACGGACAGCTCCGCGCGGTAAACGTCGAGGAAGGGATATTCGGCATCATCCAGGACGTCAAGGCCAAGGACGACCCGGTCATCTGGGACGTGCTGACCAGGCCGGGCGAGGTTATTTTCTCCAACGTCCTGATAAAGGACGGCAGGCCCTACTGGCTGGGCATGGGCCAGGACCTGCCCAAAGACGGCGTGAATTATTCGGGGCCGTGGACGGCCGGAAAGAAGGATTCGTCGGGCGCCGAAATACTTGCCGCCCACAAGAACGCCCGCTACACGATCAGCCTGCGGGCCATTGCCAACATGGACAGCCAACTGGACAACCCCAAGGGCGTGCCAGTCGGCGGAATCATCTACGGCGGGCGCGACAGCGACACGTCGGTGCCGGTCCAGCAGGCCTTCGACTGGACCCACGGAATCGCGGCCTACGGGGCCAGCCTCGAGAGCGAAACCACCGCCGCCACGATCGGCAAGGAAGGCGTGCGAACATTCAACCTGATGAGCAACCTGGACTTCCTGGCCATCCCGGTGGGCAGGTACATCCTGAACAATCTGAATTTCGTCAAGCCGCTTTCAACGCCGCCGCTGGTCTTCGCGGTAAATTATTTCCTGCGCGGCAAGGACGGCAAATTCCTCAACGGCATGCGCGACAAGGCCGTCTGGATCAAGTGGATGGAACTTCGCGTCAACGGCCAGGCCGATGCGATCAAGGCCCCCACCGGCCAGATTCCCAAATACGAGGACATCCGCCGGCTGTTCAAGCAGGTGCTCGACAAGGACTACTCGCGGGACGATTACGTTACGCAGTTCACCATCCGCGTGCCGGAGAACCTCGCCAAGCTGGACCGCATCGAAAAGATTTATCGCAGCGAGATAACCGACACGCCGCCGGTCGTCCTGGAAATTCTTGCCGCCCAGCGCAAGCGTCTTGACGATCTTAAGACCGCCAAAGGCGATTACGTCTCGCCCCTGTCGCTGTAACAAATCGCGAATAGCAGCCCCGTTGTTCCGCCGCAAGCCCGGTATTCAGGCCAGGCTTTTTGTTCGCCCGAAAAAACCGAATTCATCCCGATTTGCCTGCCCCCCAACAAACTGTATAATACAAATAAGGTTCTCATCCCATTTTCGTGGGTAATTGGATGCCTGGCAAGGCCTGTTTGACCTTGAGGGCGAAGTATTCCGTGTCATGGAAGCCATATGCTTTGCGTTTGATGACTTTGATCTTGTTGTTGACGCCTTCGAGACGGC
>JACRIL010000167.1 GCA_016235825.1 Planctomycetota bacterium
AGGCCTATCTTTCGTGGCACGGACGTCTCGTCCGTGTGTCCCAAGGGCGTCTCGCCCCTGGAATGGCCGAAAAAATAACAAATGCCACGGCCGAGACGGCCGTGGAACACACGGGCAAGATGCCCGTGCCACTTTCTCAACAGGCTGCTAAAGCGGGGGCCTGTCAAACAACCCAAGCCCGATGAATCGGGCTGTTAAGCGACGGCTTTTCAACAGAGCGCAAGAGCGCCTTTTCAAGTTTTCGATGGAAATCTGTAACCTCGCCTTGACCGTCGTGCACAGGCCAGATGAAAGGGCGCGAGTGGCGTCCGGTTATGTGAAAGGTGGCGGCCATGAGAAGGATCATCATAATCATATCGGCGTTGGTTTTCGCGGGTTTTGGCGTGTGCTGGTACTGTCTGGCGAGCGGCGGCGGGCAAGCGGCCGCCGAGCCGCCCAGGACGGCCAAAGCGGAGCGGGGGTGCATCGAGGTTACGGTGGAGGCGACCGGTCCTGTCGAGAGCAACCTGGACGTGGACATCAAGAGCAAGGCCAGCGGCGAGATTGTTTCGCTGCCTTACGACGTCGGGCAGAAAGTGGCAAGGCACGTCCCGGGCGCCAATGACGAAAAGACCCTGCTGGTCGCGCTGGATCCGACGGACGAGCAGCGGCGTGTGGAGCGGGCAGGGGCCGCTTGCGACGTGGCCAAGGCTCAGCTCGATCAGGCGATGCAAGCCATGGCAATCGCGAAGGAAAATCTGCGTACCGGCGCGCTTTCCAGCCAGGCCGCGGTCGCCCGGGCCGAGGCGAAACTCGAAATGGACAAACTGACGGTCCGCCGCCACGAGGAACTTCGCAAGACCGGCGGGGCGACTCAGAACGAGCTGGACCTGGCCCGGACCGAGCAGAAGCTCTCACAGGCGGGTCTCGACGACGCACTTGCCAGCCGCGAAGCCCTCAAGGGTCTGGAACTGGCCATCGCCCAGCGGCAGGCGGACGTGGAGCTTGCCCAGGCGAATCTCAAGGGCCTCCAGGTCGAGCTTGCCGACGCCCGCCAGCGCCTGGCTGATACAAAAGTTTACTGCCCGATCGACGGCGTGGTTACCCGGCGGTGCGTCGAGACGGGGCAGATCATATCCAGCGGCATCCAGAACATCGCCGGCGGCACGACGCTGCTGACGGTCAGCGACCTGTCGAGGATTTTCGTGGTCGCGGCGGTCGATGAGAGCGACATCGGCCGGCTCATCGACACCGGCCAGCCGGCCTCCGGCGGCTCGGCGATGCCGTCGGGCCAGCAGGCCTCCGTAACGGTCGATGCTTATCCGGGCAGGCAGTTTCCGGGCAAGGTCGTCCAGATCACGCCTCGCGGCGTCAGCGAGGCGAACGTGGTAACATTCGCGGTGAAGATCGAAGTAACCGGCCCCGAAAAGGCCCTGCTGCTGCCGAAGATGACCGCCAACGTGAAGATTTCCGCGTGCAGCCGCAAGGACGTTCTGACGGTGCCGCTCTCGGCGGTGCAATATCGGCAGGGCAAGGGGCATGTAACGGTCTGGCAGGACGGCAAGGCCGCGACCAAACAGATAATCACAGGCATGAGCGACGGCGTAGTGGTCGAGGTTCTCGATGGCCTGCGCGAAGGGCAAATGGTCCTGACGGGATCGTCTCAGAGCAGGTGGATAAACCAGTCGCGCACCGGCCAGCCGGCGACGGATCGGGATGGCGGAAAATGATAAGCCTGACCGAGATAACCAAGACCTACCAACTGGGCAGCCAGGAGGTCCGGGCGCTGCGGGGCGTGAGCCTGGAGATTCAGACGGGCGAGATGGTGGCGGTGGTGGGGCATTCCGGCAGCGGCAAGAGCACGCTGATGCACATACTGGGCTGCCTGGACAGCCCCGACTCGGGCAGCTATCGCCTCGAAGGCCAGGACGTGTCGGGCCTGTCCAAGAACCGCCTGGCCGAGGTCCGCAACAGGCGGATCGGGTTCGTGTTCCAGAGTTTCAACCTGCTGCCGCGGCTGACGGCCCTTGAGAACGTGGAACTGCCGCTGCTGTATCGCCCGGGCGGGGCGGAATCGAACGCCGCCGCCCGCGGCCACGCCCGGCAGGTGCTCGAACGGGTCGGCCTGGCCCAGCGGCTCGACCATCGGCCGAATCAGCTTTCCGGCGGACAGAATCAGCGGGTCGCCATCGCAAGGGCGATGGTAACCGATCCGGCCATCGTGCTGGCTGACGAGCCGACGGGCAACCTCGACTCGGCCACCGGCGTCGAGATCATGAAACTCCTGCTCGATCTCAACGCCGAGGGCCGGACCGTCCTGATCGTAACGCACGAGCCGGACATCGCCGCGATGTGCCGCCGGCACATCCGCATACACGACGGGAGGGTGGCGTCATGAGGTTTGTAATCGCTACACTCAAGATGGCCGTCGGCTCGCTGGCCCTTAACAAGCTGCGGAGCCTGCTCTCGATGCTCGGCGTGATAATCGGCGTCGGGGCGGTGATAGCGATGCTCAGCCTTGGCTCGGCCTTCGGCGATTACATCTCCAGCCAGATCACCGTTCTGGGGACCAACGTGCTGTTCGTCCGGGCCGGCCAGTTCCAGCACGGCCCGCTCAACACGATGCAGACGCTGACGGTCGAGGACTGCGAGGCGATAATGGAGATTCCGGGCGTCAGGGCGGTAACGCCGCTGGCCTCGACCTCGGCGACGCTCAAGGCCGGCGGCAACGCCACCAACACCGCGATGATCTGGGGCGTTGCGCCGTCGCTGGGCGAGATACAGGACTGCCAGATCCAGCGAGGCAGGATGTTCAACGACGCCGAGGTGCGGCGGCAGGCGAGGGTCGCGGTGCTGGGCCCCAAGTCGGCCCAGGACCTTTTCGGCGATGCCGAACCGATAAGCCAGTCGATCAGGATTCGCGGCGTGAGCTTTGAGGTCATCGGGCTGACGAAAGCCGTCGGCGACCAGGGCGGCTTTAACCCGGACGACCGGGCGATCATTCCATATACCACGTGCATGAAGCAGCTTCCGCCCCGCCGCGACTTTCTGCCGATGATAATGGTCTCGACGTTCGACAAGGCCGACCTGCCGACGGTAACGGCCGGCATGACCGACACGCTTCGTCATCGCCACCATATGCACACACAGACCGACGACGATTTTTCCATCCGCAACATGGCCGAGATACTCGACACGTTCCAGGCCGTCAGCCTGGGCCTGACGATGTTCCTTGGCACGGTGGCCGGCATCAGCCTGATTGTCGGCGGAATCGGCATCATGAACATAATGCTCGCCACCGTCGCCGAGCGGACACGCGAGATCGGCACGCGTAAGGCCATCGGCGCCAAGGAACGCGACATAATGAGCCAGTTCCTCATCGAGGCGCTGGTCATCACGCTTGGGGGCGGCGTGGTCGGGCTGGCGTTGGGCTGGGGGCTGATGGAAGTCGGCGCGGGCATCGTCCGGCGATGGCTGACGCTTGACCCCACGCTCCAGTGGTGGAGCGTCGCCCTTTCGGTCGTGATATCCACGCTGGTCGGGCTGTGCAGCGGACTCTACCCGGCCTGGCGGGCCAGCAGGCTCGACCCCATCGTCGCGCTGCGATGCGATTGATACTACGACGTTTTGCGGGCGGCAGAAATTCCTGAATTTTGCGCCGCCTCTTCGAGGCTCAATTCACAATGCGGCCTGTATTCCGGATTCTCACGGATTTGTCCGCTCGATCTTCACGGGCGGGCCGCGGTATTTATTCTGATCCTCGTCGGGGGTGGTGTTGATCCTGATGTTGGAAAGGATCGGGGACCACTTCTTGAATTTCGGGTCCCACAGCGCGCCGGATACATATGCCTCCACTCCGACGGCCTGGCCCCGCCAGTTGTCCTGCTTTTCGGTCTTGCCGGCGTCCGACTGCGCCGGCGGCGAACCGATATAGATGCTCGTGGTCTCGTACGGCCAGGCATTGCCGACGAAGACCACCGGCTCGGACGCGGTGAAAGTCCAGTTGGACCACTGGCCCGGTTTTTTGGCCTCCACCATGTCCGAACGTGCGATGAGTTTGTCGGGCAGGCCGTCGCCGTCGGAATCGACGTAGGCGACGTAGTAGAACGCCCCCAGCGCCCCGGCCTCGCTGTGCGCCATCGACACGACGATATTCCGCCGCCCATTGCCGGGTGCGAGCCTCCAGACCTGCATGCGGTGCGGCAGGGCCTTGGCGGATTCTATCGGCTTGATTATCCCGCCTGCCGTCGAACCCGCTGTCGCGCCGGCGTCGGGCGGGCCGTCGAGCAGCTTGACCTGGCCCGACGGAACGGGCAGCTCGGCCGCGGGGGCCAAGGCGGACTTTGCAATTTTAATCTCGCCGCGGACAGCCTCGACCGGGGCCACCCATGCCCCGTCCTTCCAGACCAGGCCGACGGTTATCGTTCTGCCGGGGTTCACTATCGTCATTACGGGCTTGTCGGGATCCGTAGAGAGCACCTTGTAGCCGTCGCCATCTTCATAGCGTGTTATCCGCAGGACACGGGTTATTCCTTCCTTTGTCTGCGGCACGGCGTTGAGGTCGGCGACCTTGCCGTTGGAATACGTAACCTGATAATGAATGCTCGCCGGGGCCGCTCCGGCCGAATCGTCCTTTCCGCCCGGCTCGTTCTGGCCCGCCGGCGCGGCTTTCTTCAACTGCCGCGGATCGACCCACGAACTGCCGTTCCAGGCCAGACCCATCGTTACCGTCCTGGCGGGGTTCACTATGGTCATCACCGGCTTGTCGGGATCGGTGGATATGACCGTCCTGCTCTCGCCGGGGCCTTCGTATCGCTCGATCCGGACGACCATGCGGATGCCCTGGTTGGTCTCGGGCGGCTGCGGGAGGTCTTTCACCTGCCCGTTGGAATAGGTAACCTGGTAGTAAATCTCGACCGACTGCTGGTCGTCCTGCGCCATCGCGGCCGGCGGGCAAACAAGGACGGCTGCGAGCATGAATATCATGTAACGGTTCATAATTGCGCCCCTTTCGCGACGGTTCGCCTGCTATCCGGGCTTCCGATTAATTATACCATCCGGCCCTGGTTGACGGCACCACAATCCCCCTGTAACTGACCCATTACGTTTGCGTGTTTTGGCGGCACCCTCAAGCGAAGCAACGTGAAGCTTGGGGGCACTTTGTTTTTTGAAAAGTTAAGATGCAAACACATCCAATCTCCACTTCCGACTTCGCTAAAGCTGCGCCGAGGCAAGCTCGCCCGCATTTTTCAGGCCTGCAAAATCCGCTCGAAGCCGGCGTAGACGTTCAGGCTGTCGCCGCGGGCGAACCCTGCCAGCGTCATCTGATGCTGTTTTGCCGCCCTGACGGCCTGGCTTGTTACGGCCCCGCGCGAGACCAGCATCGGCAGGCCGCAGGCTATCGCCTTGGCGACAAGCTCAACCGAGAGCCTGCCGGTGGTCAGCACGAACTTGTCGGACAGGTCCAGCCCTTCGAGCACGGCCCGGCCTATCATCTTGTCGAAAGCATTATGCCGCCCGACGTCCTCGGCGGTGAAGATCACGCCCCCTCTGCCGGCCAGCCCGCAGGCGTGGACGGCCCCGGTCCGCTTCCACAGCGTGCTGCTGCCCAGGAATCCGTTGGCCAGTTCCAGCAGCGCCCGCGAGGTTATCGTGATGCCCGGCCCCTGCGCCCCGCCCTGCGGCAGCAAAGTGCGGGCATCCGGGATGATTTTATCGGCATGGCACGCGCTGCCGGCGGCCCAGCGGCAGCCGCATTGAAGGTCGGCCGGAGAAAAGTCGCCCTGAACCCTCACCGTGCTTTCGTCGGGGCTGATCGTTACGCTTTTGAGCTGGCCGCGGTCGCGAAGAATTCCCTGCGTGGCCAGAATGCCCACCGCCAGGTGGTCCAACTGCCGGGGCAGGCACAGGACGGACAGCCGCGTCTGGCCGCCGTTCACGTCTATCAGAACCCGGTGCTCGACGATAACCTCGTCGGGCGCGGCGGTGAGCTGCCCGCCCTCGCACCTCAGTATCGCCTGCTGTTCGATTATATCCATGACAACGTCCTCGACGCCCGTTTCGCAAACCGGAATTCCTGTGCAACAGTTTATCCTTGGGCGGGGCTAAAATCCATTAGTAGGTCGCGCAACTTGTTGCGCGACAAAATTTCTCGCGTGCAACAAGTTGCACGCCCTTGCTCACAAGCCGTGTTGAAAAAATCGCCGCCTGCGGCCCTTGTAATTATCGCTCTGCGCTCTAAACTTGCGGATGTGAAAGAGGTTCCCCCGATACTGTGCGTGTGCGGCCCGGCCGGCAGCGGCAAGACCACGCTGGTCGAGCGGCTGATTCCGCGTCTGGGCCAGGCCGGCCTGCACGTGGGGGCGGTGAAGCACGCCCTGCACCTTGAGCCAGGCTCGGCCGGCAAGGACCACGCCCGCTTCGCCCGCAGCGGGGCAGACCCGGCCATCGTCTCGGCAAAAGACGGCGCGGTCATATTCGGGCACAGGCGGGAATCTACCCTGCTGGACCTTGTGGCCGACTGCTGCAAAGGGTGCGACATGGTGCTGGCCGAGGGCTACCAGCAGTCCGTGCACGACAAGATCCGCGTCCTGCACGGCTATATCCCGCAGGGCAATCAGCCGATGCCGTCCGTCCGGCTGACCGTCGGCGACCTGAGCGAGTGCGACTATCCCGCCGACGACCTGGACGCGATAAGCCAGTGGGTGATGGCCTGGCTGGACCGCAGGCGGTCGCTCCGCGGCAGCCTGATCGGCGCGGTGATGGCGGGCGGCAAAAGCTCCCGCATGGGGACCGACAAGGCCGCCGTCGTCGTCCGCGGCTCAAGCATGATGGCCCGGCTCTCGGTGATGCTGGCCGACTGGCTCGGCCGGGCGTGGGTCATCGGCCGGCCCGTCGAAATCCCCGACGTGCCAGCCTGCATACCCTGGCACCTCGATGTCCTGCCGGGCGTCGGGCCGATGGGCGGGATCGCCACCGCGCTGAGGCTCGCCGCCATGATGAACGAAGGGTGCGGCGTCTGCGTGCTCGCCTGCGACATGCCCGCCTTCAACGGCGACCTGCTGGAATACCTCCTCATGGGCCGCAAGCCCAGCTCGCCCGCAACCGTCATGGTCAACCCCGCCGGCGGACACATCGAGCCGCTGGCGGGAATCTACGAGACCTCCGCCTTCGCCCCGCTTGTGAAGGCCGTGCAGGCACGCGAACTTTCGCCCAGCCGATGGCTCGAAGACATCGGCGCCTACAAGCTCGACGTCCCCCCCGACCTCGCCGCCAGACTCGCAAACTTCAACACGCCAGAAGAACTCGATAAACTCCTCAACCAGTTTCCCGAAGATTGAATTGCTCGTATTCGATTTCCACGACTTGTCGGGATTTCTGGGCTTTTCGTGGCACGGTCGTCCCGACCGTGTGCCCCAGGGGCGTCTCACCCCTGGAAGCTATTAAAAAAACAACCCACGACCGAGACGGTCGTGGAACACACGGGCAAGATGCCCGTGCCGCGCAAGAAAAGGCTATTATTTTCCGAAGCGTTCGACGCGGACGTGGCAGTCTTGCCGGCCTGGGTGTTTGTCGAGGTAGTCCTGGTGATAACCCTCCGCCGGCCAGAACTTTCCGGCTGGGACGATCTGCGTGGCCACGTTGAAACCTTTGGCCCGGAGCAGGCCGATCAGCCTTTCCGCCGTCTGCTTCTGCGCCTCGTCCAGCCAGAAGACGGCCGAGCGGTACTGAAGGCCGACGTCCGGCCCCTGTCGATTGACCTGCGTCGGGTCGTGAATCTCGAAGAACAGCCTGGCCAGTTCCTCATAGCTGGTCTGCTCCGGGTCGAAGACGACCTCGACGGCCTCGGCATGGCCGGTCCTGCCGGCGCAGACCTGCTCGTAAGTCGGGTTGTCAACGGTCCCGCCCGTGTAGCCCGACGTTACGGACAGCACGCCCTTTGCCTGTTGGAAATAATGTTCCACGCCCCAGAAGCATCCGCCCGCGAAGACGGCCCGCTGCGTCCCGCTTTTCTGTCCGCTCATGTTTGACTGCTCCCGATTGGTCGCCGACCGGCAGCCGACGCCTGCCGCGGCCATTAAAATCGCGGATACACCGACAATCAATCTCATAACCGGCTCCAAAACCATGTTCCCTGCGCCTGACTCATTATATTCTCCCGGCCGGAGGCTCGCATCGGAAAGTGCATTTGCTCAAGGCGTGCGGGCGGACTGGACGAAACTATGATATCGGCGGGCCGCATGGATTGTTTTTAAATGGATTGACCCGTCGATTCGGATTTTGCTAAGATGAAGAGGCTAACGGAAAGCCGGCCTTAACGGCAGGGAGCAGCCGAGCGTGGGCAAGAAAAAAGACACAATGGGACTCTTTGAGGCCATCGCCAGGGCCCAGCAGAAAAAGCAGACCACGGGCATCGCCATCCCGGCATGGATGCAGAAGAAAGGGCTTGTTCCGAAAAACCACGTTCAGCCGGCTGAAACGCCCTCGGCGGCTAACGGGCAAACCGCGACTCTTGAGCCGCCCGCAACCCAGACGGCGGAACCTGTTCAGCCCGCGACCCGTCAGCAGCCTTCCGGCTTCGCCAAGGCTGTGCCGGACAAGCCGCAGGCCAAACCGGAAGAATCGCCGACGCCAAAGCCCCTTGAGCTGCGTCAGCAAATGCAGCGGCAGCAAAAGCCCCTCCTGCCGGACCATGTCCCGCAGGAATCTCCGGGCCGACCCGCCCAGAAGGAGCCTGCAGCCAGGCAGGCGTCCGGGTCCGCCGAACTGAAACCCCAAACGCCGTCGGCCCTGCCCGAGATGCCGCAACCGCCGGCCGGACCGTCGGCCCACAAAACGGCCCAACCGGCGGCCACAAAAATCGAACAGCCGTTCCTGAGGCCCGACCGCGACATGCTCAGGCCGAAGGTCGCCGCCCAGCCGGCCATCAGGATCATGGGCGGCAGGATTCATCTGTCCGTCAGCGGGGGCGTCTGCCTGATTGCCGCCGCATCCGCTTTGCTGGTCCTGGCAATTGTATTCATGCTCGGCTGGGTTTGGGGAGGCAGGGGCGGCAAGGATTCCGGCCAGCCGCAGCCCAGGCAGGACCCGATTGCAGGGCCGAAAAAGCCGGACAAGCCGGGCCATCCCCAGCCTGTTCCGGTAAACAGGATCGCGGGCAAACATTATCTGGTTATCCAGATTCTCGAGGGCGACACGGAAAACGACATGGCCGAGGCCCAGAAGATAATCGATTTCCTGAAGCAAAAAGGGGAGCCGGCCGGAGTCATCACCCTGACCAGCAAAAGGCCCCCGTACAAGAGCAGGCATACCGTCCTGAGCAACACGGCGTTCGATTCCTCACAGTCCGCCCAGGCCGACGAGTTCAGGAAAAAGATCGAATCGTTGGGCAAAGACTATCTTGCAAAGAGCCGGCTGTATGGTTTTAATAGCCCGTTCTACCTGCAATGGGTGGAACAAGGCAACCAGTAGGATTCCTTTGCGATAGTTTGGAGTAATCGGCAATGACGATGGACAGAAGCCTGAAGATTCATGGCGGACTGACGCGCACCCGCAGCGTGCTGACCCGTTCGGAACGCATCGCCCAGCTTGTCGACGAGGGCAAGTTCGATCCTGACAAGGATTCTCCGATGGGCCTGCCCAAGGTGAAGGTCAAACATTCCCGCGCCGGCAGGAAGGCCAAGGCCGAGGAAAAGGCCGCCGAAGGCGAAGTTCCGGCCGAAGGCGCCGCGGCAGCGGCAGGAGCGCCTGGCGCAGCAGCGGCCACGGCCGCAGGAAAAGCCGGCGCCAAGGCCCCGGCCGCGGGAGCAGCGGGCGCGAAGGCCCCGGCCGGCGGAGCAGCGGGCGCAAAAGCCGCCGCCAAGCCTGCCGCAAAACCGGCAGCCGAAAAGAAGAAATAAGATTTATCCGTCGGTGCCATGACATGAATGGCACACCCGCCCCCCGGTGGTGGCATCCCCAAGCGTTGTTTGCTTTGGGGTGGATATCGGATAAAACTGATTTTAGAACACCCCCAAGCTCCGCTTTGCTTCGCTTGAGGGTGCCACCGAATGTCTCAACGTTATGATGAACAGGCCGGTGGTTTTATTTAAAGCCCCGCATGTAAATGCGGGGATGCCGTTTTGTAGTTAAACAATGGAATGCCACGCCGATGACCAGAGACAGCCATAAGATCGCGCGGCGGATGAGCCTGATCGACGCGTCCGGCATCCGCAAGGTCTTCGACCTGGCCGCGAAGATGAAGGACCCGATCAACCTCTCGATAGGCCAGCCGGATTTCGACGTGCCCGAACCGGCCAAGCGGGCCGCCATCGAGGCCATTCAGAAGGGGTTCAACAAGTACACGCAGACGCAGGGCACGGCCGAACTGCGGGAAGCGGTCGCCAAAAAGTGCGCCGCCGAGTTCGGCTGGAAGGACGACAGGCTGTTTCTCATCACATCCGGCGTCTCCGGCGCGCTGCTGCCGGCTTTTCTCGCCCTGGTCGATCCGGGAGACGAGGTGATTATCTTCGACCCGTATTTCGTAATGTACACGCATCAGACGAACCTGTGCGGCGGCCGGCCGGTGCTCATCGGGACCTATCCCGATTTCCGCCCCGACATCCAGCGGCTGGCCGACGCCGTAACGGACAAAACCCGCATGATCGTCCTGAATTCGCCGACCAACCCGACCGGCGCGGTCTTGGGCGAACGGGAGATCAGGGACATCGCCGAAATCGCCGCAAAACGCGACCTGCTGATCCTCTCGGACGAAATTTACGAGATGTTCTGCTACGACCAGCCGTTCGTCTCGATGGCCAAACACTACGAGAACACGCTGCTGATGCGCGGGTTTTCCAAGAGCTACGGCATGACCGGCTGGCGGGTCGGCTGGTGCACAGGCCCCAGGCCGATCATCGAAAAAATGACCATGCTCCAGCAGTACAGTTTCGTCTGCGCGCCCTCGATGGCCCAGGCGGGCGCGCTGGCGGCGCTGGACTGCGACATGTCGCCTCAGGTGAGGGCATACCGCCGGAAACGCGACATGGTCTGCGACTCGCTCAAGGGCAAGTTCGGCCTGGTCAGGCCCGGCGGGGCGTTCTACGCCTTTGTGCCCGCTCCGGGCGGCGATGCGACGAAATTCGCGGCAAAGGCTATCGAAAAGGGCGTGCTGATAATCCCAGGCAACGTCTTCTCCGGGCGAGACACCCATTTCAGAATCTCCTACGCCACCGACGACAAAACCCTCCAGAAAGGCCTGGATATCCTGAACAGTTTGTAGCACTGCAATAAATTTTCCTTATTAACGCGGCAGACTTTCAACCATCCCTCTCAAACGGGACTCTTCCTGACCTGGGCGACAGAATTCGCGGCGGGGCGGCTCATGGGCAAGACGCTGTACTGCGTTCTCATGCGCGCTCAAAATAAAATGCATCACTTTTTCCGAAGGTGTTCGAATCGCACCTTGCGCGTGTCCTGCTCGATTCCGGTCGGCACGGTCAGCGGGCCGTAGAGGTCCGGCCGGCGGGTCCGCAGCCATCGGCGGCCGGTGCAGCGGTCGATCAGCGAGGCGTCCAGGTCGCCGACCACCATGTCGTCGGCGATGGATATTGACTCGCAGACGATCCGGCCGTAGCAGTCAAGAATCATTGCGTTGCCGGTCCGCACCTCGTCGTCATCCTCGCCCACGCCGTTGGCGAAGACCAGGAACAGGCCGTTGTCGTGCGCCCGGCTGGGCAACCATCGCATCAACCAGCCGCGGCCCTTGTCGCCCCGGAATTCGTCCAGCACGGCCCGCGGGTTGGCGGCACGGTTGGCCCAGACCGCCTTGTTGACCGGCTTCATGGCCAGCGGGCTGGATGAATCGCATCCGCCGGTCTGGTGCGGGGCCAGCAGAATCTCGGCGCCTTTGAGGGCGGTGATGCGGACGTTCTCGAGGATGTTGTTGTCGTAGCAGATCAACATTCCGACGCGGCAGCCGTGCGGCGTGTCGAAGACGGTGTATTCGCTTCCGGAGGAGATGTGGTCGTTCTCAAAGGCGTTGATCTTGCGATGGCGGCTGGTCTTGCCGTCGGGCATGGCCGCAACGTATGTGTTGTACATTTTTCCATCGTCGGCCAGCTCGACCAGTCCCGCGCCGATCGTCATGCCGGTCTTCCGCGACAGTTCCGCCAGGTGCCGCGTGGATGGGCCGCCGGGCACCGGCTCGGCCAGCGCGAGCAACTGATCGCGACTCAAATTCCTCAGGAACCAGTAGCCCGTGATACAGCATTCCGGAAACGCCACGATCTGCACGCCGGCCTTCTTTGCCTGTTCGCAGAACCCTTCGATCTTGGCGAAATTGAATTCCTTGTCGCCGTTGCGATGCTCCATCTGCACCGCCGCCACCCGCACATTTTTCATCGTTGTCCCTTCCGGTCGGGAAACATTTCCTTGTGAACTTTCGCAAAAATATCGCAGGTCGCCTTGTCGAACAGGACGAAGTAAACGTCGGTGAGGCAGGTCTTGCCGGCCAGGTGTTTGCGGACTTCCTCAAGCATGATCTGTGCGCACTGGCCGATGGGAAAGCCGGCGATTCCCGTGCCGGTGGCGGAGAACGCCAGCGTCGCCAGCCGATGTTTCTCCGCCAGTTCGAGGACGGCCCTTGTGGAATCGCGCAGGCTTTTTGCGGTGGCCAGGCCGCCCAGCGACATTGAGGCCTGGTGAATAACGTGCCGTGCGGGCAGGTTCCCTGCGCCGGTGATCGCGGCCTGGCCGACCTCGACAGGCCCGTGCCTGTCGCACTCGACCTGAATCGCCCGCCCGCCTTTTCGGGCGATCGCGCCTGCCAATCCGCCGCCGAGCTGCAGATCATTATTGGCCGCGTTGACTATCGCGTCAACCTTGTAAGTCGTCAGATCGCCCTGTTCGATATGGACTGTCAGCATTTGGGAACTATAATACAGGATAATCGTGGGGCATCAAGGTACAGGCCATTGATGAAAAGGATATGCGTCATAGAGATCGCGGGCTTGAGCTGCCGGCTTGCCGGCCGCAACGCCGGCCTGTGGGTCAACTCGCTGCCGACGCCCCCGCGCCCGATGCTGGCGACGTTCCCGGCCGTCGGGCCAAGCATCCAGGCCTCGATGACGACCGGCGTGGAACCCGGCAAGCACGGCGTGATATCCGGCGGGCTGTATCGCCGCGAGAGCATGACGCTCAGCTTCGACGAGCGGTCCAACACGCTGCTCAACAAGAAACGGTTCTGGCACTCGCGCAAGCTGCCCGGCCGGCCCAGGACGGCGATGCTGTTCTGCTACAATTCCCTGGCCGGGGCGGCCGATCTGATGCTTGGCATCACGACCTACGGCCCGTCCAACGGCCTGCTGACCGACCAGCCTCGCGGACTTTACGACGAACTGGCCGCGAAGATAGGCCAGTTCAACTCTCGCGATTACAACGGTCCCGACGCGACCTGGCGGGCCGGCGGATGGATATCGGCGGCGGCGGGCGAGATATGGCTGGCGCACAAGCCCGACCTTTTGTGGGTATACCTGCCGGGCATAAATTTCGAGGCCGTCAGGGGCGGCGCCGATTCGCCGCAGGCCGGACAGGCCCTGGTCGAGGTCGACAAAATTGCTGCCGGCCTGGGCCTGACGGTTCTGGAATCCGGCAGCCAGGCGATAATCGTCAGCAACGGCGGGATGACCGACGTCCGCATGGTCTGCCTTCCGAACCAGTTGTTGCGGGCGGCGGGTCTGCTGGAGGTGGTTCAGACGGCAGAGGGCGAGATGCCCGACCTGGCCCGGTCGCGGGCCTTCGCCATGACGGACCACCAGGTGGCGTACCTGTATTGCCGCGACGAGCAGTCCGTCCAGGACGCCCAGAAGGTGCTTGGCGAGGCCCTCGGAGTGGCTGGAATATTCAGGCCGGAAGAAAAATTCTGCGCCGGAGCCGGCCGCTACCGTGCCGGATCGCGGGTGATCCTCGCCCGGCCTGATTGCTGGTTTGCCTACCCGTGGTGGAAGTCGCCCGATCGCGCCCCGGTGCTGGCCGGCCGGCTGGACGTGCCCGGCAAGATCGGGCATGATCCCTGCGAGGTGTTCGGTTCGGGCCAGCAGGGCGGAATCGATCCGGACGCCGCCAGGGTCCGGGCCAGCAGGGGCCTGGTCAGTTGCGACGCGGCCGACCAGTGCGTTCTTGCCGCAACCTGCCCGCTCGATCTGCCGGCGGAGATCAGGGCGACCGACGTGCCGGCCGTCCTGCAAGGCGTCATGTTCGAGAGCGCGGCGGTTCCCTCGCGATGCCGGGCCTGACATTCCTATACCCGTGGCTTTTCTGGGCCGGCCTGATTGCCGCAGCCGCGCCGGTGATAATCCATCTCCTGATGCGGACCAAACCCAGGCTGGTCGTCTTTCCGGCCCTGCGGTTCGTCCGTCAGACCCACCGCGCCAGCGCCAACAGGCAGCGGCTCAAGCACATCATCCTGCTGCTGATGCGGATGGCGGCGTTTATTCTGATCGGCTGCATACTGGCCGGGACGAAGCTTGCGGGTTCCATCGCCGACCGGCCGGGCGGCCTGTTGCAGTCGGCCGTGATAATTCTGGACACAAGCGGTTCGATGACGGCCCGGCCCGACAGGCAAAGCCCCGGCCTGCTTGCCCCGGCCAGGCGGGCGGCCTGCCGCCTCATCGACGGCCTGCCGGACGGCTCCAGAACAGCCGTGCTTTACACGAGCGACGTGCAAACCACCGCCGGATTCGTAACCGACAGGTCGCTGGCCGCCAACATGATCGCGAACGTGCCGGAAGGCTTCGGCCACGAGCCGCTCTGGGACGCGATCAACAAGGCCTCGACGATGCTTGAAAATTCGCCTATTCCCCTCAAGCGGGTCTACATATTCACCGACATGACCGCCGAGGCCTGGCGCGACGGCCGGAAGGTCGCCGGCGACGCGCAGCACGTGGCGGTCGATTGCGGCCTGGCCGGCAGGTGCGTCAATTTCGCCCTGGGCGACCTGAAACTGTCGGCCGGTTCCGTCGCGGTCGGAACGGACATTATCGTGGACGTTCCGGTGTCCTGCCTGAACGCCGGCGGGCAGGTGGAACTGCGGCTGGAACTGGACGGCAAGCCGGCGGACACCGCCCGAGCCGACCTTCACGCCGACGGTGCGACCTCCGTTTCGTTCGTCTTTCCGGCGACAAAGCCGGGCCTGCTGCGCGGGGCCGTGGTCATGGACGTGCCGGATTGCATCGAGATGGACAATGTCCGCTATTTCACCGTGATGGTGGGGCCGCAGACCGAACTGACTATTGTCCGCGACTCGGCCACCGCCAGCAGGGGCGACCAGACCGCCTTTCTGATGAGCAGTTCCATCGCGTCGGGGCCTTTCGGGAGGCGGATGGTGATGGCGGACAAGCTCGATCCGGCCCTGCTCTCGCCCGGCGCGATAGTCGTGCTGGCAAACGTGTCGAGCCTTTCCGAGCCGCAGTGGAAACTGTTGGACCAGTTCGTGCGGGCGGGCGGCAGGCTTTGGGTGGTAATCGGCGAACTGGTCTCGGCGCCGGGATATTCCAATGATGCCGCTCAAAAGCTGATTCCGATAAAGCCCGGCGTGGCCCAGGAACTGTCCGTCGCGGCCGCGTGGCGGACGGATAATCTTTCCGATCCGATGCTCTCGCCGTTTGCTGAAGGTCTCAACGGCTCGCTGGCCGAGGTGAAATGCCGCAGGCGGCTGGCGATAGAATCGGTCGCATCCGACGCCCGCGTCGTTCTTGCATTTGCCGACGGCGTGCCGGCGATAGTCGTCCGCAGGGCCGGCGAGGGCCAGGTGGTGTTCTGGAATTTTTCGCCCGCCCCGGCGTTCTCGAACCTGGCCAGGCTGGGGCAGTTCGTCGTGCTGTCCTGCCGGACCGCCGAACTGCTGGGCGGGGCGAGCAGCGGGCAGACGCTGTTCGGCTGGGGCCAGCAGATTGAACTTGCCTGCCCGAGGGGGATGACCCCAACACTGGCGACTGTCGGCAGGCCGGGCCGGCCGCCCCAGCCCGCCATGCTTGACCAGCGAAAAAAGATGCTCGCCATCCGGGCTGACGCGCTGGGAAACTGGGAGACCGCATTCTCGGACGCCCAAAAGACGGTCCAGGGTGGATTTGCCGTCAACAGCGCCGCCGCCGAAAGCAACCTGACGACGGTCGATGTGGGAAAATTGGTCCCCTTTTTCGATCCCGACGGGTTGACCATCGTCAGGGGCGCCGAAGGCCTGCTGAATCTTGATTCTGACGCCAAAGGCGGCGGCGGGCAGATGGATCTTACGGTCCCGCTGCTGATCGTGCTGCTGGTCCTGCTGGCGGGCGAATCCTATTTCGCCAACCGCTTCTACCGCAGGAAAGCCGACGCAGCGAGTGACGTTGCCGCTGTCGATTGACATTCCGCAGACGGAAAGGTAATTTTTTGTTCGTGTTTATGTATGAATTTCTATTGTTCCGTTGAAAAGCCCTGTTTCGCCCGATTCATCGGGCTTGGGTTGTTTGACAGGCCCCCGCTTTAGGGCTTGTCGATTTAGTCGTCCACAACCTTGATTCGTCGCGAGGCCGTTGTTGTTTTCCGCAAGTTTCATATTTTTGCGTTAAAAATCTGTCCTTATCGGCCCTGCTGCCTGTTTATGGCGGGC
>JACRIL010000168.1 GCA_016235825.1 Planctomycetota bacterium
AACCCATCTCTTGCGGCAAATACTCCCATTGGGTGCCGGTTCGCAGAATGAAAAGAATGCCCTTCAAGGCTGCGCGATCCGGCAGTCGCGGCCGGCCTCCCTTGGGCTTGGGAGGCTCCGGCGGCAAAAGTGGTTGGATGTGTCGCCATAATTCGTCCGTAAGCAGCGGTTTGGCCATAGTTGTGTCCTCCCTGACACAGAATATTTATCGGCCAAACCATTGCTCAAAAACTAGGTTTTGTTAGAGTGCCTAAGTATACGTGCCGTTTTTGCCGGCCTTGACAAACGCATCCACGTCGGCGGTCAGTTGTTTCATGTATTTATTGTCCAGATATTTATTGACCGTCAGCCATGCCAGGCATCTGAAGGCGATGGAGTATGTGAGTTTGCATTGGTTGTCCGGTCTGGCCATCCAATCGAGGGCCTTGGTTATCCTGGAATCTTTGGCGAGGTTTTTGTCGCTGGCGACCAGGGCGTAGATGCTCATGGCCGTCGGGCCTTCCTTGTAGACCAATTGGCGAGGAGGCTGGCCTTCCTCGAAGGGGGGCCAGCTTCCGTCATCCCTCTGCCTGGAGAAAATGTATTCCATCGCCTTGGCGATGGCCTTTTCGACGTTCTCGTCGGTTACGGGGATATCGGGCTTCTTTTGTGCAGGCGAGACGGAATTGACCAGGCATATAACCGCAAAAATCGCCGATGACAGGAGAGATAATCGCATGGTGTGCTCCTTGTGCCTTGTCCGGGATTATTCTCATGGATTCCTTCTGACGACAATCGCCGGCCTTCGCCGCGATTCTATCCGGTTATCCGATTGTTTTACAAGCTTTTTCGGGATTCCGGATTCTGGCGCATGCCGGCGGCGGGACGAATATTTTTTATCCCGACACGGTGGAATTTTACAGGCATCTTTGCTACTGTCGGAGGACGATTTTCAGGAGAGATTTATATGAACGAACCCAACTGCGTTTTCTGCAAGATCGCCGCCGGGCAGATACCTTCGCACAGGATTTTCGAGGACGCCTCGTGCCTGGCGTTTCTGGACATAGGCCCGCTGGCCGGGGGGCATGCGCTGCTGATCCCCAAGTCTCACTGGGCCAGTCTCGATCAGATGCCCGCCGACGCGGCGGCGGCGATGCTGCGGAACCTGCCTGCGATCTGCCGGGCGATCCGGGCCGCCACCGGCTGTGAGGGATTCAACATCCTCCAGAACAACGGAACCTGCGCCAGCCAGGTCGTCATGCACGTGCATTTCCACATCATCCCGCGCAATCCCGGCGACGAGTTCCACTTCAACTGGCCGTCGAAGGCCTACACCAGGGGCGAAGCGGAGGAACTGGCCGCCAAAATATCGCGGGAACTGCGGTAGGAGCCGGCGGGTGGACGCATCGACGATGATATACCGGCCTCCTAGACGACATTAATCAGATCGCTTACGCCGGCTCTTCCTGCGGGTGAGCCGGTTTGGGTCGAAACGCGGCTCACGCAGCATTCTGTCAGGGACTCTTAATTCCGAATCCCGGATTTGTAATCTCAGATTTCAAATCTCAAATCTGAAATTTCAAATTTTGATTTATTGTGCCGGTTCCGCGCCGGGTATTTGCTTCGGGGCGGGCTTCTCGTCGGGGCTTTCAGCCGGAGGCTCATCGAGTTTGAGGCCCTTTATCATCTCTGGCATGGCGGCCTTGGCCTTTTCCATCTCGGCCTTGTAATCGAACTGCGGCTTGGGTTCGCCGGTTACAACGGCCTTCAAAGGCCCCTTGGTCCCGAACATCGCCTCGCACATCCCTTCGCTCATCGTTCCCTGGCTGAAGGGGTTTTTGCCCGCCTTGATCAATTCAGTCATCGCCTTGTCGTCGGCGATCAGCTTGTCCATGAGATCGAAATACTTCTGGCCGTTGAACTCGAATTTGACCGAGCCGTCGGCGTTCTTGGCCAGGCCGTTAACCTCCGAGACCTGGCCGGGCAGCTTGAATACCATTTGCAGTTTCATCTGGCCCATCATCTTGGCCATTATCTCCCTGGTCATTTTCCACTGCTCGCGCGTACGAGTGATCGCTTCGTCGATCTGTTCCTGGGTCATTTCGCCCGCCGGCGGTTTGTCGCCGGCCTCGGCGCGCATGTCCATCTGCAGGACCATCTCGCCCTTCTCGTTCTTTTTCCAGGTAACCTTCCCGCTCGGCCCGTCATTGCCGACGGCGGCCAGGTCCTTGAAGAACGCCGTGGCTTTCACGTGAACCTTTTTGTCTTTTGCGATTTCCCACGACACCCCGGACCAGGCGTCAAATTTTTTGTCCTCGACCATATTCTTGAGCATCTTCTTGGCTTGAGCCTCGGGATTCTGCTTGGGCGGTTCAGGCACGCCATCGGGTTTGGGCGTATCCGGAGGCTGCGCCATGCTTATGTCGAAATCAACCTTGCCCGAGCTGTCGGGATTCAGGGTATATACGGCGGTCATCTCGATGCATCCGGCGAAGAGTGCGGCCAGCAACAGCGTTAAGGGCAGTTTCCAAAGTTTCATTTCAAGGTCTCCCGATGGGATCTGTCAGAAAGGCCGGCAACCCGCCAGCCAACCGTGTGTACTTGAACCTGCCGGACCCGGCAATGCAAGAATATTCCGGGGACATGCCGGGCATACGAACTTATCGACGGCCCGGCCGTGGGAATTATATTGAATCTCGCGGCGCCAGGGATGTATCAATATAATGGTCCCATCTTCAAGGAGTCAGCCGATGCGAGAGACGATCAGAATATTGCTGGCCGGGATCGCTGTTTTTCTTGGCGCGGCTGTTTACGCCCAGCAGTCGGCCTCTGTTGCGGCAAAGGACATCCAGACGCTTCTGGCCGAGGGCGAGCCGGCCTTTACGGAGCTTCAGGCCCAGGCCTGGGTGCTGGAGCTGATTCCGATGGTCGAAAAGGCCGCCGGAAGAAGATTCAAGGCTCGCCCGCAGGTCGTACTCTCGGACAGAAAGACTCTGGCCGAGGCTCTCCAAAAGGACCTGCTTGTCAGTCTCGATTGGCTGTGGTCTTCGGTTCCGGCCGCCGACAGGCAAAAAAAGGCCCGGGCGGCAGCCGAGACGATGGCGCCGATGCTCATGGGGCTGTACAGCTTCAGCGACGAGAAGCTCTATCTAATGCCCCGCAACATTCCGCCGCTGCTCAAGGCCTGCAAGGTGGACGAAAAGCACACCGAGGCGATTTCCCGAATTGTCATCGCCCACGAGCTGACGCACGCCCTTCAGGACCAGCAGACGGGGCTGAAAAGGCGGATGGCCGGCTTTACCGGGCTGGACGCCATGCAGGCTTTCTCCTCCACTATCGAGGGGCACGCCATGCTCATGCAGGACCGCGTCGCCGACGCCCTCAAACTGGACGAGCCGGCCCGGCAGTTCGCAAGGATGCTCGCGGCCGGGGCGGTCAAATTCGAGGACCCGGCCCTTGAAATAGTGAGCAAGATGTCCGGCGAACAATACGAACAGATTTATCTGGGCGGGCGGAAGTTCATGGAGCATTTCGCGCGGGACGGCGACGAGAAGCTCTGGGCCATTATCGAAAATCCGCCGGCCGCGACGTCCATGATCGCAAACCCGGAAACTTATTCGACCGTCGCGACGGGCAAAATCGATCTGGCGGACGTTCTTGGCGGGCTGGAAAAACGCTTCGATGGAAAATGGACCGTCGTGAATCAGGAAATAGGGCGGATCGCCCTGAGCGGCGTCTATGCCGAGATGGACGCACAAAAGCGGAAGGAAGCAGTCGGGCTTGTCAGGCAGGTTCAGGCGATGATCGCCGCGGGCGAGGGCAAAAACGCCGGCAAGGTATTCAGCGTGTCCATTTTCATCCTCAACAACGCCCCTGCCTGCAAAACGCTTGTGAATTCGGTCGAGGAAATGGCCAGGGCCAATTTTGAAAAACTCAAACGCAGCGAGGTGATCAAGGTGCAGGACGCCGCCTTCAGCGATCTCAAGGGCGTCAAGGGCGACATCTGCCGAATGGTGGAATTCACATTAACCGACGCCAAGGCCGCCCAGAAGAACGGCACCCGGATAATGAGAATCTGCCGCGGCGATTGCATGATTGAGATTTTCACGCAGGACGTCTCGATGGAAGAATCCAGACTGTCCGATCTGATCGAAGAGGTTTTCAGGAAACTGAATGCGGCCATATCCGCGCCAGCTTCTCTGCCATCGGCGCCGGCCACGAAACGGGCCGCGGAGTTCAAACCGATTTTGTCGGAATAAGAAACTATCTCAAAATATTCTTGATATGTGGCACAGCCGCCCTCGGCTGTGTGTTTTCCCGAAGTTTGACGCCACATTCACGCCCGCGGGCGGGCGTGCCATATTTTTTGAGCTGGTTTCTGCGCTCACAGGTCGAAAATCTTGCCGGGATTGAGGATGTTGTTGGGGTCCAGGGCCTTTTTGATCGCCCGGCAGATGTCGAGGTATTCGGACGACCGGGCCAAGGTCATGTAGGGTTTTCGCTTGTGGCCGATGCCGTGCTCGCCGCTGATCGTTCCGCCCAGGTCGATCGTTATTTTATACAGGTCCGTCAAAATGAGCGGCAGGCGTTCTTTCCATTGCGAGGCGGTCCATGCGGGATTCTTGACTATCCGCGTGTGCATGTTGCCGTCGCCGGCGTGGCCGTAGCAGGGAATTAAAACATCCCATTTCTTCGCCAACTCCACCATGCCGCGGACAATCTGCGGAATCGACGCGATGGGCACGACGATATCTTCGCCGCTCTGCTGCGGGCTGACGAGTTTGAACGCCTCCGGAATGTTCTGCCGGACCCGCCAGATACGGTTCGACGTGGTGTGATTGTCGGCGACGTAGACCTCGAAGGCCCCGGCGGCCAGGCAGGCCTCGCCGATGGTCTCGTAGTCGCGCTGGACCTGGTCGGCGTCGGCGCCGTCGACCGTTATCAGCAGCATCGCGCCGCAGTTCTGGTACGGCAGCGACTCGTTGAGATACTTGCACGCGGCCTGCACGCTCTGGGCGTCCATGAACTCGATGCTGGTCGGGATGATGCCGGTCTTTGCGATCATGTCGGGCACGGCCCCGATGGCCTGATCGACGGTTTTGAACAGGCACAGCAGATCGACGGCCGCTTTGGGCAGGGGCAGCAGCTTGAGGATGATCTTCGTGAAGATTCCCAGCGTGCCTTCCGACCCGACCATCAGTTGAATCAGGTCGTAGCCGGTTACGTCCTTGACCAGTTTGCCGCCTAGGCTGACGATGTCGCCTTTTGGGGTAACGACCTCAAGGCCCAAGACGTACCTGCCGGTTACGCCGTACTTGACGGCCTTGCCGCCTCCGGCGTTCTCGGCCACGTTGCCGCCGATCTGGCAGGTCTCCAGGCTCATCGGGTAGCCGGCGTAGAACAGGCCGTTTTCGCGGATGGCGTTGGCCAGCTCGTTGGTTATCACGCCCGGCTCGACCACGGCGACCATGTTGGCCCGGTCGATCTCAATGATGCGATTCATCCGCGAGCAGTCCAGGACGATGCCGCCGAAGATAGGCACGGCCCCGCCGGAAAGCCCGCTGCCGGCCCCGCGTGGCGTTACCGGAATGTGCAGGCGGTTGGCCAGCTTCATGATCCGGGAGATTTCTTCCGCGCCGGCCGGCCGGACAGCGACTTCCGGCGTATGCGCATATGACGGGTCGGGAATCTCGTCGTGCGAGAACGTCGCCAGACGCTCGGCATCGCCGAAAATAACGTTCCCGGCCCCGACGATCCCGGCGAGTTCTTCGACCACTTGTTCGGTGACAGGATTATATCGGCTGGACATAATATGAGATTGGCCAGGTCGCCCCATATCACGGCCTGCCGTCTGGGAAGATCGACAGGTCGCCGGAATCTCCGCCGTCGTCCTTGCCGTCGGAGTAAACGCTGTAGATGATGCCTTTGTGGGATTTAAAGGCCAGCCGCAGCGGATTGGGCTGAAGGCTGAACGGATCGCGGGGCAATTCGCCCAGGTATTTGCCCTTCACCAACTCATCCAGATTTTCAGCCGGCTTGCCCTTGTCGATGGCAAAGAGACGCCATGCCAGCGCACAGGCAGTTAGCCTGCGGTGCGCCACGCGCGAAAAGTGCATGCCGAGCATCGTCTCATGGCTGCTCTGGGTCAAAAGGCTCATGAAATGTGTAAATGTCCTGAGGCCCAGGACGCCGGCTTTCTCGGGTTTTCGGACCGGGTCTATCGTCAGGGCCGCGGGGTAGCTTTCCTGACAAGAGGCCGTAACAAGATTGTTGGCGTTTCGTATCACTCTGGCCTGATCCAGGTCCCACGCCGGATTAATCAGAAACCAGACCGATAGCGAGTCCGAGCTCATCGGATCGCCCGACTTGTCAAGGAAGCGAACCCTCATCTGGCCGACCAGGTCGTTTATCAGGCAGCGGTCGCCCATGCAGGCCCGCTGGAAATCGTTCTGAATGTCCCTGGTGTCGGCGAGTTTCCGGATGAACGTCTCGAACTCGGCACGGCCGGCGGATGTGGCCAGAGCAGGTGATATTTGCCGGACGGTCTTGAATAAAACTTCATCGGCCGAACAGGCGATCATTAAATTCCGGAATGTGGGCACCTGGCTGATAGCGTCGCTCAGGTGCAGGGCGTCCAGCAGATACCCGGCCGCATCGGCCTGCCTTGCCGAATCGCCGGCGTCCAGGGCGAACAGACACAACAGATTGGAAAGCCCGGCCAGACCGCGCACGGACGGCATGTCGCCTCCCGAAGGTTGACCCGGCAGATCGGCCGGCCAGACGACGTCAGGCCTGCCCCGCGCCTGCCTGCAAAGGGCGGCGGCCGCGGCGCCTTTTTGAAGTATCGCGCGGACCGCCTTCGCGCCGGCCTTGCGCTTTGCCGGGTCGGCGGCGAATTCCGCGGCCAGTTCGCACGGGGTTTTGTCGGATTCGCGGACTTTGGCCGGCCGCGTGGCGGGTTTGCTGGCCGGGGCGCGGGCAGGCTCGGCGAAAAACGGGTCCTTGAGGGCCTGAATATAGAGAACGGCGGCGTTGCGGCCGTCCGGCGTGGCCGGCGGGGCCAGCGATTTGAAATCCAGGCTCTGGCCGGCCGCGGAGACCGCCTGAACCTCGGTCTGAAGATCGGCTTGGGCGTATTTGCCCCACCAGATCCTCACCCCGGCCGTTGCGCCGTAGTAAAGCACGATCAGCAGCAACGCCAGATCGCACCAGACCCACCTGGCCCGCCCGTATTTTTTTAATTTTACCGTATCGCTCATGGTTGCTCCCGATTATATCCGCCGCCAAAGATTATTATGTCAATTAATTACCTTATCTGCATTCTTGAACAACTCCATTGCCTTTTCCAGTCTGGCTTTTTTGGTCGCATCCTTTTCCTTTTCGGCCGCTAATCGGACCATTTCTTTTCCAAGATCAACACCTTCTACAAGGGCGATAACTCGGACATACATCGGCGCTTTAACGGCGGAATCGTCCTGGGCAAGCATCGCGACCGCTTTCAGACTAACCGGTTTACCAATCTTGGCCAATGCCCGAATTACAGTCGGATCTTTGGGTGCCTCGAGACCTCCCCACATTTTCCACGTCCGAACCTCGATTATAGACAGCAACTCGTCTACCGCCTCTTCTGCGTGAAACTCGCCAAGAATTGAGATGCAGCAATCCAGCCGGCTGCCTTCCATTTGCTCAAGCTCGATAGCCTTCAATTTCTCAATAACCCAAATCATTTGATAAATAGTATGTTTCCTGTCATCACTTAATTGTTCATATATGGCACACCTTTTTTGACCATCGGAAGGCATGTACTTTTCCAGAAATTCCTTGTCGGAATCTTTGGGAGCCGCAACTCCTTCTTTTGTGGTCGCAGTTCCTTCTTGCGTACACGAAAATGAAGACACTATGAGCATTATAAAACCTATAACCGCGCAAACGCCAATCGGTCTTCTGATATTGGTGCTCATCTTGTTTCCCGCAAGGTCGGGTTTAGCGCCGAATGGTATGGAACGGGCTTGCCCGGCGTAGCCTTTTGGCGAAGCCGGGTGCCATGGCCGCATCTGTTTGCGGCCATGTGTTTTTTACTGCCCGGCGAATCGTTCGTGTTTTTTCGCTTTGCCACCATAAACCTGTTTCTGTAATGCAACAAAAACCGTTTAGCTTGTCTTGACGTCCGAACTTGGCACAACTTATTTCGCCCCTTCAGGGCTTTCGGATTAAACTCGCCAATTCCCAGGGCGTTGCCCTGGGCTGTCATATTATTGCCCTTTCAGGGCGAAACAACTGTCGGCCACCGCATTATCCTTTGAATTACCGATTATTCCTGATTCAGCAACCCATGAAGCCCCAACGGGGCGCAATATTAAAGCCTGGGGCAACGCCCCAGGAAATCGGCCGCACCCAACATTCAAGCCCTGAAGGGGCGAAATAAAATTCTCTATTTAATCTGTCAAAACCAGCCGTCCAAGGGAAGCGAGTGCCATGGCCGCATCTGTTCGCGGCCATGCGTTTTTTTACTTCCGATCGGCATCTATGTTCTGACCAGTGTAACATGTCTGAACTTTCCACGTGCAACAAGTTGAGGCTGTCCGATAATTACAGGCCATCGACTATCCATTGTAGCTGTCCATTTTTTTTCCCACAGCGTTCATTAAACCGCACCAGCAACTGATACGCAAAGAAGCACGCCAGGATCTGGGTCTTGGTGTTGTTTAGCCCTCGATGCCAAACTTGGTCAGACAATCCGAACAGCCTCTTGAACCATTCATTGAAGGGTTCGACGCTTGTGCCCCGCCGGGCGT
>JACRIL010000171.1 GCA_016235825.1 Planctomycetota bacterium
ATGCTGGACAAGTTTGAGGATCTCAAGAAGAAGTACGAAGACCCGATGGGCACGGTAACCAAGCTGATGGGAGAGATTCAGGACCTGTTCAAGGACGCCCGGACGAAGGCCAAGGCCGACGAGGCCCTGACGCAGAAACATGAAGAACTGATCCACCTGCTGGCCGCGTCAGAGGAAAAACAGATTCAGACCATCGCCATGCTGGACGACCTGATAAAAACTCTCGAAGAAAAAGAACGGCAGCAGCCGGACCCGCCAAAGGATCCAAAGCCGCCGGAGAAACCGGACCCGCCTGGAGAGCCTGGTACTCCGGGCGGCGGTAAACCGAGGCCTTCGCCGCCCAATGACCCATCCGGCGAGCAAAGCGGCGGGGCGATGGTTTCAAAACTGGTGCCTGGTCCGGTCAAGCGCCCGCCTAATGTTACAAAGGATCATACCGCCGCGGGCGATGGAAACTGGGCGGAACTGGGCAAGGAAAAGGCCGCCGAACTCGAGAACGTCAGCAGGAAAACCCGGTCGGAGCGGTATAACGACGTGGTCCGCGACTTCAATCGCCGCATTGCCGCGTTGGGTTCGGACAGATAGCGGCACAGCAGGGTTGAAAACCGGCTGCAGGTCCGGTTATTATGGCCGTATTCATGAAACCGGGAGTTGAAATGACAAGACAAATCGCTGCCGCAATGATGTTGTCGGTTTGGGCCGGGTTCTGTCTGGCCGAAACCGTGGAAACCGTCGATCTCCAGAAACTTAAGGGGACGGTGGTTTCAATCTCCACGCAGCAGGTGCTGATGACGGTCGACGGCAAGGATCGCACATTCCAGCCGTCGGAAATTTCGGAGATATCCTTTATCAAGGCCGACGACGTCATGTCGGCCCGGAACAAGGACCAGCCGGAAGGAGCGGAGCAGAACGTCATAGTTACGGCCTCCGGCGACAGGCTGCTGGCGTCGGACCTGACGATCGCCGACGGCAAAATCCGTTTCACGAATCCGCTGCTGGGGCAGCGGGAGCTGGGCCTGTCCGACGCGAGCATAATCTACCATCCCATAGAAAATCTGGCGGCGGTCGACATCGAGCAAAGATGCCGCGAGATGAAATGCCAGCCGGGCCAGCTTGACATGCTTGTGGTGATACGCACGGCGGAAAAAGAATCCGAGTGGCTGACGTTCGACGGTGTGATCAAGGGCCTGGCGCAGGAAAAGGACGCCGAAAAGACCGTCAAGAAAATCCTGTTCAACCTCGAGGAGACGGACAAAAAAGTCTCCTATGACAGCATCGCGGCGATATATCTGCCTTCGACGGCCAAACCGGCCAAGACGAGCGGCCTGCTGACCGGCCGCTGCGGCAGCACGGTGGGTTTCACCAGCCTGACGATGGAAGGCGAAAAACTGACGGTCGAGTCGCCGCAGTTGGGCAAACTGCAGATTGCCCGCGACGCCGTGGCGTCAATAAAAATGACGAGCCTCAAAATGGTCCTGCTCTCGGACCTCAAGCCGTCGAAGGCGGTCGAGCAGGGATTTTTCGACACCACGTTCCACTATCGCGTGAACGCCTCGGCCGGCGGCGGCAAGCTCCGCATGGGAGGGCAGGAATACTCAAGCGGCCTGGGCCTGCACAGTTCGTGCGAGTTGACGTTTGATCTTGACGGCCAGTATTCGCTGATGGTGGCCGACGTCGGGATCGACGACGCCGTCAAGCCCAACGGCGACGCCGAGCTGACAATACTCGGCGACGGCAAGGAACTGCTCAAGCCCCGGAAGCTCGCCGGCAAAGACAACCTCTCGACCATCCGGCTGGACCTCAAGGGCGTCAAAAAGCTCGTCATCAAGGTCGGCTTCGGCGCCGACGGCCTGGATATCGGCGATCACGTCGATATAGCCGGGGCGAGGCTGGTAAAATAGCCGGCCGTCCCGCGGGCCCGCGATGAACGGCAGATACGACCTCGAATTGACTCAGTGCGTCAGGAAGCTGGCCATCGAAGCGGGATTTGCCAGGGTTGGCATAGCATTGGCCGGACCGTCCAGCCGCGATGAGGCCTTGAGCCGCTGGCTGGCCGAGGGGCGGCATGCCGGCATGGTCTGGATGGCCCGGAATCTGCAAGCCAGGCGCGATCCCGGCCGGCTGATTCCGTGGGCAAAAAGCGTCATCTGCCTTGCCGCCGGCTATCGGCCCGCCGACGAGCCTGCCGGGCCGGAACACATCGCCAGGTTCGCCCGCGGGCGCGACTATCACAAAATTCTCAGCCGCCGCTGCCGGGCTCTGTGCGATCGCATCCGAGCAATCGCCCCGGAATTTTCGGGCAGGTCTTTCGTTGACAGCGGGCCGGTGATGGAGCGCAGTCTTGCCGCTCTGGCTGGCCTGGGATGGATCGGGCGCAACGGCTGCCTTGTCTGCCCGGGCCTGGGCAGCTATGTGCTGTTGTGCGAGATAATATGCAATCTGCCCTTAAAGCCGGACGGACCTTTGGCCAGCGGGTGCGGCGATTGCGGCCGGTGCGTCCGGGCGTGCCCGACCGCGGCCATTGCGGCCGACGCCACCGTCGACGCCCGCAGGTGCATCAGCTATCTGACCGTCGAGCACAGCGGCGACATCGGGACGGAAATGCGGGAACTCGTGGGCTGCCGCGTCTTCGGCTGCGACGCCTGCCAGGAGGCCTGCCCTCACAACCGCTGCGGCCCGACCGGCGACGCGGAGTTGATCCGGCCGCACCAGGCCGGCCTGGCGACTCTTGACGAACTGCTTGCCTGGGATGAGGAAAAATGGGACGCGATTACCCGCGGCAGCGCCCTCCGCCGCGCGGATTTTCAAATGCTCCTGCGGAATGCCGCAATTGCAGCGGGAAATTCCGGCAGAACGGAGTTGCTGCCCATTCTGGAAAAAATGGCCGACAGACATCCCCGGCTGGCGACGCTGATTTCTTGGGCGGAAAAGAAACTATCATCATAAAAATGGTTCTCATCCCCAAAATATGGTTGGATATTTTCCGATGCTGCGCCCAACAAGTCCATCCTGTCGTTCCCGTTCTGTAAACCCGCTGCATGATGCGGGGCGTGGCGGCATGGGAATTGCAACGGCCTTGGTGCGATCGCGGTCGACAATATCAGGATGATTTTTTTGGCGTTCATGCCGGTAATTGTATGAAAAAAACCGGCCCGCAAGGCAAACGGTTAGCGGCCGGTTGAAATTGTGTTGCGGACCTTCCGGCTTCACTTTGCTACGCCGGGACGAGTCGGCGAAGCCGGAATGCCGCACTACAAAAACATCCACTCGCGCCACAGCGGATGAAAACATATTTTCAGCATCGAAGATGCGGCAGAAAGTAGCCCCGGGTAAAGCGCAGTCCGCCGAAGCTTTAGCGAAGGCGGACGAAGCGAAACCCGGGGAAAAATCGTCATTAAACAAGTTCCAAAATTTTCGCTCGCGCCACGGCAGATAAGCCGAAATCCGGGAATGTCCCGGCCGATAATTTTCGGTGAGTCATTCGATTGTTGTGGAGAAAAACAACACCCTCACCCTACCCTCTCCCAGAGGGAGAGGAGTTTTACGCCTAGACCCGCCGTCGTCATTCCGGTTTGACGGGGCGGGACATCAGTTGCGCGACTGCCTCGGCGGGTTTGACGTTTTTGAACAAGACGGCGTGCACGGCCTGGGTGATGGGCATTTCGACCTTGTGCCGGCCGGCCAGTTCGACCACGCTGGCGGTCGTGGCCACGCCCTCGACGACGCCGCGGGCGGATTTTATCGCATGCTCGACGCTCATGCCGCGTCCGACGGCCTCGCCGAGCGTGCGGTTGCGGCCGATCGGCGATACGCACGTGGTTATCAGGTCGCCCAGGCCGGCAAGGCCCGCGAAGGTCTCGGCCTTTGCACCAAGCGCCAGGCCCAGGCGGGTTATCTCGGCCAGGCCGCGGGTTACGAGTGCGGCCTTGGCGTTGTCGCCGGCGCCCATGCCGTCGAGAATGCCGGCCGCGATGGCGATGACGTTCTTTGTGGCGCCGGCGATCTCGACCCCGACCAGGTCGGCGTTGGTGTAGACCCGAAAGTACGGCCGGCCGAAAAGTTTTTGAACCTTCTCGGCGAAAGTCTGGTCGCTGCCCGCGACGGTTACGGTCGCCGGCAGTCCGCGAGCGACCTCCGGCGCGATCGACGGCCCGGAGAGCGACGCCAGCGGCCTGTCCGCCCGCCCGCCGTCGAGCACATCGGCGATTATCTGCGTCGGGCGCAGCAGCGTGCCGTTTTCGATCCCCTTGGCCACCGAGCAGATCGGCAGCTTTTTCGGCGTGTGCGGACTGAGCCTCTGCCAGACCTGACGCATGAACTGCGTCGGCACGGCCGAGACTGCAAGCGACGCGCCGGCGAAAACCGATCTGTCATCCGAGCTTATCTCGACGTTGTCCGGCAGCGGATGGCCGGGCAGAAATTTCTCGTTTACTCGCGCGGAGGCTAGGCGTTTGGCATCCTGCGCAAAGGCCGACCACAGCCGCACCCGCTGGCCGTTCTGGGCAAGTATGATCGCACTGAGCGTGCCCATCGCCCCGTCGCCTATGACCGCTATCATCTCCGCCATGGCCGGAAAGACTAACCGCATGCAATCGCATTGTCCAGCCGGCTTGTCCAGCCGGCTATTGCCACAATTGTGTACCATGGCCGTGTGCAAACCCTTCGCCAAGGCTTCGCAGGACAAGTCGGTGAAGCCGGATGAGGGTGTTGCTTTTCCCATATGACGGATGAATGTCCCGCTGAAAAGCATTGGCCGGGGTATTCCGGAATTCTGGCATCATCTGCCGTGGCGCGATCGAATATTGGGGGCGGCCGATTTCCTGGGGCGTTGCCCCAGGCTTTCATATTGCGCCCCTTTGGGGCTGCACGATCTCGCCGGCATTGGAGGATTGGCAATTCAAAGTATGATGAGCCGGTCGATGGATTATTTTTAAAGCCCCGCATGTAAATGCGGGGA
>JACRIL010000169.1 GCA_016235825.1 Planctomycetota bacterium
CGGACCCCAAGAGTTCTTCCGACCAGGCGCCCATCCTCCACTCAACCGCCGTGAATATCGGCAATTCTCCGGTGATTATTATCGGCAGCGATTGGCGGATCATGGATTTAAAGGTGCGTTCCGGCGGATTCACTTGCGGGAAGGGAAATAGAGAACCTCGTTATCCGGATAGCACGGCAATTGGCGGCGAGCACAGTCTGATGTATCGGCTGGAACAGGATCACTTTGGGGGGGGGGGCGCGCCGCTTACGGCAGATATAATACCATGGCAGAATGTAACATACACCATGTTTCAGGCTACGCCGCGGGATTCGTCGGCATTCAATTTCTACCCGCATCCTTTGATCCTTCCGAAGGATGCGCGATGATCGGCAATTGGGTGCATGAATGTGAGGACGGCAATAAGCCCGAGCTCGAGCATGTCCTCCGTTTGAATGGCGCCAGCCGTTATTACATCGCGTTCAACAAATTTGAGGCCGGCAAAGGCACCGCTAATGATGCCCTAACCATAAGAGGCACTACGGATCGGGTTGTCATTTATAAAAACATACTCGACAGGGTAACCGCCTTTCGGCCTCAACATACAAAAGCAATGGAATATGTTCATCACTGTGTGGCCGAGGCAAACCTGTTTGTGGGACGCAATGAATCGAATTATACCGATTTCAACGCTCGGTTTTGGGGAATGGAAATAATAGCCAGTGATATCGCCGTGAGGAACAATATTTTCTACAACTTCCAAAGATGCGTATGGATGGCCCCGCCGCGGCATCCGGTGGGCCCGTCCAGGAACATCAGGATATACAACAACACGGCGATCTGCCTGGAACAGCCGGATTGCGTGTTTGCCGGCTGGGATAAGGATTGCACGAACATCGTGCTGAAGAACAATCTCATGCTCAGCCAATCGGACTCGCGGAACGGCAACATCTTCGGAAAGGCCGAAGCCGGCAAAAGCGAATTGGACCGGAACATCTTCTTCAGCAGGGGCTCGGCGACGGACCCGAAAATCGCCAACGTCAAGCTGCCCGAGTGCGCAAACGTCGGGGTTCGGGGTGTCGGACTGGATGAGGCCGACTTTGCAGCCCTTTTCAAGGACTTTGCCGCCCCCTCCGCGGGAAGCCCCGTTATCAACGCGGGCACGGGCGACATGGGCCGGTCCCTGGATTTTCATGGAAACCTGCGGGACGATAAGCCTGACATAGGGGCTATTGAATATCTTGCTGACAAAAAACTTGGCGACAAGCCAGTTGTCATAGAAGTCAGGCCGACCCCAAAACCTTTGTCGCAGCCGGCGAATCCGGACCAGCCCAAACCCGTTCAGAACGGCCCGGCCGCCAATGGAAACGGTTCTGCCGGCGGCGTAATTCAGACGACCGCCCCGCCGGCCGACTCCGACGATCCGGAGTCGCAGGCCAAACGCCGACTGTCAGCCGCGAAAATATACGTCGCCACCGATCCGGCCAGGGCCAAAGACTTGCTCCGTAAGGTGATCACGGACTTCCCAGGCACCGAGGCCAGTAAAGAGGCCAGAAAAGAGCTTGGCAAACTTAACTGACACCCCGATAAACGGCGGCATGGATGAGATTTCAAAAAATCGCCGATTGGAGACGTTACATTGATGAAAGTGCATGACATGCGGGTTAGCGCCATTGTTTTTATGGTATTTCTGTTTCCCGGCATGGAGGCCGGCGCCCAGACGGGAGGAACTCTGAGACCGCTGGATAGCGTCAAGACATTTACAGACGAGGATATCGAGAAAAGGACCCAGAAACTGATCGAATTCCTTTTCAGCCAACAATTGCCCGACGGCAACTGGCCGCCGGGGCCGTCAGATCCTGATCACTGTCCCGCCGGCTATCCGGCAGGACCCAGCGCCCTGGCTGTTTACGCCCTGATCGAGGCCGGAATCAGCGCCAAAGACCCCAGGTTGGCCAAGGCGTTCGACTGGCTGGTCAAAAATCAGGACGGCGATATGACGACCTATTCGGTCGGCATGAGATGCAACGCCTGGCTGGCCGCCAACAGGCAGACATCCGATAAATACCAGAAGAATCTCGAAAAGGATGTCGAATACCTGGTTTTGGTGGGTACGACCAATGGCGGCGGATACAGATATTTTTGCTCTGACAGGCAGAGCCTCAAAGGGAAAAAGGATCCCGGCGCGATCGGCGACAATTCAAACAGCCAGTACATCCTCCTGGGCGTATGGGCCGGGGCAAGGGCCGGAATGGAAATCCCGAAGGAATTCTGGGAAACATGCCTGAAGTTCTGGCTCGTCCGCCAACATGCAAACGGGGGGTGGAACTACGGCCTTGGAAATGACCAAACTGTTCCGCCTTACGGTTCCATGAGCACGGCCGGCCTGGCCAGCCTGTTCGTCTGCATCGACGCGGCCATGGGCGACAAATTCATCAAGTGCAATGTCTCGAACGAATTCACTCCGGTCAAGAAAGGTCTGGACTGGTTTGTCGATAATTTTGAGAAAACCCTGACCGCGCCCTGGACTGGCAATGACAGGAACTATTTCGACTACTACATGTATGGATTGGAGCGGGTCGGGCTTGCAAGCGGATTCAAATATTTCGGCAAATACGACTGGTACAAGGAGGGGTGCAAAAGGTTCCTGGCGATGAGAGAACCCCAGGATTCGCGCGGCAACGTCAGCGTACACTCAGTCGCCTTCAATCTTCTGTTTTTCTCCCGCGGTCGCCGGCCGGTCCTCTTGAACAAGCTTGAATACGACGGCGACTGGAACAATCGGCCGCGGGCACTGGCCAACTTCTGCCGGTGGTCCGAAAAGGTCTTCGAGACTGAAAACAACTGGCAGATCATCACGCTCAAGAGCGAGGTCGGCGAATGGCACGACGCCCCGGTCGTCATGCTCACCGGCTCGAAGGCCCCGAAATTTTCCGACGAGGAGATCGTCAAACTGCGGACCTACGTCCACCAGGGCGGGACGCTGTTCAGCATAACCGAATGCAGTGGCGCCCCGTTCACCAAGGGCATCAAGGAGTTGTATCAAAAGCTGTTCCCGAAATACGAACTTACCTTGTGCGGCAAGGAACATCCGCTTAACAACATGCTTTACAAGTCGATTTCGGCGGTGAGACTTTCGGAGGTCAGGAACGGAATCCGCCCGCTGGCGATCCACGCGGACACGGACCTTCCGCTGGCCTGGCAGCAGTACCAGGTGGCGACGGGTCGGGTGAATTTCGAGGCCGCCGCCAACATGCTGATGTACGTTACGGACAAACTGCTCAAGAACCGCGGGGCCAATCTCTGGCCGGAGGAACCAGCCAAGGCACCGTCCAAGACGCTCAAGGCCGCGAGAATCCGCTACGCGGGCAACTATGACCCCGAGCCGCTGGCGATGCAGCGGGCCAGTCGTATGATGGCCACGCTGCACGATCTGAAGGTCAATTTCATCCCTGCCGTATCGGCCTTGGCCCAGGCACCACAGCCGGCCGCAGCCGGTCAGCCGACCGGCCCGCGGACCGGCATCGCCCCGTCGGAACTGACGGATGATATAAAACTGGCGATCATGGCCGGCACCGGCGGATTCAAACTCGAGACGGCCGACAAGGATGTCCTCAAGAAATGGATGTCCGCCGGCGGAATTCTCCTGTTGGACGCCACCGGGTCCAAAGCCTTCATCGAATCGGCCAAGAACCTTGTCGCTGAACTCTTCGGCGACGACGCCCTTCTGACGCTTCCCTTTTCCAGTCCGCTTTACCAACTCGAAGACATGACGATCGACAAGGTCAAGTATCGCCGTATAACAAAGGCCCGTATCGGTCCGGGCAACAAGGAACCGCGGTTGCTGGCCGTCCTGAAGGGCGATAGGCCTATGGTGATCGTCTCCCAGGAAGACATCACGGGCGGGCTGGTCGGCTACACCAGCGCCACCTGCGATGGTTATGAACCTGAATCCGCCTTTAACGTGATGCGGAACATAATCATATACACTGCAACATCCCTGCCGGCAGTGGGTGATGCGACATCCAAACCGTCCTCCGCGCCGGCGATCCGCTTGCCGACAGCGGGGAGCACCCCGCGCGATTGAAGAAACAGACAAGGAGATTGCAGATGAAAAAAATTATAATTGTAGCGTTGGCGTGCTTGAGCCTTGTTCCGGCATGGGAGAGAATAACCGTCGCCACTCCTCCGGCTGGGACGAGTCCGGCCGCCGGGCAGGCCGGCGCCATCACGATCTCCGTTGATCCGAGCCGACGCGACGGCGTTGCCCCGCTGTCGGTGTTCTTCGACGCGACGGGCACCAAGGCCGCCGCGACGACGCGGCCGTTCCACGACATCGAGTACCGGTGGGATTTCGGCGACCCGCAAGGCAGTCCGGTGAGCGGCACAACATGGAATGCCGGAAGCAGGGCGGGCGTCAGCAGCCGCAACGAGGCAACCGGCCCGGTGGCCGCGCACGTGTATGAAAGGCCCGGCACTTATACCGTTACCCTGACCGTAACCGACGGCACAAACGTGGCGCCGAACAGCAGCATCAAGATCGAGGTCCAGGATCCTGACAAGGTATTCGCCGGCGCCAATACTATTTGCGTCGGCGCGACGACCATGCCCGTCGCGGGACAGGGCGGCTGCCCCGCCGGGGCTACTACGATAGTGCAGCCGGACTTTGCGGCGGCGATCGACGCCCACGCTAAGACCGGCAAGAGGGTGCTGTTCAAACGCGGCGATACCTTCACCGCCGCGAAAACAGTAGGCATAACCGTTACCGGCCCCGGCATCGTGGGGAGTTTTGGTCCGATGACTGATCCGGCTCCCAAAGTGCAAATGGTAGGCAAATTCACCATGTTAACTTTAGGCGGCAGCGACTGGCGCATGCTGGATATGAAGCTTGATGGCGGATTGATTGATTACGCGCCATCAAATAATAATGTAAGAGGTGTCGCAATCAGTGCTGGTATCAGTCAGGTCACACTGTTGAGATTGCAGGTTTACGGGATGAGTACGGGTATTAGTTCCTGGGTGCCTGCTGCTGACCAGGTCGCCATAGCCGATTCATCTGTTGTGCATATGGTCGGCACCGACGTAACGGGTGGGGGGTATGGATTTGCGCTGAGAGCTACCCGTCTTTCGATGCTTGGAAACCTCGGAGACGACACGATGACTGGCGAGCATGTGATTCGGATTTTTTACACGAACAGGACTGTAATCAGCAATAACACGCTCAGCAGGCAAGACGCTGGTAGGGCTATCCTCAAGATGCACGGCCCAAGCTGGGGTACCAAAGGCGATTATCGCGATCACACCACACCACCCGCGGGATATGGGAACGGCTATACCGAGAAGGTCGTCGTTTCCGACAACAAATTCGTGACAGCAGGTTTGTGGGCGGTTACTTTTGGTCCACAAAATATATACGAAGACGAACGGGTGAGAGATATCATTGTTGAGCGCAACTGGTCTCTACGTGATTATACACCGACTAGCGTAGCCCAGGTCTCATTTGTGGTGAACTCTTCTGAGACCACATTACGGAACAATATCTGCGATGTAACTGATGCAGGTAGAGGCATCCAGGTGAGATTTTTTAGCGACGGCCCTAGTGCTCTGTCAGCCGTAAATTGATGGATATAATCTTTTCAGTTTAATCCGTGCATCTTCTGTGGTGAACTGCCAGTCGACCTTGTTCTCAGCCTTGTCGCGTGCAGCTTCCCAAGCCTTCACTTCCCGCCGCAG
>JACRIL010000172.1 GCA_016235825.1 Planctomycetota bacterium
ACTTGTACCCGCTTGCCAGCCCGACCCGTTCCACGCCGTACATGTAATAGGTGAAGAAATACGTATCCCGGCCGTCGAAGTCCATCGGTGTGTTGAGCGTGGTCTCGAAATTTTTGTCGAACCAGTCCAGCCCCTTCTTGATGGGCGAAAATTCCGGCGGCAGGCCGCATTTTACGTACTGGTCGCCCATCGCGGCGTCCACGCACACGAACAGGCTCGCCAAACCGGCCGCTGTCATTGAGCCATAAGACTTGGCGTTTTCTTCCCCGCTCCAATAGGTGTACGTCCATCCGCCGTCGGCTTTCTGCCTGCGTATCCAGAAATTTATGCATACCGGCCAGTATTCCTTGGGTATCTCCAGGCCATTGCGAAGCCCGGCCCAGACGCCCAGCAGGCCGTACTGGCTGTTAGAAGTGTCGCCGTAGTTGCCGGTGCCTGCGGCATCCTTGATCTTCGGCCATTCCTTGTACGCATCCATGCCCTCCTTGAGAGTAAAAGTATTATATCTGCATCCGCCGTTGACCATCAGCGACGTGCCGATCATGCGATCCACGTCCTTTTGCAGATTTTTCAGATACTTGTTGGACGTCTGCTTGTTGGCGCTGAACCAGACATTCGCCCGCAGGCCGACGGTGTAATTCATCGTATCCTTGTCCTGGTTGGCGACCAGCCAGTCCAGGGCCTTCTGCATCCTGGGGTCCTTGACCTGTACGCCGCTGTCCAGCATGGCGTAGCAGGCCAGCGCGGTTGGACCGCAGATGTAATCCCCGTGTCTTTGTCCCAGTAATCCTTCCCAGCTTCCGTCCGGATTCTGCAAAGACCAGAGGTAATCCACGCCTTTCTGGATCGCCTTCTCGATGTCCTCGTCGCTGAATGAACCTTGTGCCTTGGGCGTTCGCCAAGTACTGGACGACTGGTCCTTGGTCTGACCGGCAGGCGTGTTCGCCGGCTGTGTCTGGGCCTGGACCGTTGCGGCCATAAATCCCAGAATTGCGACAGATGGAAAAATCAACCGGGCCAATTCTGCCGATCTCATTTTATTTCTCCAGAAGGCTGGGGCTGATTCAGGCTACGACTCGCGTCTCAACCATGAAACATGGTACGAAAAATTTTCATGAACAGCAATAGCTGCTCGAAAAATGCTCTCAGCCGAAGAGCGTTCCGCCGGGCGGTTCGGGCACGAATCCGTTTTCCAGGAAATAGTCCACAGCCTGCCGGACGGACGTGAAGACGGCTGTTGCCGTTTCGGTTATGAACGGCGATGGCTGGGCCTGCGGCAGCCAGACGACGAAAACATCTTTCGCCGCCTCGTGCGCGTGCTGAAGTTCGCGTTCCACGCCGCTGGAAAGTGCCGGCCTGCCGTCGGACATGGCCGGCACGAGCGAGATTATCATGTCCGACTGGTCTATCAGCTTGAAGTCGCGGGCGTATATCTGGCCGTCGATGTCCGCGATGATATCCAGGAGCTGATTGGTCGCCAAAACGGCCCTCATTCCGCCCTGTCCGTATTCCACCGTCCGATGACCCTGCTCGGCCGCCTCAAGGGCCAGCTTGCAGAGATATTTTTCCTCCAGGTCGCCGGGATCGAAGCAGATGAAATAACGCTTCATCTGCCGCCGGAAATCTCCGATGGCTTCGGCCGCTGCGGCGGCTTCGGCGCCGGCCAGATGCGACATCGGGAAACTCAGATAGGCCTTTTTGAGATAAGGACGGGTCAGCAGGCCGGCCATCGCCTCGGCCGGGCCGTCGTCCATGCCGCGCGCCAGAACGTAAAACCGGCCGTGCCCCCGCACGATCTGGCTCAACAGTTCCGTGGCGAGTATCTCCTCCTCGCGCCAGACCATCAGGTCCTTGAGCGTGTAATTTGCATGCCCGTCGCGGCTGAGCCGGTAGTGGATCGCGTCGACGTTGTCCACGAGGCAGATGTACAGATCGGCGTGAAGGGCCTTCATCTGGTCGTAGTCAAAGGCGTAGAACAGCCCGTGCCGCCAGCGAAAGGTCGCGTGGGTGTTCACGATGATGTTATCGTTGTGCCGGCATTCGGCCAGCACGTCCTTGAAGACGCTCCGCCGCAGATTGTTGAGCCGGGAAAGAGGCAGGTCGAGGATTTTGCCGGCCGGCACGTCGGGCGCCTCGGCGTACATCATGTCGCCGATGTTGCACAGGGCGTATTGCGAGCCGTTCCCGCAGACAAGCTCCGCCGCCCGCTGGAGGAACGATTTCTTGTCCAGCCCGACCTGTCCGGTTACCACGACTTTCATGCCGGAAATTTACCTGCACACGCCGGATGAATCAACCCGCCGGCTGCAACTCATTGAAAACAACCAATATTTTGCGGCACGGCCGTCTCGCCCATGGGATCCTGAAAAAAAATAACATAAGCCGCGACCGAGACGGTCGTGGGACACACGGGCAAGATGCCCGTGCCACTTGTTCAATCCGCCTGCTCGCGCCGCCCGGGCCGGATGGTCAGCGATCATTTTCCGCCGCCGGGCGCGCTTGCCGGTCCGAGGCCGGAGATGACATCCCTGAGCCGCTTGTTTTCCTTCTGCAACTGAAGAAGTTCGTTCCGGAGCATCTGGTTTTCATTCTTCAGCACGTCGCGCTCATTGATAGCCCCTCCGAGCAATTTGATTGTTTGCTCATGCTGTTGAACGGTAAGTTTGAGCTTGTTGTATTCGCCGGTGATCAGATTGTCGCGGATGCGGATGGCTTCGAGGCGCTCCTCGGCAATTTTTTTCTCGGCCTTCAGCTCGTCAATCTGCTTGAGGAGTTCCTGCTGATAAGACGCAGGCGCCGGTTTGCTGGCCGGCGACTGCCCGTCGCCGCCCGACTGGTTATTGATCTGGGACGGACAGCCGCACACGAATATCGCCGCCAGCCAGACAATCCAGATAGATTTTTTCATCGCCCCTGTCATTTCGCCAAGTCCTTTATCCGGTTTCCGCCCGGCCTGCGATTCTACTTCAACGCCTTCTCGATCAACTCGTCCAGCGTCTCCAGCGCGTTGTCCGATATTATCTTGCCGTCTTTGCCGATCAGCCAGACGTTGGGTATTGCCCCGACGCCGTATTTGCGGGCGGTCGGGTCGTCAAAAAATTTGCCGGAATAGGTCTGCGTCCATTTCACCCCGTTTTCCTCGACGAATTTCGCAAGCTGCTCCTTCTGGTCGGGCTTGTCGAGGCTGACGCCGACGAATTCCACGCCCTTATCCTTGTATTTTTCGTAAATCGCCTTCATGTTCGGGATTTCTTCCTTGCACGGCCCGCACCACGTGGCCCAGAAATCCACCACCACGACCTTTCCGGCCAGGTCGTCGGGCAGCTTGAGTTTCGCACCGTCCAGTTTGACAAGCTCGGCCTGGAAAATCTTGCCTATGTCCGGATGTCTGTTCATGCGGTTGCGGAGGAAAGACCGCACCTGCGGGGCGTCCAGGAATTTCTCCTGGAGGACGCCGGCCATTTTTTCGGCCGCGTCCTTTCGCCCGGCCATCATCGCGATGTTGGCGGCGTGAAGCGCGGCAAGGTGGGCCGCGTCGCTGGTTTCATACTTCGTCGCCAGGGCGAGTATCTCCTTGTCCGCATCCGCGGGGGACGACTGCGCCAGCTTCGAGACCTTCATGTTGGCCAGCACGGACTCGGCGCGTATGCGGGCCTCGGCCGGGGCGTTCGATTCGGACAGGCGTTTGGCGATCTGCGAAAGCTGGGCCAGCGACTGTTCGTCGGGCTTGTCCTGGAACTGGAACTCCCCCGCCGCCAGCATGTCCAGCCGGACCTTGTACAGATTCTGGGCGTCAGGGTACGAGGCCTCGGCGGCCGAACCCAACTGGATTATCTTCTGCGACCGCTCGATGGCAAGGCGGAGCTGCTCGGCCTGCGAGGCGTTCTGCGGCAGGATGAACAGATTGTGGATGTCGTTGACCATTTCCTCCGGCACGCCGGCCGGGGCGGTGGACGTGGCGGGCGAACTGGCCGCGACCGATGTGGATGCGGATGAGGCCGGCGGAGCCTGCGCAAATGCCAGGCATGCCATTGAGATCGCCGCCGAAAGGGCGACCGCCAATCTGAGGTTTTTCATAGTATTCTCCTGAACAGTAATCTTGCTGCCCTGATGCGGAGATTCTAACAGATTTGCGGGATAAAATCTAAAACATTTACGTCTGCGGTTTTTCCGGTTAGGATTTGTGGCTGAAGATGACTGAGCACAAGGAATACAAGCCCGACTGCCGCGTTCTGGTGATCGTGCCGGCCTACAACGAGGCCAGGCGGATCGCCGGCGCGCTGGCCGACCTGAAGACGCATGCGCCCTGGGCCGACGTGCTCGTGGTGGACGACGGCTCGCACGATGCCACGGGCGACATCGCGGCCTCGGCCGGTGCGGTCGTGCTGCGCCTGCCCCTGAACCTCGGAGTCGGCGGGGCGATGCAGACCGGCTACATCTACGCCGACCGGATGGGCTACGACGCGGCCGTCCAGTTCGACGGCGACGGCCAGCACCGGGCCGGCGTAATCGCCTCGCTCGTCCGCGAACTGCGCGAAAACGGGGCCGACCTGGTCGTCGGATCGAGGCTGATCGGGCGGCGAAGCTATCGCTTTCCGCTGGCCAGGTACGTCGGCTCGCGGATACTCGTGCTGATGATCCGCATCCTGACCGGCCTGCGGACGACCGACCCGACCAGCGGCTTCCGGGCCGCGTCCAGGCGGATGATCCGCTTCTTCGCCGCGCACTACCCGCAGCTCTACCTGGGCGACACGGCCGAGGCCCTTGCCACCGCCGCCAGGCACGGCATGGCCGTCCGCGAAGTGCCCGCCAGAATGACCATGACCAACAGCAGCAGCATCGGCAACCTGATGGGCCTGTTTTACATGGTGCGGATCGCCATAGCCCTTCTGATAGACCGCCTTGAACGCCCGCTGCCGATGCCGCCCGAACCGGCCGGGCCTGCGGACGCGGAGAGCAACAAATGAACCTCCTCATCGGAATTACAACTATTCTGGCACAGGCGACCGCGCCGGCCGGTCCGACCGCGCCGACCGAAGCCCAGCCTTTCAGCCTGCCATGGACAAAATATCTCGTCCCGCTGACTTTCGCGGTGATCATCGCCGTGATAACCGTCGAACTCGTCCGCCGGCGAAAACTCCGCGAGGAATATGCGATGATCTGGCTGGCCGTTTCGGCCGTCCTGCTGATCATTGGCATTTTTCCGCAGATCGTGATCTGGCTTCAGGACTTGCTGAGAATGCATTACCTGACCATCGTGGTGCTGGGGCTGTTCTCGTTCCTGGCTGTGATAATGCTCCACTTCTCGATAGTCATTTCCCGCCAGTCAGACCAGATCCGCCGACTCACGCAGGAACTGGCCATGATGAAACGCCAACTCGAAGACCGCCAAACACCCAAACCCGGCCTGAATGAACCTGCAAAACAACCCGGCCAGGCAGATGGCCCGACGGGAGACAATCCGTCCAGAGAATAATTCCAAGGCCGGTGAAAATATGAAAACGCGGCGATCTCCAGGGGGGTACGATGTCTGAGGCACTTCCCAGAGCATTAGAGATTGATCCTTGAAGGCAACAGCCATTTCTGGTAACATTCCTTGAGCAGCACAAGGAATGGTGCCGGGAGATGGTTAAGAAATGACCGACAGGCAACCTATGGTGGTAGAACTCTTCGCGGGAATCGGAGGGTTCCGGCTTGCGACAGAATCGCTCCACCTTCGGACCATCTGGGCTAATGACATCGACCCCAAGGCGTGTCGGGTTTACCGAGCCAATTTCGGTGACGGGCAGCTCGTCGAGGGTGATATCGCTGGATTGATCGGTGACGTACCGGCGCATGACCTCTTGACAGCGGGGTTTCCTTGCCAGCCGTTCAGTAGCGCCGGAAAGAAGCTCGGGATACGCGACCCACGGGGAACGCTCTTCCATGTGATCGTGGAAATTCTCCAACGGGTTAGACCGCAGTACTTCCTTCTGGAGAATGTCAGACGCCTACTCACGATGGAATCGGGAAGCCATTTCGCCACTATCCTCAAGTCGCTTGTGGAGACGGGCTACATGGTCGAATGGCGACTTGTGTCAGCAGCGGATTTGGGCCTCCCTCAGAACCGCCAGAGGGTACTGCTGGCGGGGACGCGTATGTCCGGTCGGGCAGACATTGAACCGCCGGTTCTGAAGCTCCTTACGCCGGGAGAGCTTGCTGCATCTTCCGATTCTACAATCAGCCTAGTTGCTGCGATCCCTAACTGGGTTCCTATTGAGTCCCATGCCTGCAAGTTCCCATCGTGGGGCATCGCGGCACATGGAAGGTTCTTCTGCGCCGATCTATCGCATTTTGATGATGCAGTTCCTCTCTCGCCCTTGGCGTCTTTTCTTGAGACTGATCCGAGCCCGGAGTTTGACTTCACTGAGGCAACCAAAGAGCGAATCAAGAGCAGCACGCGAGTGGACAAACTCGTGAACGGCGTACATGTCCTGTATAACCAAGGCGGCGGGGCAAGGATGGGCTATACCGTCTTTGGGATCGACGGAATTGCGCCGGCCCTCACGGCTACAGCCAGCCGGCATTATGAGCGGTATAAGATCAACGGGACGTATCGTCGGCTGACCAACGTAGAGTACGCAAGATTGCAGGGCTTTCCTGACAACCATTGCGCAGGGGTTGCGGTTTATGATCAGTATGAACTATACGGTAACGCCGTTCCTCCTCCCATAGCACGATGGGGCATGGAACGGGTCTTATCGAAGGGCATACCGGTGACTGCATTCTCCTCGGCGGCTGCGAACCTGTTGCCTTTGACCTATGCTTAAACCACAAGAACTTCGTGAGTTATTGCAGACACGCCTCGACGAATCTGTCGAACAGTTGAACTGCGCGTTGTCTGGTCAAAGACTCGATAGGTTGGAGCCGGTCCTCAAGAGAGTAGGTCGCGGCGGGCAACTACCTCACTGGTATCAGCAACTCAGGCAGTCTGGAACACTGCCCAATCTCGACGGCAAGACGATCGGCAGCGTCTTGGAGATGCTTTTTGCAGGGGTCTTGGAGAAGTTCACTTTTGCGAAGCGTGAGGCTCCCGTTCTCCACATTAACCCCGCAAGGGGAGTGGACTTCCCTGAGCTTCAGTTGGGCGTCAAGTCGCCATCAGAGAACTTCTGCACAAGCGAACCGTTCTTCTCGGCATATGAACGGCTCATCGGAAACGAGCATGATGCGCTGATTCTGTTCACCGATTATCAGACGGCAAAGAAGTCTCCCCCTCTTCGGCTTCGTGTAATCAAGTGGCAGTACTTGAAAGGGACGCAGATCGCGGATGCAAATCTCTGCGACGTTGCGCGACATCACAGGCAGTGGCTGCTCAAGGACAGTGATGCAAGGGCACAGAAACTGTTCCGCTTCCTTGCATACGTCAACCAGAGTGATTGGCGGGCGAAACAGATTCTATCGATGGCCAGAGTCCTTGACAAGGACGATGAGATCAGGAAGGTGATCGCGGGAGCCACGGACAGTTTCATGCGGGCCAACGACCGGTTGGAGAGGAGGGGACTACAGCCCCTGCCGGACCCCGAGTTGGAAGCCGTGCGATCGGTCTTGAAGATCACACCGCTCCATATTGGAGTTCTCGAGGCTGCGGACAACTGGGTGATCGACGTTCACAAGGACTTCGGGCGATTCCCGAACGACAACGAGTGGAGTAGGCTGAAGGATGGACCGCTCGACGGGAAAATCGGCATGAGCTTTGCCCTCCAGTGGAGGTACAACTTCGGGCGGCTCTTCAATGGCTCCTCCGACGAAGATCAGGACGTGGAGTCTATCTGAATCCCGGCTCATGCCGTGGTCGGTGGCATAGGTCTGGAAGTATTTGAACGTGGTGGATGATGACGCGAGTTCGGAAACGTCCCGACGCGGTGCCACGGTCCTACGCGAAGCGGAGGGCAGTGCGTTGTAATGTGTGGGATGAAACGGCGACCGTAAATTGTTGCTTGGACTTGACGCGGCGAGGTATAATCCCACATATAAGTTCGGACGAAGGAGATGGCGATAAATGAGGACGATCTGCTCAATGCCCGAATCAACAACGCACGGACCTGCGAAAAGCGGCAGGTCCGTGGCACCACGTTTGGAAGGTTCTAAACCTGTGCCACCAGCCTTACCAACGGGCAAGTCAAACTACATGAAACCGCCCGCCTGCCGTTCTCCATTAACTGGAAACAAGATTATAGTTTTTATCGGGAAATCACTTAAAGATTGATATGATACCAAACACAATTGTTAAAATTAGGCCAATAGTGGCCAAAGGAATGGCCCATTTGTTAGATTTTTCGAGACGTTCAATGCTGTCTTGCCTTGCCTCAATAAGTCCAGCAATTTCTTCGAGTTTGTGAATTGCATTTTTAGTATCTCCTAACTCGATCATCTTGGAAACATCATTTAAAACTGTTCGTTCGGCGTTCGGCAAGTTTACAAATGGCTCGTTTCTTGCCATTTCTTCAATGAGTTTGGTAAGCTTTTCTTTATATGCGATAATGAGAGCGGGTTCTCTAATATGGGTTTCTCTGAGGACAAGATCAACAATAAATCTGCGAAGAAGCCTGACAAGCCCTTGTCTATAGGTTGTATCATCTGAAGATAATCCATGGATGCCTTTATAGATGTTAATGAAGTCTTCAAGAGTCTGTATGGTGCCATCATTCAGACCTACCGATATGGCTTTGTAGAAGGTGAAGAGATTCCTTAGACGTCTTCTTCGGATACGATAAAGAAAAAAGGCTGTAGTATAACCATAAACCACAGTGAATATTATGGTAAATATAACCAATAAATCTTTGTTTGAAATGAAATCAAAGAAAGAATGGTCGTTCATTATCTATCTCCTTGTTAAATTCGGCCAAAGAAAGCCACAAATCACATTTTCCATTATATATTGAATATGAGACTTTGCAAGAATATTCTGTTACTGGTTAGCCGGTGGCATGACCGGTTTAGCGGCAAGAGGTAAATCCGACTTCGCTAGCTCGCCCCGGCGAAGCCTTTGGCGAAGACGGGCGCTACGCCGAGACAAGCGGGTGCCACTGCTCACATCTGTTTGTGAGCATGTGCTTTTTTACTTTTGTTGTTCAGAAAACTTTGGCAAAAAGATGGCGTTATTCGGGAGTTGACCGGAAAAAAAAGGACATGGCACCCGGCTATAAACATTTCGCGCCTACGGCGCAGAAATTTGCCAGATTTGGTGGCACCCTCAAACGGAGCGATTTGTCCGGCGTAGCCCTCCGTAGCTTTAGCGAAGGAGGGACGAAGCCGGAAGCGGAGTTTGGGGGTGTTTGTGAAATCTCATCATCCAAGCAACCACCCCCAAGCTTCACTTTGTTTCGCTTGAGGGTGCCACCAACAGAAATTATCCGGCCGTTTTACGCAAGATATCGAGCGTGGCCTGGACGGTTTGTTGCCAGGTCCAGGGTTGGCGGGTCAGGGCGGTCGTGCCGGGCAGTTCCAGTGCGGTTAGCAATTCGTCGGGATTGTCGAAGTCGATCAGGCACTGTTTGGGGACGCCGATCTCGTCGAAGACGGCCAGGCGCGAGCAGATGACCTTTTTATCGTGCTGGACGGCCTCCAGGGCCGGCAGGCCGAAATAGTGCGGGAAGAACAGGTGCTGGATGTCCACGACGTTCATGACGCACGGGCAGGCGACGGCCTTGGGGAAGATCGACTGCTGCGGGAAGAATGCCACGTCGGGGTTCAGTTCCGCGAAGACCCGCTCGATTTTTTTCGCCCGCAGCGGCGTGTAGGCCTCGGCAATCCGGGCCAGATGAGTTCGCCGGGCACATACGAAAAGATGATGTTGATTTCAGGATTAAAACCGTGGATAAATCCGGTTATGCGGCCTTCGACGCCGCCCTGCCGGGGCCGCTTCGCATGACGATCTGATATGAGAATGAGGCCGGTTGATCTTCAGCATGGCATGATGACGGGAAGTTGAACCAATGATCGGCAGTAAAACAATTCAAACCGAATGGCAAATCACAAATCAGGAGCGTACTTATCTCCGCGAACTCGCCCGCAAGCAGGCGGAATATGCGTCCCTGCCGATAATGCAGGAACGCAGGCAGATGTGGTTCGACCTCAACGACGGCAAGAGCGGCGCCAGGCCGCCTTTCGTCATTGAAGCTCGGACCTTTGACCGCGACTTCATGCCGGACTCCGTTTATCGCTGCACGTCCAAGGCCGGCAAGGAGATCGAATGGCAACTTCTTTCCAACATCCGCACCCACGAGATCCTCAACGACGACAAGGTCATGCCCGACACATACAGTTTCTGGCCGGCCGTCGAGATCAATCAGCTTGGAATAAATATCGAGAGGCAAGTCGCCAAGGACGCCGACGGGATCGAGTTCGGATTTCATTATCTGCATCCGATCCAGGATCTCAAACGCGACCTGGCGATTCTGAAACCCCCGACATTCAGAGTCGATCGCGCCAAAATGCGGGAAAAAAGGAAATTCCTGGAAGAGCTTCTGGGCGACATCCTTCTTGTACAGCCTCGCATCTGGATACTCGGCCAAGCTTCCTTGACAAATCAGGTAGTCCAGCTCATGGGCATGGAGGCGTATTTCATGGCGATGTACGATTGCCCCGACGAGATGCACCAGTTGATGGCACGCCTTCGGGACAATTGCCTTGCCGCGATGCGCTGGGCTGAAAAAGAAGGGCTTCTGGGCCTGAACAATGGCAATCATGAAAGTTTCGGTTCAAGCTTCAACTTCACGACTCGCCTGCCGGCGCCGGACTGGAAAGAAGGCCAGCCCGTTCGCCTCCGCGACATGTGGGGATCGGCCAACAGCCAGGAGACCATAGGCGTCTCGCCCGCGATGTTCCACGAGTTCTGCTTTCCGTATTTCCGAGACGTGTGCGAGCCGATGGGGTTGCTTTACTACGGCTGTTGCGAACCGGCCCATCCTTTCTGGGACGACATCCGCCAACTGCCGCACCTCAAGAAGGTCTCGATCTCCCGCTGGTGCGACCAGAAATTCATGGGCGAGGCCCTGCGCGGTACGAAGATCGTCTTTTCCCGCAAGCCCGACCCGAATTTCCTCAGCGTGGACAAGAAGCTCAACGAGGACGGCTGGGCCGCGCACATCCGCGAAACGCTCGATGCGACAAAGGGAGTCTTCACGGAGTTCATCTACAGGGACGTCATTACCGTCCACGGCGACCTGAACAATCCCCGCCGGGCCGTCGAAATCGCCCGACGCGAAATAGACCGCTTCTGGACGTAGTCGTGCGATGCCACTGGCCGACCTTGCAAAATCAATTTCAGGTTAGAATCAATCGCGTTTGGTCGTTTTTCGGGCGAAGATTCCGCCGGGCTGCTGTGCAACGGCGCCTTTGAGGACGAGCATGGTCATAGAGGCCGCGGCCTTGCCGCCGTCCAGTCCGCTGCGGCGGACCAGTTCGTCCAGGCCCAGCGGCCCCTCGGCCAGCAGTGCAAATAGGGCCGATTCGCTCTGGTCCATCGCCGCCTCGAAGAGCGACTGCTGTTTCGCCTGCTCCTGCTTTTCGTCGGGCGCCATCTTCTGGCCGACATGGCCGAGTTCCTCCAGGATGTCGTCGAGGTTCTGGACGAGCGTCGCGCCCTGGCGGATAAGCTCGTTTGCGCCCTGGCTTAGGGGCGAGTCGATGCGGCCGGGCACGGCCATCACGGGCCGGCCCTGCTGGGCAGCCTCGCTCGATGTGTGCAGTGCGCCGCTGCGCCTGCCGGCCTCAACCACAATCACGCCCAGCGACAGGCCCGATATGATCCGGTTGCGTGTCGGAAAATTTCCGGCCAGCACGGCCGTCCGCATCGGCAGTTCCGAAACAATCGCCCCCCTGCCCTCCTCAACGATCCGGTCGAAGAGTTTGGCGTTCTCGGCCGGGTATGCGTGGCAGAGTCCGCAGCCCATCACGGCGATGGTCCTGCCGCCCGCCTCAATCGCACCGAAATGGCTCGCCGTGTCGATCCCCCTTGCCCCGCCGCTGACGATAGTCAGCCCCGCCCCTGCCATCAGGCGGCAGAGACGGTCGGCCTGCTCCATGCCGTAATGCGTGCAGTGCCTCGTCCCCACTACGCCGACGGCCAGGGCGTCGGCCGGTTCTATCCGCCCTCGGACGTAAAGGACCGCCGGCGGATCGTAGATGTTTTTCAGCGCGGCCGGGTATTCCGGTTCGCCGACCGTGATGATGTTGACCCCGTGCTTCTGCGTTTCCTCGAATTCCTCGTCAACCTGTTCCCATGTTGTCGCCTGTATGCCTGCGGCGATCTTGGGCCCCACGCCCTCGACGCCCTGGAGCTGTCCGGCCGAGGCCCGAAAAACTCCATCCGCACCACCGAACGCCTTGACCAGCCGGCCGAAAATCACCGGCCCGACGCCCTCGGCAAGATGCAGCCGCACGACAGATCGCCTGCTTTCCACATCAGCCATAAAATCTCCAATACCGGCAGAACCGATTCTTTTTTCGGGTTATTATAGTTAAGCGGTGTTGTCTTTGCCGGATAAAGAATGTACCTTCACGGTGTTGAAGGTTCCAGAGATTTACTTGGAAAGGAGCGGCAATGAAACGGCTTTCAGGAGCGGCGATCGCGTGCCTGCTGTGCGCGGCCGCCTTGGGGTGCAATCAGGCGGGGCAATTTGGCGCTTCGGGCAGGCCGGAAAGCGGACCCGGCAGACAGATCGACTTCCAGAAGATCATCGCCACGGCCAAGGAGAAGGTTTACCCGGCCCTGGTGTTCGTCAAGCCAATCCAGGAGACATTTTTCGCCGGCGAACGCACGCGAGTCGAGGTCTTCGGCTCGGGCGTGATAATCTCCGACGACGGCTACGTCGTTACGAACAACCACGTCGCCGAGAACGCCATCGAGGTCAACTGCGTGCTGGGCGACCGGGAACAGGTTTCCGCCCAGGTCGTCGGCGTCGATCCCGAGACGGACCTTGCCCTGCTGAAGCTGCGCCTGCCCAAGGATCATCCGGCGCTGACCGTGGCGGTTCTGGGCGACAGCTCCAGGGTCGAGGCCGGGCAGTTCGTCATGGCCCTGGGTTCGCCGTTCGGCTTCACTCGCAGCATTTCTCTGGGCATCGTGTCCAACACCACCCGCTACCTGGGCTTCGGCACGAAGCACATTTACAACCTCTGGTTCCAGACCGACGCGGTGATAAATCCCGGCAACTCCGGCGGGCCGCTGGTCAACACCGACGGCCAGGTAGTCGGCATCAACACGCTGGGGATCGGCTCGGCCGGCATCGGCTTTGCCATCCCCTCCAACGTGGTCAGGGACATCGTCGATCGCCTCAGGCATGCCTCGGCAAAGCTGCCTAAGGAAAAATTGCCCGCCAAGGTCGATCGGGCATACAGCGGCCTGCAACTCCAGGCGATAAACGACTTCGACTCCAACACCTTCACCGACAGCAGGACCGGCGTGCTTATCCCCGGCGTCGATCAGGATTCCCCCGCCGCCAGGGCCGACGTGCAGAACGGCGACATTCTTCTTGAGGTCAACGGGCAGCCCATCAGCGGCCTGTATGTCGAGGACATACCGGGAATCAGGGTGTTCCTGGCTGACCTGCCTTCCGAGCAGCCGGCCAGATGCCTGATCGCGCGCAGGGACAAGTCGGCCAGCCAGCCGGCTGCGCAGACTCAGGCCGAACGTGCGCCCGCCGCGCAGGCCGACATCGCCAAAGATCTGGCAGACCGCTACGCCGGCAAGATCGGACAAAGAAGGCTCGTCATGCTGGAGGTATCGCCGGTCGCCCGTGGCAAGTTCGAGGGCGAGGACCTCGACTGCAAGAAATGGAACATGACCGTCAAGGAGATAACCAAGTTCTCCAATCCGGGCCTGTTCTTTCTTAACCCGGCCGGAGGCGTCTTTATCCAGGGCGTCAGGTATCCCGGCAACGCCGCCGACGCACAGCTCAGCCACAACGACATTATCCTCAAGATCGGCGCGGCGCCGATCAAGACCATCGACGACGTCAAAAAGGCCTATGAGGCCGCGATTGGCGACAGGGCCAACGTCGAGAAGAAAATCCTCGTTACGATCAAACGCGGCGGATTCCTGAACTGGATCATCCTGAACTGGCAAAAAGACTACCTCCAGGAGGATTAAATCATGAAACGGATACTTGGAACAATTATTCTTGTGGCGCGGGCGTCTCGCCCGCGTGTGGCGAGGCCATCCTGGCCTCGTGTTGATGGCCTCTCGCAATTTATTCCAACGACGATATTTCCGCGTGCAACGAGTTGAGGCTGTCCGATAATTCCTCATCTATAAATACAAGGACCTCCGACGGTTATGTATGTGAATGCATAACTGAAAGGAGGTCCAAGCTATGCCTGCACGTGCCACGGACGGCACGTGCCTGGC
>JACRIL010000174.1 GCA_016235825.1 Planctomycetota bacterium
ACTTGTACCCGCTTGCCAGCCCGACCCGTTCCACGCCGTACATGTAATAGGTGAAGAAATACGTATCCCGGCCGTCGAAGTCCATCGGTGTGTTGAGCGTGGTCTCGAAATTTTTGTCGAACCAGTCCAGCCCCTTCTTGACCGGAGCGAACTCGGGCGGCAGGCCGCACTTTATGTACATGTCTCCCATCGACGCGTCCATGCACACGAACAGGCTGGCCAGGCCAGCGGCCGTCATGGAACCATATGTCTTTCCATCCTTGTTCCAATAGCCGTAAGTCCAGCCGCCGTCGGGCATCTGCCTGCGCAGCCAGAAATTGAGGCATACCTGCCAGAATTCCTTGGGTATCTCCATGCCGTTGCGATGGCCCGCCCAGACGCCCAGCAGGACGTACTGGCTGTTGGAGCTGTCGCCGTATTTGCCGGTGTCCGCCTCATTCTTGATTTTCTCCCAGTTCTTGTAAGCCTCCAGCCCTTCCTTGAGCGTGTTTGTATCATAACTGCTTCCGCCGTTGTGCACGTACGCCGTGCCAATGATGCGCTCCACATCCTTCTGCAGATTCTTGAGGTATTTGTTGGATGCCTGCTTGTTCGCGCTGAACCAGACATTTGCCCGGAGGCCTAAGGTATAGTTTGCCGTATCTTCATCCTGTTTTGCCGCCAGCCAGTCCAGGGCTTTCTGGATGCGCGGATCCTTGACGGTTGCGCCGCTGTCCAGCAGGGCGTAGCAGGCCAGTGCGGTCGGGCCGCAGGGAAATTTTCCCAATTCGTTACTATAACCCTCCCAGCTTCCATCGGCTTTCTGGAGCGACCAGAGGAAGTCCGCGCCTTTCTGGATCGCCTTTTCGACGTCCTCGTCGTTGAATGCACCTTGGCCTTTGGCGTTCTCCAGAGACTCGCCTGCCAGTTCTTATCCTCCTGGGCTGGATTGGAGGGTCTGGTTGCCGGCGCTGCCTGGGCCTGCGCCAGGACAATCGCGGTTGAAATTCCCAGAATCGAGATCGCCACAAAAGAGAGTTTTACCGGCTCTGCCATCGTCATATTGTCTCTCCGAAAGTCATGGAAGGATATCGCCATATATCTGAAACCGCATATTGATTATAACCAGCCCGGCTGACGTTTGAAAACCGGAAATAATTTGCAAAATCCCGAACATCTGGGATATTGAAATGGCCGGTCTGACTCGCGGCGGCCGCAGGCCGATTTTACCCTCGAAACACTTGAAGAGGATCCTATGGCGTTATGCTGCAAAAGCATGTTTGTGATGATGTCGGCCGGAATGATCCTTGGCATCATAGCCATATCGTTCCGCTTCATGGCGGATGCGGCGCCCGCGAGTCCGGCGACGACGCCGGCGACAAAATCCGCGACAGCGGCGTCAGGCCCGATGACCGTCCCGGCCACTTCCCTGCCGGCCTCGCCCCGCAAACATCCATACCTTTTTTTTACGGCTGACGAACTGCCAGCCCTTCGCGAAAAACTCAAACACGAACCCTTCGTCTCAAAGTGGAAGCTCTTCCTCGAGAACGCCGATATGCTGGCCGGCCAGGACCCCGATAAGACCCGCTACGGCGCACGGAGCCGCAATACGCTCGGAGTCGTGGGCATAACCGCGTTCGCATATGCCATAACGGGCCAGGAGAAATACGGCCAGCGGGCCAAGCGCGAGGCAATGGCCATGATCAATGGGCCATGGCACAGGAATTACGGGTGGAATCGCGGCGCCAACCTTCAGACCGCCGAGGCCTGCGTCGAGGCCGCACTGTTTTACGACTGGTGCGGCGATCTGCTCAGCGACGAAGAACGCCTGACTTTCCGCGAGGGCGTGATGAACCGTGGCGTCCGCGTCTATCTCAGGAGTTTGCTGGAGTACCACGACTGGTGGGTTGACAACATGACGACCAACTGGGACGGGGTATGTCACGGCGGCTGCGGACTGGCGGCCCTGGCATTTTACGACGAGGACGCCGAGGCCCGCGCCGCCGCCGACATGGCCTGGGAACACGTCTTGAAATTTCTCAAGGCTGTAACACGTCAGGACGGCGGAGGCGACGAAGGAGTGATGTACTGGCGGTATGGAGTGGAGTTCGGCCACTACCTGGCGACGGCGGCCGCCCGCGTTTTCGGCGACGACAAGGGCCTTTTCAGGGACTACGCGGATAAGCTCGCCGGCTACTGGGACGCCTATATGCAGGCCTCCGACGGGCTTTACGCCAACTTCAATAACATGGATGAACGGACTTTCGGCCTGGCGCCGCTGGGCAACGCGCCGCAGCTTGAAGGCGGCACGAGCGCCTGCCTTGCGGCGCTGTTCGAGTCGCACGTCCCGGGCGGCGACAGGCTGCTGCTTTGGGCCGCCGACAACGGCCATTCCGCGTTTTACTTCAAGGGCGTTTCGCCGTTTTATTTTCTCTGGCGCCGCGCCGACGCGCCCCAGGCCGAAGAAAAACCGAAACTACAGGACGCGGTGCTCTTCCGCGGCAACGGCCACGCCGTCCTGCAATCGGCGAGACTCTGGCTGGCCTTCAACGGAGGCTGGGTCAGCGATCGTTCCCACTTTAATTGCGACCTGGGCACATTCATTCTGGTTTCCGGCGGCGAACGGTTCGTGAACGACCCCGGATACGGAAAGTGGCAAACCGGCGAACATTCCACCATACTGGTCAACGGCAAGAGCCAGCCCAAGGACGCCCGGGCGAAGTACCTCCGGTTAGGCTCGGGCGAAGGCTTCCACTACCTGGCGTGCGACCTTTCGAGCTGCTACGACTCCGACCTCAGCCGCTTCATCCGCCATCTGGTCATGGTCGACGGCAGGTTCATCGTGATACTGGACGACCTTGCGCTGGCCGAACCATCAGCCAGCCGGCCGGCAACCGCCCCGACAGCCTCGCGGCCGGGTGGAATGCCGTTTGATGCCGAACTGGACGGGCCGCCAGACAGTCCGGGACCAACGCCAAAGGACCAGAAGAACCCCGCCGCCTCGCCGACCACGACGTCCGCCACGGGCAAGGCGTTTTCGGACGCGCCGATCTTCGAGTCGCGGATTCAATCTCGCCAGACGATCGGGCTTGCCGCGGACCGCCCGTCGGCCGTGCTTCGCGGGACAAAGGGCGCGATGCATATTCTGGGCGCGCTGCCCGCCGATGCGAAACTTTCACAGGGACGCGCAACCCTGTCGTATATTTCAATCGTCCCGGCCCGCAAGAATCGGGAAGAAACTTTTTTGACCATCCTTTATCCGGCCGGGCTGGACGAACCGGCGCCGAAAGCCGGACTGGCCGACGCCGACGGCAAGAGCACGCTGACCATAACCTCGCCCGACGGCCGGACCGTGGACAAACTGGTCTTCATCAAATCCGCCGGCAAATGGACGCTGCTCAACGTCAATGGCAAGGATGCCTCCGCCGTCGGCGACGGCTCGGCCCGCAGCCTCGTCCCGATCCGATAATGCCGGCATGGCGCACCCGGAAACCCTTGCAGACCCGGCCGCAAAAGTGTTGTTCGCATGAACGCCGATTGCAGAAAGACTTGAAAACACGGCCCAAGTCCCGTATTCAGAATGCGCTGACACGCGCCCGTAGCTCAATTGGATAGAGCATCGGTCTTCGGAACCGATCTAGAAAAACCGCAACTATCTTCCATATCAACAACTTATATCAAAGAGCAAAACCTCGCTTGTCGTAACCTTTGCCAAAACGATGCAGACTTCACCCTCCTGGCTATGGTATGGCCAGAACTGCCTGTCTCGGCGAATCGAAGATATTGACGATCTGCGAAAAGAAGCCAAGGCATGGGAAACAGCGCGGGATACTGCCGGATCGAAGGTGGACTGGCAGTTCACAACAAATGATGCCAGGATCAAGCTGAAGAAACTTTATCCATCTATTGACGGCTGACGGAGCACTAGGGCTGCCTCGCGTGAGTAGCCATCACATTATTGAGATATAAAATCTCAAATTACAAATCTTAAATTTTAAATCTCAAATATCTTTTTCAGGCCGATGCGGTTATCGAGCGATTGCCAAAGTTCTCGAGACGTCGTCTTCAGTCCGACCGGCAGGCGGACAACCTTTACTCCGCGATGCCGGTAATGGCGAACCAGCGGCCGCGTCCGCCGGTTGTAGATCGCCAGCTTGCGGCGGATATCAGCGATGTTGTCGTCAGTGCGGCCTTTGCGGTCGCCGCCGGCATTTGTCTGAATCCGATCAAAAATGGTTTTTGCAGGACAGAAAAGTTCCACGACCAGCCGGACCCTGGCGGCGGCATCCAGGTTCCTGGCCTGGCCGACGTGTCGAGGCAGGCCGTTGAGCACCACGATGTCCGCGACTGAGGCGCGGCGGATCAAAAACCGCTTCAGAGTCGCAAGGGCGATTGGAAATTGCTCATCCTCCAACAGTGCCCCGCTGTACAGCACGTTACGGAGAAACTCCACGTCTTTGACGGATAATCCCCAGCCGCGTCCGCCGGCCCGGACGCTACGGCGGAGATTTTCGCCAAAATCGAAATGGACGCACCGGCGTCCGCACAGTCCGCGCCGTCCGATCAGATCGCCCAGCGGCGTCTTGCCCGCCCCGGTCGGACCGAGCAGCAGCAGGGCCTCAGGCCGGAATTCATCCGCTTGCCTGCCGGGCTTTTTATGCGTCACCCCATGCGCCGCCATGGCCTCACGCATGGGCAACGGCGGGAGACTCGATGGCATTCGCCTGCTTCCGATGAGGCGGGCGGACAAACGAAACAATGATCGCAGCCATGATCAACATTGCCACGGCAGTATAATAGGCAAATTCAAAACTGCCTTTTCTATTTCCAATATAGCCCGAGTAAATCAGGCCGGCAATTACGCTAAGTGTGCAGCCGCCGACGCCCCATGCGGTGAATATCAGGCCGTAGTTCATCCCGAAATGCTTCAGGCCGTAGTAGTCTTTCGTGATGGCGGGGAAGATCGCGAGATTTGCGCCGTAGTTTGCTCCGATCAATGCGCTGATCAGACACAATATCGGAACGGTGGCTATTGCCGACCCTTTGTTGGCCGCATTCAAAACCAGCAGCATTATCGCCTGCAACACGAAGCATATCCGCAGAGTGGCTTTGCGCCCGATCCTGTCGCTGACCATTCCTGCCACTATGCGCCCGCCTCCATTGCCGATTGCCAGGATCGCCACAAGAAGAAATCCGAGCGACAGACCGGCCTGCACCTTGGCGATTTCCGCGAGACTCGATATAATCATCAGGCCCGCCCCTGCGCCGCAGATGTACATGAACCACAATATCCAGAATTGCCACGTGACCAGCATTTCTTTGGGAGTCATATCGCCTTTGGGCGGCGAGACAGAAGCCGTAGCGGATGGAGATTTGCCGCCACTGTGCGGTGCGGCAGGAACATAACCGGCCGGCGGCGATTTCAGCAATTGTGCAAGCGCCACTACAACAAAAAGGAACCCTATGCCAAGAATCAGCACGGTTGTTGGAATTCCATAATCGGCGATCATCCAATTCAACAGCGGCGACACGTAGACGCCGGCAAGTCCAAAACCGCTGACGACTATTCCCGCGATCAGGCCCGTCCGCTGTTTCGGGAACCACTTGACGGCCGGAGGCGTCGCGGATGCATAACCAAAACCAATACCGGCGCCAGCCAGCAGGCCAAAACCGATCATATACCCGATAGCGCTTGTTGTGAAACAGGTCAGAACCAATCCGGCGCCGACCAGAATCCCGCCGATGCTCGCCACAAGGCGCGGGCCAAACTTGTCCTGCATGCGCCCCGCCGGCACCATGACGATCGAGAACACCAGACAGGCCAAGGCATATGGGAGCATTTTTTCCACGCCATTCCAGTTCCATTCGGCGGGAATATCCTTTTTAATCACGCTCCAGGAATAGAGCACTCCCAAGGCCAGGTTTATCCCCATGCCGGCGAAGGTTACGCTCCAGCCGAAATTTTTGACCGGCGGAGTTGAAAGAAGGGGCGCGAGCTGCGAAGCGTTTGAGGACATTGTATCTCCTTAGGTTAAAATCTGCAGCCGGGAGCAGGTCGTCAAGGCCGTCTCCCCGGCCGTTTATCGTTTATCGTTATATGCGCCCGCAAATCTGCCGCAGACGCTCGAAAAACAGGCACATCCAGTGTTACTCGGTGCTGCTGTAGCGGTTGTAAATTGACCAAGCCGCACATCCGTGAATTATTTCACATATACTGCCATAAATCGTTTTTCGTTAACTGCCGTGAATCATTTCACATTAACTACCGTGAATTATTTCACACCATCTGTCATAAATCGTTTCGCATTAACTGCCGCGAACTGTCTTATATCAGTTGCCGTGAATCATTTCACGCTGATCGTCACTAACAACATCGCATAGTTTTTTAAGAATATACTTGCCACACCCATAAAGCAACTCTTTTCCCGAATTTCGTTAAAAATACTTTTCCCCGTATCATATCCATCGAATTGAAGCAAAGTTACCTCGCTCCCGCCAAAGACCAAAATCTGAGTAACAGGAAGATTTAGCACCATGAAAACCATCATGCTCTTGCGTGCATATTGGAAAGATACGCATAGCAGTTCGCGTTGAAAGAGTAGCGCGGTTATTTTGCCCATGCTACGCCAGAAAGGCCGTTTTCAACGGACTGATAGGGCTAATGCCCCAATGACAGCGCAATCCCGATAAATCGGGCTGACAAAAACAGATTCTTACTGGCGACCTTTGACCAACGAGTCAACGATGGTCGGATCTGCCAGCGTGCTTGTGTCGCCCAGGGATGCCTTGTCGGTTACGCCCTCGGCAATCTTTCGCAGGATGCGCCGCATGATCTTGCCGGAGCGCGTCTTGGGCAGGCCGTGCGTGAACTGGATCTTGTCGGGCACCGCGATCGGGCCGATCTGCTTGCGGACGTGCAGCGCCAGTTCTTTTTTCAGGTCCTCGCTCTCGGCGATGTTTTCCTTGAGCGTGATGTAGGCGTAGAGGGCCTGGCCCTTGATGTCGTGCGGCATGGGGGCCACGGCAGCCTCGGCGACCTTGGCGTGGCTGACCAGCGAACTCTCGACCTCGGCCGTGCCGATGCGGTGGCCGGAAACGTTGACCACGTCATCGATGCGGCCCATGAGCCAGTAGTCGCCGTCGGCGTCCAGCCGGCAGCCGTCGCCGGTGAAGTACAGGTCATTGTACATCGTGAAATAGGTGTCGATGAATCTTTCGTGGTCGCCCCACATGGTCCGCATCATGCCAGGCCAGGGCTTCTTGATGCACAGCTTTCCGCCCTCTTCGGGCGAGCAGGGCTTGCTGTCGTCCCGCAGGACGACCGGCTCGACGCCGAAGAACGGCCGTGACGCGCTGCCCGGCTTGAGCGTGTGCGCCCCCGGCAGCGGCGTGATGAGAATGCTGCCGGTCTCCGTCTGCCACCAGGTATCAACGACGGGGCAGCGGCTCTTGCCGATGTTCTCGTAATACCATATCCAGACTTCGGGGTTGATCGGTTCGCCGACCGTGCCCAGCACCCGCAGGCTGCTCAGATCATACTTGTTCGGCCAATCAAGGCCCAGGCGGATCAGCGCCCGGATGGCTGTCGGGGCGGTGTAGAATATGTTGACCTTGAACTTCTGCACGACCTTCCAGAACCGTCCGGCGTCGGGGTATGTCGGCACGCCCTCGAACATGAGCGAGGTGGCGCCGTTGCACAGCGGGCCGTACACGATGTACGTGTGGCCGGTAACCCAGCCGATGTCGGCTGTGCACCAGTAGATGTCGCTGTCGTGGACGTCGAAAATATACTTGTGGCTCAGCGCGGCATGCAGCAGGTAACCGGCGGTCGTGTGCACCACGCCCTTGGGCTTGCCCGTAGAGCCGGAGGTGTAAAGAATGAACAGGGTGTCTTCGGCGTTCATCTTTTCCGGCTCGCACTTGTCGGATGCCTTAGCCATCAGGTCGTGGTACCACAGGTCGCGGCCGTCAGCCATCTTGCAGGCCTCGTCGTTGCGCTTGACCACAACGACTTTTTCGATGCTCGGGCAGCCCTTCAGGGCGTCGTCGCACATGGCCTTCAGCGGTATGCTCTTGCCGGCCCGCAACGAGGTGTTGCTGGTGATCAGCAGCTTGCAGGCCGAATCGGTGATGCGGTCCTTCAGCGCGTCGGCCGAGAAGCCGCCGAACACCACCGAGTGGATCGCGCCGATCCGCGTGCAGGCGAGCATGGCCACGGGCAGTTCCACGATCATCGGCAGGTATATGCAGACGCGGTCGCCCTTCCTGACGCCAAGGCTCTTGAGCACATTGGCGAACTTGCAGACTTCCTGGTGGAGCTGGCGGTAGGTAACCTTGCGGACGTCATCTTCCGGCTCGCCCTGCCAGAGGATGGCGACCTTGTCGGCAGTGGCGGTCTTGAGGTGCCGGTCAAGGCAGTTGGCCGAGATGTTCAACTGGCCGTCGGCGAACCAGGTGTGCTGGATCTTCCGGCCGGCGGTGTTCCACGTGTATTCGCGCCCCTTTTTCGGCGCGCGATACCAGTCCAGCGTCTTGGCCATCTCCAGCCAGAATCCGTCCGGGTCCTCGATGGACCGCTGGTACATCTTCTGGTACTGGTCAAAAGATGAAATGTGGGCCTTCTTCTGGAATTCCGCCGTGGGCGGGATAAGCCGTCCCTCGACAGACGCCGATAAAGAACTGATCGCCTTAGCCTTTTCCTCTGCCACGATTTTGCTCCTTTCAGTGCCGTAAAATCGGATATTGCGGTAATCCGCTGCCAATAAGATAAGCGGAACGAGCAGCCTAGGTCCGCTGTTGTCGGCGATGAAACCATGCCGCGGCCGGAATCGGCGAAACACGACTCGCACACCGACCGCGAAACCTCTTTTTAACGGAATCCGGGAACCCTGTCAAGTGAATTATTTCACGCCGTGCAATGGCTGAAGAATGTTATTTATAACTCGTGAAATCAATTACACTTAACTCGGTTGTTGCCTCAAATCCGACAGCTTGGGCAATCGCAGCAAGGGACGGCTGCTACCCCTTCCACGTCAATTCTTCTTCCGCCCTGGTCAGAAGTGCAAGGGCATGGCCGGGGCCCATTATTCCGCGTGTAATTTTGGCCTCCAGGAAAAGCGATTGAGCGCACGGCCTGCGGGCGTTTACATCCTTGATCAGGTGCAGGGCGCGTTCCATTCTGATGTTGGCGTTGCAGAATGCGCCGGCCGCGAGCGTCTTGAGATGGATGCAGGGCGATTCCCGCAGGGCCTCCTCGTAAATTTCGCCTGCCCGGGTCCAGTCGCCCTCTCTTTCGCAGGCCCTTGCCTCGGCGATAAGCTGTTCGCAATGCCATGCCGGCCCGGCGGAATCGGACTTTCGCAATTCGATGCCGGCCTGCTGAATCGACTGGCGGATGGTCATCGCCGGATTGGCAAGGCGGGCTTTGGCCAGTTCTTCCCGGCGATAGACGGCCGCGGCGGGATGCGAGACTGAATCGCCGAGCATGTACGCCGCGCCGGCCTGATTGCATTCCACGATCGCGTTGTAGGCATTTTCCAGCCATAGAGGCCCGATCGGCATGTCGTGCGGCACGAGCGCCACGTAATCGCCCTTGCAGGCGGCTATCGCCTCATCGACCCGCGCCGGCGGCGGGTTGGCCGGGGCCATCGGCAGGACGATGAGATTGCCAAGGTCGGCGGCGAAACTGCCATGCTCGTCCCTGCTGACCGGCAGGTAAACCTCGAAAGGCACGTAGGTCCACACCCATATCTGCCGCAGTGCCTTGCAGGCTGCCGGCGTCATCGACGGGGCAATGAAGATGATGGAAAGGTCGGGCATCATCGGCCAGGGCTTTGGCGGACGGGTGGTCTTGACCGCCAACATTTCGGCCAGATATTCCTGGCCGCCGGCCGGCTGCCTGACTTCATTAACATCAGTCAGAATCTCCCCGGTAATCGTTTCGAGATGTTCGATGCGGCTGAAGAACGAAATCCGCCTTGCCATGTCCCAGTCGAAGAGCCTTGCAAGCGACTCGTTGAACGGGCCTGTATTTTCCAGCAGTTCCCTGCGATGACACAGGCCGGCCAGCGGGACATAGTTGGCGTAGCACAGGCCGAATCTGCCTGGCGACAACTCGTCGGAGAGGATTTTCGCCCGCACGTGCCTTGTCGAGGCGGTCCGCTGATAGTGAGTGCGATAAAGATCGCCGCATGCGGCCTGGCAGTCGGGTTTTGCGGAAATCGCCCCGGCCAGGGCGGCGACGTGATTCGGATAAAATATTGTGTCGGCGTCGCCGTAGGCGATCAGTTCGCCTTTGGCCGATTTGATCGCCGCGTTGTACGCCGCCGGGACGGAAGTTTTGCTGTCGACTGGCAGCACTTTCAGCCGTTCGGCCCCGGCCTTGAGTTCGTCGGCCGCAGGCCGGTCCGCAACGACGATTATTTCGATATTTTCATATAACTGCCCCAGCGCGCCGCGAATTGCACAGGCGAGGTTGCGGCTGTCGCCGACGGCGGAAATCATGAGACTGACCTGCGGCTGGGGCATAATGTCCGGGCTCCGGGGCGGAGGTTCAGGCCCAGCCGGGATTCAACCACTTCACGATCGTCTCTTCCGGGGCCGACTGGACCAGCTCGCCCATGCAATTGACGCATCGTCCGGGCGGTTTGTCAACACCCTTTGCCATGGTCAGCTCGATGCCGCAGGATTTGCAGATCATTTTTTTCAGGCCGGCCGCGTGGGTGTCGCAGTTTGACCTGGCCCTGCCGCCGGATGCGCCGTTCACGTCCGGCGCTGCCGAATCCGGCAGGCCGTAAAACCTGCTTAACGCCTGCGACATCTGGCCCGGCAGGGTAAAGACCGGCTGGATCGGCGCGTTGAATCGCGATTCGAGCTTGTCAATCTGAGCCAGTCCGTCCGGGCTGTCGAACGCGACCAGCAGTTTCCCGATGCTTTTATCCTTGCCGAGGGGCAATATCCTGCAAGACCAGGCCATTTGCGCCGGGACCATCTCCAGGAGCTTTCCCGGAATCCCGATCCTGCTGACGTCCATGTATTTCATCCCCCGCTGGAAGGCCAAGGCGATATCCCTTGTGTGCCTGTCGATGATCCCCAGATTGATCATCACGTCGCCGATCGGCCCGCCTTTTTTCCCCTGTTCCTGCAGGGCCGTGTGGACGTGGTCGAAACCGACCGCGCCCATCTGGACGAGTATGCGGCCCAGAAGGCGGTCCTTCATCGCCCTGCCGTTTGTTCCATTGCCGTTCATAATATCTCAGCGTCTTATCGAAATGAATTTTAGCACCGCAACATCCCCAAACCCACCCGGAACGACGTGCTTCCGCGCGTCTGCCGTAACATCCTTTCCGACAGGGTGAAACGGCACATTGTTGCAGGCCTGTCCGGCGGGATTTCCCGGCTATACTTATATTGTCCGTGACAGGCAAAAGGGTACGCGATTCATACCGAATATTCTGACTCAAGTAAGCGCCAGGCCCGGGAAGGTATCGGGTTTGCCGATTACTCAAACTGACTGATTTTGTCGGAACGGTCTATAACAATGTCGCGTCAGTCCTTTGACTTTGGATCGGCTTTTTGCACGCCTTTCGCCTCTTCGAGATACAAGCTCGCGTCAATCTGGTCGATTATCTGCCGGCAGCGGGTTTTGATTTCATGACTGGCGGTTGTTTCGATGGCCTTTTTAAGCAATGGGACGATCATCGGTCCCATTTCGAGCAAGGCCTTGATCGCCGGCCTGTGAACCGC